>NZ_CP022367.1:1105000-1405000 GCF_003119115.1 Azospirillum sp. TSH58
TCAGACGGAAAGACCCCGTGCACCTTTACTACAGCTTTGCAGTGGTGCTAGGGATCTCATGTGTAGGATAGGTGGGAGGCTAGGAAACCCGGGCGCCAGCTCGGGCGGAGCCAACCTTGAAATACCACCCTTGAGGTCTCTGGCATCTAACCGCGCTCCGTTGATCCGGAGCCGGGACCCTGCATGGCGGGTAGTTTGACTGGGGCGGTCGCCTCCCAAAGTGTAACGGAGGCGCGCGATGGTGGGCTCAGAGCGGTCGGAAATCGCTCGACGAGTGCAATGGCATAAGCCCGCCTGACTGCAAGACAGACAAGTCGAGCAGAGACGAAAGTCGGCCATAGTGATCCGGTGGTTCCATGTGGACGGGCCATCGCTCAACGGATAAAAGGTACGCCGGGGATAACAGGCTGATGACTCCCAAGAGTCCATATCGACGGAGTCGTTTGGCACCTCGATGTCGGCTCATCACATCCTGGGGCTGGAGCAGGTCCCAAGGGTTCGGCTGTTCGCCGATTAAAGTGGTACGTGAGCTGGGTTTAGAACGTCGTGAGACAGTTCGGTCCCTATCTGCCGTGGGTGTCGGAGTTTTGCGAGGATCTGTCCCTAGTACGAGAGGACCGGGATGGACATACCTCTGGTGCACCGGTTGTCACGCCAGTGGCATGGCCGGGTAGCTAAGTATGGACGGGATAACCGCTGAAAGCATCTAAGCGGGAAACCCACCTCTAAACCAGAACTCCCTTGAGAGCCGTGACAGACCATCACGTCGATAGGAGGCATGTGGACGGGCGGCAACGCCTGAAGCTGAGCCTTACTAATCGCTCGATCGGCTTGATCCTTCCCAGCAGGCGGCCCGCGCGCAGCGGCAAGCCCTGGGCGCACGAGCCAACACCGCAAGAATGCAAGAACGTCCTCGATCATTGACACCTCTGCCGTCCCTGTCTGGATGGTTCGCGTGTGCCTTGGTGACCTGGTGGTCATGGCGAGGCTCCCAACACCCGATCCCATTCCGAACTCGGCCGTGAAACGCCTCAGCGCCGATGGTACTGCGTCTTAAGACGTGGGAGAGTAGGTCGCCGCCAGGTCACCACGGCACACGCCAAACCAGCCAGGACGTGGACGGAGCAGGTTTCGCACACACTTGACAATCGGCTTCATGAACGACAAAGCCGGCGCTTTTCCTTGTGGGAAGCGCCGGCTTTTCGTTGTGCTTGGGGTGTCGACACGGGCCCCCACCCTAACCCTCCCCCGCCTGCGGCGGGGGAGGGGACAAACGGCCTGACGAGTTGTCGAGCTGGATCAGGATCGTCTGGGCCTCAGTCAGCAGGGCGTCGCGGACGCGGATGTATTGGTCGAGGGAGGTTCCGGATCGCTGCCGCGCCTGCAAGGCGGCAATCTGGATGTCGAGCGCGTCGAGATCGCGGTCGATGCATTTCAGCGCGTCGCGCGCCCGTTGCTCTTCCTGCGTGTTCATGGCCACTCCTCCCGTGTCTGGTCTGGATTTCCGGCGAATCGCATCCGAACGAGGTACGGCTTCCTGCTCCAATCTCCCTGGCATTGCTTTTGCTGAACAAATTTCCGTTCACGAGCGTCCGCTCGGCAAGCTGAGAGGGAGACTACGATGGCGTCACGCGGAATCAATGCCGGTTTGGTGATTACGGTCGCTCAGAGTGCCATCGATTTTATGTGGTCGCATTGGGACGGCTCGTCCAAGACCGTCCGCTCGGCGCTGATGGCCTCGGAATTCTGGACGCTGCAAGCCTATGGCCGCTATGGGCAGTGGGTGCAGTCGGTCACCCGCGACGCGCTGGTGGAGTTTCTCGGCAATTACATCGACCGGCGCCTGGAGGTCGGTGTCAGCGAGGATCGGGCGGTCGCCACCGCGGTCTATCGCCTGACGGGAAAGACGGTGGGCGCGGTTTGAGCGCAGGCTAAGGGATGGATTGCCTGATTTTTGTCCGGATGCCCATGGGGTGAGCAGTGCCTCCCATGGGCATCCGGGAAACCGACGTTACTCGGGATCGGACCACAGCTTGCCGCCGCTGGCCCAATCGCTCTTCTTCACGTCGTGGAAGATGACATCGACCGCTTCCGGGCTGCAGCCGAGAACCTCGACCGAGGCGTCGGTGAGCGCCTTGGCGTAGGCGCGCTTCTGCTCCGGCGTGCGGCCTTCGAAAAGCTGAACGTTGATCAGCGGCATCGTTTATCCATCCCCTCTGTTGCGGACCGCGGTCCGGGAAACTCAGCTCTTGTAGTCCGGGCAGCGCCGGTCCAGGCGTCGCAGCAGCGCCGGCCATTCCAGTTCGCCTTCCGGCTCGGGATCGGCGGTGAGCTGCCGGTAGGTCTTGTCGCACAGCTCCGGCGGCGGCGACACCAGTTCCGCGCCGGTCGCCTGCGCCGCGAGCTGCATCCGGCACGCCTTGTCCAGCATGTCCATCAGGCAGAAGGCCTCCGCCACCGTGCGCCCGGTCACCAGACTGCCGTGGTTGTGGAGCAGCATCGCCCGCCGGGTGCCGAGATTGGCGACGAGGCGGACCTTTTCGCTCTCCGTCAGGGCCAGCCCTTCGTACCGGTGGTAGGCGAGGACGCCGTGGAAGCGCAGGGCGTGCTGGGACAGCGGCAAAAGGCCGTCCTTCAGCATCGACACCGCCACCGCCGCCTCGTTGTGGAGGTGCATGACGCAGCGGGCGTCCTCGCGCGCCGCATGGACCGCCCCATGGATGACGAAGCCGGTGGCGTTCACCGGGTGAGGACTGTCGCCGATGATGGCGCCGTGGATGTCGATCTTCACGAGGTTGGACGCGGTCACCTCGTCGAAGGTCAGGCCGAAGGGGTTGATGAGGAAGCGCCCCGGCTCCCCCGGCACGGCCAGCGAGATGTGGGTGTAGATCAGGTCGTCCCAGCCGCGCTCGGCGACCAGACGGTAGGCGGCGGCGAGATCGACCCGGGCCCGCCACTCGGCCTCACCGATGCCGGCCTCACCGATGCCGGCGTCGCTGATGCCGGCGCCGGCGAGGCGCGGTCCGGCATGGATGAATGATCCGCTGGTGTCCGTCACGGTCGGCTCCCGGTCTCTGCGATGAGCGGAAGAGCGTCGCACGGCGCGGCGCGGTTGTCCAAGCGGGACGCTGGGACTATTCCGGATTTCGGAAATCACTGGCCCGCCCTGGTTGTGGTCCCCTAGAATGCGGGGCTTTCCGCCGCCGAGTGCCCAGCGATGACCATGACCGCTCCGATTTCTCCCCCGTCCGACCGCGGCGCGCCGGAGGATGGCCGGGCGGAGGATCGCTCCAAACCTTCCATTCTCGTGGTGGATGACGAGGAAGGCATCTGCAGCTTCCTGTCCCGCGCGCTGGAGCGGCGCGGCTGGCGGGTCGAGGTGGCGGGCAGCGCCGAGGAGGGCGCGCTGAAGCTGGAGCGCATCCACGCCGAGGTGATCATCCTCGATGTCGCCCTGCCGGGCCGATCGGGGTTGGATTGGCTGAAGGAGCTGATGGCCGGTGGCTACGCAGGCGAGGTGATCCTGGTCACGGCCTTCGCCGACATGGACACGGCCATCGACGCCCTGCGCTCCGGCGCAGCGGATTTCGTGCTGAAGCCCTTCCGGGTCGAGCAGATCCTCAACTCCATCGACCGCTGCGTCGAGCGCACCCGGCTGACCCGCGAGAATTACGTGCTGCGCCGGCAGCTGTCGAAGAAGGACAGCGGGCGCGACGAGATCGTCGGGCGGTCGGACGCCATGATGCGGCTGCGCTCCCTGGTGCAGCGGGTGGCGCCGACCCCGTCCACCGTGCTGATCCAGGGCGAGT
Organism: Azospirillum sp. TSH58; assembly: GCF_003119115.1. Classification (NCBI taxonomy): domain Bacteria; kingdom Pseudomonadati; phylum Pseudomonadota; class Alphaproteobacteria; order Rhodospirillales; family Azospirillaceae; genus Azospirillum; species Azospirillum sp. TSH58. The sequence continues at coordinate 1,108,810 of NZ_CP022367.1, forward strand.
CCGGCGTCGGCAAGGAGCTGGTCGCCCGCGCGCTGCACGACCTGTCGCCGCGCGCCGACCGGCCCTTCGTGGCGGTGAACTGCGCGGCGATCTCCGCCGACCTGATCGAGGCGGAGCTGTTCGGTCACGCCCGCGGCGCCTTCACCGGGGCCAAGGAGGCGCGCAAGGGGCTGTTCTACTACGCCCACGGCGGCACGCTGTTCCTGGACGAGATCGGCGAGCTGTCGCTGACCCTGCAATCCAAGCTGCTGCGCGTCCTGGAGGAGCGGCGAATCCGCCCGGTGGGCAGCGAGCAGGAGGTGCCGGTCGATGTCCGCGTGGTGACCGCCACCAACCGCGACCTGAAGGCCGAGGCCGCGGCGGGGCGCTTCCGCCCGGACCTGTTCTACCGGCTGGAGGTGATGACTCTGACCATCCCGCCGCTGCGCCAGCGCTCGGTGGACGTGCCGGAGCTGGCGGCCCTGTTCATGCGCTTCCTGCCGGTGCGGCTGGCCGTGCCGCCGCTGACCCTGACGCCGGAGGTCACAAAGGCGCTGATGTGCCATTCCTGGCCCGGCAACGTGCGCGAGCTGCGCAACTTCGTGGAGCGGTCGCTGCTGCTCGGCGAGTTCCCGCTGGACGATCTGGACACCGCCAACGCCGCGGCGGTGGAGGCCGGCCTGGCGGCGGACCCCAGCCTGTGCGCGGCCGCGGTCGCCGGCAATCCGCCCTGCGCCCCCTGTCCGGTCCGCCACGTCCGCATGGACGGTGACAGCGAGGTGCTGCCGCTGGCCGAGGTGGAGAAGCGCCACATCCTGACCGTGCTGGCGCGCTGCGACGGCAGCAAGACGCGCGCCGCCGACCTGCTGGGCGTGTCGCGCAAGACGCTGGACCGCAAATGCGTGGAATGGGGGGTGTGACGCCTCCATCCCATGCGTCCCGTTCCAATCCGCCCCGGCCCAATATGCTGACGCGGCTGGCGGCGGCCTACGCGGAGTCGGTCCGGCTGAAGCTGCTGGCGCTGGTGCTGGCGCCGCTGCTGGTCGGCGCGCCGGTTCTGCTGATGATCGTCTGGGCCTGGGGAACGCAGGGCTACGACCAGCTTCTGGTCAACAAGGTCAGCTCCGACCTGGGAACGGCCCGGCAGTTCTTCGACCGGGTGCAGATGTCGCTGCGCAACGGGCTGGAAGGGGTGGCGACGTCCCACCGGCTGGCCCTTTTGTTGGAGCGAGGGGTTCTGGAGCGCGGGACGCCCGCCGACCTGCGCCGGCTGCTCGACGAGGAGGCGGAGGAGCACGGGCTGGACTATCTGCTGCTGCTCGACGCCGGGGGCATGGTGCGGGCGGGCGGGTCCTTCGCCGTTCCGGCGGACCGCAGCGGCTGGTCGGTGGTGCGCGAGGCGCTGCACGGCTATGCCCAGCATGGGCTGGAGGTCTTCGCCCCGGCGGAGCTGGAGGCGCTGAACCCGGCCCTGCGCCGGGCCGCCCACACGCCGCTGGTGCCGACCCGCGCCGCCCGGCCCGATCCGCGCAATGTCGAAAATCAAGGGGCCGAGGATCGCGGGCTGGTGATCCAGGTCGCCATCCCCTTCGACGGGCCGGACGGGCGGCTGCTCGGGGTGCTGGAAGGCGGGGTGCTGCTGAACGGCAACCAGGGCATTGTGGACCGGCTGAACACCATCGTCTATCAGGATGCCTCGCTGCCGCTGGGCAGCCAGGGCACCGCCACGCTGTTCCTGGGCGACACCCGCATCGCCACCAACGTGCGGCTGTTCGAGGGCCAGCGGGCGCTGGGCACCCGCGCGTCGCAGGCGGTGGCGGACAAGGTGCTGGGCCGCGGCGAGCCGTGGCTGGGCTCGGCCTTCGTGGTCAACGACACCTATGTGTCGGGTTACCAGCCGCTGGCCGACACCGCCGGGCGGCGGATCGGGATGCTCTATGTCGGGTTCCTGGAATCGCCGCTGCGCGACACGCTCTACAAGGCGTTGGCCGGGCTGTTCCTGCTGTTCCTGCTGGTGTCGGGGCTGGGGACGCTGGTGGGCCTGCGCGGCGCGCGGGCCATCTTCCGCCCGCTGGAGCGCATGGCCGGCGTCATCGTCCGCATCGAGAGGGGCGAGGATTCCGCCCGCATCGGCCCCACCGCCAGCCGGGACGAGCTGGGCCGGCTGGCCCGCGCCTTCGACCATCTTCTGGATTCCGTGGCGGCGCGGCGGTGGGAGCTTCAGCGCTCCGCCGAGGAACTGGACCGCAAGGTGGCGCTGCGCACCGCCGCGCTGGAGGAGGCCAACGCCACCCTGCGCCGCGCCCAGCAGCAGCTGGTGATGAACGAGAAGCTGACCGCCATCGGCGAGCTGACCGCCGGGGTGGCGCACGAGATCAACAACCCGGTCGCGGTAATCCAGGGCAACCTCGACCTGCTGCGCGAGGTGCTGGGCGACGGGATCGAGCCGGTGCGCCAGGAGGTCCGTCTGATCGACGAGCAGACCCGGCGCATCCACGCCATCGTGACGAAGCTGCTGCAATTCGCCCGGCCCGGCGACTTCGCGGGCTACGCCGAGCCGACGGACGTGAACGGCGTGCTGTCCGACTGTCTGGTGCTGACCCGGCACAACCTGAACCGGGCGCGGGTTACGGTGGCGCTGAAGACGCAGGCGGGCGGCCCGGTGGAGATGAACCGCGGCGAGCTTCAGCAGGTGCTGATCAACCTGATCGTCAACGCCATGCAGGCGATGCCGGAGGGCGGCAGCCTGACGCTGGACAGCCGGGACATCGGTCCGGACGACCGGCTGCCGGGGGCGGAGCCGTTCGAAGGGGTGCTGGTCGGGGTCGAGGACACCGGCCACGGCATCGCGGCGGGCGATCTGGCCCGCATCTTCGACCCCTTCTTCACCACCAAGAAGCAGACCGGGACAGGGCTCGGCCTGTCGATCAGCTACGCCATCGTCCAGCGCTACGGCGGGCGGATCACGGTGGAGAGCGATCCGGGGCGCGGCACCCGCTTCACCCTGTGGCTGCGGCGGCAGGCCGTCTATTCCGACCAGCCGACCGCGCCCTTCTTCGCCGCCCAGCGGATCACCGCGGGGGGTTGACGCGCTCTCTTCTTACCCGGCGCCTCTTTACCCGGCGACGGCCAGGAACGGGTTGACGCCGATGCGCCGGTAGTCCTCCTCGCCCAGCAGCAGGTCCAGCGCCAGGGTGGCGAGGTCGTCGGCCACCGGGTCGAGGTCCGGCGCCTTCTCCAGGAACAGCAGCTTCAGATAGCTGTGGCAGGCGTCGCAGGTCTCCGCCCGCACCGCGCCGTTGGGCTCCTTGCCGTCCGCTCCTTCGACGAAGCGCTGGGAGACGTCCTTGCCGTCGCCGCAGGCCACGCAGGACGAGCGCACATGATGCCAGGCGGTGTGGCAGAGCCCGCAATGGAGGTAGCGCAGGCCGCCGCTCTCCATGCCGACCTGCAGCACGCCGGCGACCGGCGCGCCGCCGCAGACCGGGCAGGCGGCGGCGGTGGCGTGGGCGGTGACCGACGCCGGGTCGAGCGTGGCGGCGTGGCGGGTCCAGGCGGTCTGGAAGGCCGCGGCCAGGAAGGGCGCGGCGGCGAGGTCGCCGTCCTCCAGCGCGTCGCCGGCCCAGCGTCCGGCCAGCGCCTCCAGAGCGTCCGGGTCGGTGGCGGCCAGGGCGGCCAGGACCTCCCGCGCGCCGCCGGGCAGGCTGTCCAGCCGGGCGGCCAGGGCGCGCAGGTCGGCGGCCCATTGCTCCTCCGGCGGCAGGGCGGCGGGGGTGGCGGCCACCGCCGCCTGGGCGTCGGCCAGCGTGGCGACGAAGCGCAGCCAGTCGCCCATGGCGTGCCCCTCCGCCAGCGTGCGCAGGCGTACCGCCCGCCGGGCGAACAGCGCCGTGTCGGGCAGGCGCAGCGGGGACGGCGACTGGCCCGGCACCAGACCGGCGGCGGCCATGGCTGCGGCGGTCGCTTCGGACATCGCCGCTTCGGAAATCGGGGCGTCGGCGGAGGAGGCGGTCATGGTGGCTTTCCCGGTCACGGATCACGAGGGGTGAGAAGGGATAGCACAGCGCAAGAACGGTGCCAGGGGCGGCACTCACCTCCCTTCTCCCCTCCGGGGAGAAGGTCAGGATGAGGGGGCGCCCGCAAGGGCGGAGACACGCTGCATGGTGGGAGCGCTTACGGCCTGCGGCCGCCCCCCTCACCCGGCGCCTTCGGCGCCACCCCTGTCCCCAGGGGGGCGAGGGATTTGAGGCGCCGTGCGAATCCCCGACAGATTGTCCTCCACACAAACGTCAGGGACATTTTGTCCATCGCCGGCTGGACAAAATGTCCCTCGGCTTGGTGCGGGCATGGCCGTTCCGTCCGTCCGCCCCAGCAAATTCCCCGCATTCCGCCCATGGCCCCGGCTGGCACGGAATCTGCCCTTTGGGGGATGCGCCCTTTCGGCCGGGTCAACCCCGGGCGGTGCGGCGCCCCCGGTTCCAGGCGCCCAGGCGCCGGGCCGGCACATCTGACATCAGGGAGGTTTCATGCCCATCACACCCATGCAGGTATCACGGCGGCAGTTCTTGAAGGTCACGGCGGGCGGTCTCGCCGCCTCCAGCATGGGGGTTCTGGGCTTCCTGCCGTCCGAGGCGCTGGCCGAGGTGCGCCAGTTCCGCCTCGCCCGCGCCAAGGAGATCCGCAACACCTGTCCCTACTGCTCGGTCGGCTGCGGCCTGCTGATGTACAGCCTGGGCGACGGCGCCAAGAACGCCAAGGCCGAGATCATCCACATCGAGGGCGACCCCGACCACCCCGTCAGCCGCGGCTCGCTCTGCCCGAAGGGCGCCGGCCTGCTGGACTTCATCCACAGCCCGAACCGCCTGAAATACCCGGAAGTGCGCGAGGCCGGGTCCAACAGCTGGAAGCGCATCTCCTGGCATGAGGCGATCGAGCGCATCGCCCGCCACATCAAGGACGACCGCGACGCCAACTTCGTCACCAGGACCGCCGACGGCGTGACGGTGAACCGCTGGCTGTCCACGGCGATGCTGACCGCCTCGGCCTCCTCCAACGAGACGGGCATCCTGACGCAGAAGGTCATGCGCTCGCTGGGCATCGTCGGCACCGACGCGCAGGCCCGCGTCTGCCACGGCCCGACGGTGTCGGCGCTGGCCTCGACCTTCGGGCGCGGGGCGATGACCAACACCTGGGTGGACATCTCCAACGCCGACTTCATCCTGATCATGGGCGGCAACCCGGCGGAGGCGCACCCGGTCGGCTTCAAGTGGGCGGTCGAGGCGAAGAAGCGCGGCGCGCGCATCGTCGTCGTCGACCCGCGCTACAACCGCTCCGCCGCGGTGGCCGACGAGTATCTGCCGATCCGCGCCGGGTCCGACATCGTGTTCCTGGGCGGAGTCATCAACTGGCTGGTCGCCAACGACAAGATCCAGTGGGACTATGTCCGCGCCTACACCAACGCCGCCTACATCGTGAAGGAGGGCTACGGGTTCGAGGACGGGCTGTTCAGCGGCTACGACGCGGCCAAGGGCCAGTACGACCGCACGTCCTGGAACTACGAGGTCGAGGCGGACGGCGCGACGGCGAAGACCGACCCGACGCTCCAGCATCCGCGCTGCGTGTGGAACCTGATGAAGGCCCACTACGCGCGCTACACCCCCGAGGTGGTCGAGGACCTGACCGGCACGCCGAAGGACGGCTTCCTGCGGGTCTGCCAGCATCTCGGCTCCACGGCGGTGCGCGACCGGGTCGGAACGATCCTCTACGCGCTGGGCTGGACGCAGCACACGGTCGGCGCCCAGAACATCCGCACCATGGCGATGATCCAGCTCCTGCTCGGCAACATCGGCATGCCGGGCGGCGGCGTCAACGCGCTGCGCGGCCACTCCAACATCCAGGGCCTGTCCGACCTTGGCCTGCTGTCCACCAACCTGCCGGGCTACCTGACCCTGCCGTCGGAGAAGGCGCATCCGACCTTCGCCGACTACATCGCCAAGACCGCGCCGAAGGCGCAGGCGCCGGGCCAGCTCAACTTCTGGGCCAACACGCCGAAATTCTTCGTCAGCCTGCTGAAATGGTTCTGGGGCGACAAGGCGACGAAGGACAACGACTGGGGCTACGACTGGCTGCCCAAGTGGGACAAGATGTACGACGTGCTGCAGGTCATGGACCTGATGCACAACGGCAAGGTCAACGGCTTCATCGTCCAGGGCTTCAACCCGCTGACCTCCTTCCCCGACGCGCGCAAGACGGCGGCGGACTTCGCCAAGCTGAAATACATGGTGGTGATCGACCCGATCGCCACGGAGACCGCCTCCTTCTGGCAGAACCACGGCGAGGTCAACGAGGTCGACACCGCGTCGATCAAGACCGAGGTGTTCCGCCTGCCCTCCACCTGCTTCGCCGAGGAGGACGGGGCCATCGTCAACTCCTCGCGCTGGCTGCAATGGCACTGGAAGGGCGCCAACCCGCCGGGCGAGGCGAAGACCGACCAGGAGATCCTGGCCGAGCTGTTCATGGCCGTCCGCACCCTCTACGCCAAGGAGGGCGGCACCGCGCCGGAGCCGATCCTCAACCTCTCCTGGCCCTACAAGAACCCGCTGGAGCCGACGCCGGAGGAGCTGGCGAAGGAGCTGAACGGCCGCGCGCTCGCCGACATCCCCGACCCCAAGGACCCGACGAAGTTCCTGGCCCGCAAGGGCGAGCAGATCCCGAACTTCGCCCTGCTGCGCGACGACGGCACGACGATGAGCGCCTGCTGGATCTTCGCCGGCTGCTGGACGCAGGCGGGCAACCAGATGGCCCGGCGCGACAACACCGACGCGGGCCTCGGCAACACGCCGGGCTGGGCCTGGGCGTGGCCGGCCAACCGCCGCATCATCTACAACCGCGCCTCCTGCGACCCGTCGGGCAAGCCCTGGGACCCCAAGCGCACCCTGATTTCCTGGAACGGCACCGCCTGGGCGGGCGCCGACGTGCCGGACTTCAAGGTGGACTCGCCGCCGGCCGACGGCATGAACCCCTTCATCATGAACCCGGAGGGCGTCGGGCGGCTGTTCTGCACCGACAAGCTGGTGGACGGTCCCTTCCCCGAGCATTACGAGCCGATGGAAAGCCCGCTCGGCACCAACCCGCTGCACCCGAAGGTGGTCAGCAGCCCGGCGGTCCGCATCTTCAAGGCCGACCGCGAGCGGCTGGGCACCCATGACCAGTTCCCCTACGTCGGCACCACCTACCGCCTGACCGAGCATTTCCAGTTCTGGACCAAGAGCGTGCGGCTGAACGCCATCGCCCAGCCGGAGCAGTTCGTGGAGATCGGCGAGACGCTGGCGGCGGAGAAGGGCATCCAGGCCGGCGACTGGGTCCAGGTCTCCTCCAAGCGCGGCCACATCAAGGCCAAGGCGGTGGTGACCAAGCGCATCAAGGCCCTGAAGGTGGCGGGCCGCACCATCCACCAGATCGGCATCCCCCTGCACTGGGGCTGGGAGACGGTGGCCAAGAAGGGCTTCCTGTCCAACACGCTGCCGCCCGCGGTCGGCGACTGCAACACCCAGACCCCGGAATACAAGGCGTTCCTCGTGAACGTCGAGAAGATCGGAGTGGCGTAAGTCATGGCACTGCAATCCCTCGATATCCTGCGCCGGTCCGCCACCCCGACGCCGACCCCGCAGGCCCGCAACCCGCAGGAAGTGGCCAAGCTGATCGACACCACGGTCTGCATCGGCTGCAAGGCCTGTCAGGTCGCCTGCTCGGAATGGAACGAGCTGCGCGCCGAGGTCGGCACCTGCGTCGGCGTCTACGACAACCCGACCGACCTGTCCTCGCAGGCCTGGACGGTCATGCGCTTCAACGAGGTGGAGGAGAAGGGCAAGCTGGAGTGGCTGATCCGCAAGGACGGCTGCATGCATTGCGCCGACCCCGGCTGCCTGAAGGCCTGCCCGTCGCCGGGCGCCATCGTGCAGTTCAAGAACGGCATCGTGGACTTCCACCAGGAGAACTGCATCGGCTGCGGCTATTGCATCTCCGGCTGCCCGTTCAACGTGCCGCGCCTCAGCCCGGCCGACAGCAAGGCCTACAAGTGCAACCTGTGCTCCGACCGCGTGGCGGTGGGGCAGGAGCCGGCCTGCGTCAAGACCTGCCCGACCGGGGCCATCCAGTTCGGTTCCAAGGAGGACATGATCGAGGTCGCCCAGACCCGCATCACCGACCTCCAGTCGCGCGGCTACGACCAGGCGGGCCTCTACGACCCCGCCGGGGTGGGCGGCACCCACGTCATGTATGTGCTGCACCACGCCGACAAGCCGACGCTCTACTCCGGCCTGCCGGACAACCCGTCGATCAGCGCCGTCGTCGGGGTGTGGAAGGGCATGCTGAAGCCGCTGGCGACCCTGGGCGTCGCCGCCGCCGGCCTGTTCGGCTTCTTCCATTACATCACGGTCGGCCCGAACCGCGCCGATGACGAGGAGGAGGCGGACCACGGCACGCCGCCGCTTCCGCCCGCCAAGGGAACGAAGCACGCCCACGGGATCAAGAACGAGGAACGGGAGAACGCGCTGTGAAGACGGAAAAACTGATCCAACGCTACTGCGCCGCGGAGCGCATCAACCACTGGATCGTGGCGGTCTGCTTCGTGCTGCTGGCCATCTCCGGGCTGGCCTTCTTCTACCCGGCCTTCTTCTGGCTGACCGGCGTGTTCGGGACGCCGCAGCTCGCCCGCATCGTCCATCCCTTCGTCGGGGTGGTGATGGTCCTGGCCTTCGCCCGCCAGTTCTTCCGCTACGCCCACCACAACCTCATCAACAAGGAGGATGTGACGTGGATGATGTCGGTGAAGGAGGTGATGAAGGGCAACGAGGTCGGCGACATCGGCCGCTACAACGGCGGCCAGAAGGGCATGTTCTGGGTCATGGTGCTGTGCATGATCCTGCTGCTGGTGTCCGGCGTGATCGCGTGGCGGCCCTATTTCGCGGGCTATTTCCCGATCCCGGTCATCCGGGTGGCGCTTCTGGTCCACGCCGCCAGCGCGCTGGTGCTGATCGCCAGCATCATCGTCCATGTCTACGCCGCGCTGTGGGTGCAGGGCACGATCCGCGCGATGGTCGAGGGCGTGGTCACCCATGCCTGGGCGCGCAAGCACCATCCGCGCTGGTTCCGTCAGGTGACCGGCAAGGAAACCGGGCACTCGTGACCGGCAGTTCCCTCTCCCCTCCGGGGAGAGGGTTAGGGTGAGGGGGCAGCATGGGCGGTGCGTCCATGCCAGGGGATTGCCAAGGGGCAGCATGCCCCTTGGCGGTGCGCCAAGGGCGCACCAGCCCCCTCACCCTCCCCACCGCTGATGCGGCGGGTCCCCTCCCTCTCCCCGGGGGGGGGCGAGGGCCGTTCGTCCCGTTCACCGCCTCTCCTCCACCGAGCAGGACACCGCCATGAGCCTCGCCATCGACGTCGCAGCGCCCTCCACCACCCACCGCATGACCGTGCTGCGGCTGGGGCCCGGTGACGCCCAGCTCTGCGACGACGCGGTGGTGGAGGAGGTGCCCGTCGCCATCGCCTACAACGGCATCGTCCACGCGGTGATGCTGGCGACCCCAGACGACCTGGAGGAGTTCGGCCTCGGCTTCTCCCTGACGGAGGGGATCATCGCCGACGCGGAGGAGCTGGAGAGTCTGCGGGTCGTGGAGGGCTGCGACGGGATCGAGGTCCGCATGGAGATCCCGATGGAGCGCTTCATGGCGTTGAAGGGCAAGCGGCGGAGCATCGCCGGGCGGTCGGGTTGCGGCGTCTGCGGGGTGGAAAGCCTCCAGGCCATCGCCCGGTCCGGCCGCCCGGTCGCGCCCGGCGGGCGGCTGTCGGTCGGCGCAGTGGAGCGGGCGCTGGCCCGTTTCGCCGAGCGGCAGACCCTGCACCGCGCCACCGGAGCGGCCCACGGCGTCGCCTGGGTGGACGCGACGGGGGAGATCCTGGCGGTGCGCGAGGATGTCGGCCGCCACAACGCGCTCGACAAGCTGATCGGCTGGCTGGTGCGCACGGGCGTGGACCGGCGGGGCGGCTTCGTCCTGACCTCCAGCCGCGCCAGCTACGAGCTGGTGCAGAAGGCCGCCCGGCTTGGCATCAGCGGGCTGGTCGCCATCTCCGCCCCCACCGGCATGGCGGTGCGCATGGCGGAGAGCTGCGGCGTGTCGCTGGCCGGCTTCGCCCGCGGCAACCGGCTGGTCGTCTACAGCCACGGCGACCGCTGGGCGTAGGCGGTTGCGCGGAACGCGTCACGGCCGGCGCCGCTCCGTCGTCTGGGGAATACCAGCCGGATGACGGAGACCCCGATGCCACTCGACAGGGCCGCGATCAAGAACACCAAATCCAAGCCACTCGATTTCGCCGGGTGGCGCGACAGCGTCCAGGACGCCGCCCAGCTCAACGGGCTTGCGAATCTCAGCGTGGTCACCGATCACCACATCTGCCCGCAGAACATCCTGCTCGATCTCCGCAACAAGGCCGTGGACGCCAGCAGCGACGGCTACCTGATCAATGTCGGCACCTACGCGGTGAACAACGCCGTGATCGCGCCGACCCCGGACCCGCAAGCCCGGATCGAAGCGCTGATGGAGCGGATCCTCTGGGCCTTCGGCAACGTCTTTCCCGGCGCGGAGAATGTGATGCGGGTGGACGATCCCATGGACACCGGCGGCTGGGAGGCGGAGGGAGCGCTGCCCAAGGCGCTGGCCTACGCCAACCAGCTCAAGGACCTGCTCGTCCAGGTCGCCACGACGCCGTCGCACGTGAACTGGCAGGAGCTTGCCAACCACGTCAACCCGCAAGGCCCGGCGATGCTCAAGGCCCGGAAATCGATCCTGAAATGGGCCGACGCCTGGGCGACCCATCCCGTCTACCGCATCTACATCCGCCTGTCGAAAGCGGAGACGGAAGACTGCCGCCGGAACTTCGATTCCTTTCCCGGCTTCGGGGCCTGGGTCCATCCCCGGCATGAGGTCCTCAACCTGATCGCAAACAAGCTGGCCATCTGGGAGCCGACGGTGACGAACAGCACCGGGGAGGACCAGCGCATCGCCTACCGGGCCATGCGCGATGACATCAACCAATCCTGCTTCAACGGGCAGAACAAATGCTGCGACCGTTGGCTGGAGCATCACCAGGCGCCCTGACGGCGCCCCTCCTCGTCCGGGGCTTGGGCCTTCGGCTAAGTCCGGTCGCCGACGCGCAGCCGTTCGAGGACCTGCCGCAGGTCGCCGGGGTGGAGGGGCTTGTGCAGGAAGGAGCAGCCGCGGCGCTGGCCTTCCAGCAGGGCGCTCTGGGCCGTCTCGCCGCTGAGCACAACGGCGGGAATCTCCTGCCCGTACAGGCGGCGCACCCGGTCGATCACGTCGAAGCCGGACACCTTTCCGGGCAGCCGCAGGTCGGTCAGGATCACCGACGGCGGCTCCGGCAACCCGTCCAGCACCGCGAAGACCTCCCGCATGTCGCTCGCCGCGGCGACGGTGCAGCCCCAGCTTTCCAGGATCATCTGGAGGCCGGTCAGCACCATGGCCTCGTCGTCCACGGCCAGCACGGTCATCCCGGTCAGCAGCGGGGCCGTCGCGGCGGAGGGCGGCGGGGCGGGGGAGCCGCAAGGCGGTTCGGCCAGCGGGCTCGCCGCCTCCAGCGATACGGAGAAGACCGTGCCGCGCCCGATGCGCGACCGCACCTCGACCTGAAGACCGAGCAGCTCGGCCAGCCGGCGCACGATGGCGAGACCCAGGCCCAGCCCGCGATTGGGGTCGCGGTTGGGATTCTGGAGCTGGTGGAATTCGTCGAAGATCGCGGTCAGCTGCTCCTCGGGGATGCCGAAGCCGGTGTCCCAGACATCGACGCGCCAGCGGTTGCCGCGCCGCCGCATGGCGAGCAGCAGGCCGCCGTGCCGGGTGTAGCGGATGGCGTTGGTCAGCAGGTTGCGCATCACCCGACCGAACAGCACCGGGTCGGTCTCCACCGTGCCGGGACACAGGCGGGCGCGCAGGCGCAGGCCCTTCTCCTCGCTCTGCGGACGGAACTCCTCGACGAGCTGGTTCAGAAGCTCGTCCAGGGCGACGGGCTGCGGGTCCGCCGTCACCGTGCCGGCGTCCAGGGTGGAGATGTCGAGCAGCGCGTTCAGCAGCCGTTCGCCCGCCGTCATGGCGTTGCCCAGCATCTCGGCCGTGCTCAGCGCCTTCTCGTCGCTGATCTGGCTGCACAGCGCGTCGAGGAACAGGCGCATCGCCTGGAAGGGCTGGCGCAGGTCGTGGCTGGCCGAGGCCAGGAAGCGCGACCGCGCGGCGGTGGTCCGTTCGATCTCCGCGCGCATCGCCCGCTCCATGCGGGCGACGACCCGGTCGTCGGGGGCCGCCTGGGCGGCCAGGGCCAGCATGGCGACGGTCCGCCCGTCCTGGGTCAGAGGCACGCCCTGGAACGCCGCGGGATCGGCGTCGCCCACGGGCAGAAGCTCGATGCCGACCGGCTCCTCGGTGTCGCCGGAGAACAGCGGATCGACGGCGCCCAGCACCGCCGGCCAGACCGGCCCGAACCAGGCCGGGGCCGGCTGCCCGCCCGCCGCGGGCTCCTTGCCGAGGAGGGTGCAGAGCGCGTCGTTGGGGAAGAGCGTGGCGGCGTGCGGCGGCCCGGTCAGCACGAAGGCCGGCAGCGCGGCGGCGTGGCAGACGCGCAGCGCGTTCTCCACGCACTCCGTCTCCGCGGGCGCGGCGTCGATGCTGGTCGTGTTCCTGTGCCGAAGCGTCACGTCGGTCTCACTAACCGCTGGAGCTGAAGGTGAAGCACCTTAACCTTTGGTGCACTGGGGATGAAAGCGCCTGAAAGCCCTATACGCCTTCTATGCGGAAGGCATTGGCGGGGACAGGCGGGCGAGATGGTCCTCCACCATGTATTTCCGGCGGAGCAGCGCCATCAGGCGGATCTTCAGGATGTCCATCGGCTGCGACTTGCCCACGAAGTCGTCGGCGCCCGCGGTCAGGCTGGCGGTCAGCCGGTCGTCGCCCTCCTGGCTGGTCAGGATGACGATCTGGAAGAACAGGCCGCGCCGGCGGCGGAAGCGGTCGAACCGCTCGCAGAGCTGGGTGCCGCTGGTGCCGGGCATCACGAGGTCGAGGATCACGCAGTCCAGCCCGCCGTCCTCCAGCGCCGCCACCGCCTCGTCGGCGTTGCGCGCGGCGACGACGTGGCAGCCGTCCTCCTCCAGTTCGGCGCGCAGGAACTCGCGGTAGGTCGCGCTGTCGTCCACCACCAGGATGCGCGCCCGCCGCAGGATGTCGGACACGGTCGGCGGCGCGTTGCGCCGGTCGAGCAGCGCCATGGCCTGCTGCACCACGCCCTGGGAATCGGCGGAATCCACCCACTGCACGTCGGCGGGAACGCCGGACTCCGCCGCCCGCTCCGCCGACCCCAGCAGCAGGGCGGGGGCCGGGCAGCGCCGCCGCAGCTCCGTCAGGGTGCGGGCGGCCTCGCCGTCGGCCTCCACCATCAGCAGGTCGAAGGGGCGGCGCGCCAGCTCCGCGACCGCGGGCTCCACCGTTTCGACGCAGCTCGCCTCGATGCCCTGCTCCTCCAGCATCAGCTTCAGGAGAAGCCCCTGTGTCTGCGAAGCGATGACGATCAGCGCCCTGGGTCCACTCATGAGGGCTCTACTCCCGTCGAAACCAGTTCCAGCAAACGGGCCGCCACCTTGTCGATGGGCAGCTCCTCGGTAACGCCTCCCAGCCGGACCGCGGTCCCCGGCATGCTGTGGATGACCGCGGTGGAGGCATGCTCCGCGATGGTGTAGGCGCCCGCCCGGTGCATGTCGGCGAGGCCGCGCGCGCCGTCCTCCCCCATGCCGGTCAGCAGCACGCCGATGGCGGCGGCGCCGAAGGCCGAGGCCAGGGAGGAGAACAGCACGTCCCCGGACGGCCTCTGGCCGCAGACCGGATCGCCGTGGACCAGCCGCATCCCGCCGGGCTCGGCGGTCAGATGAAGCTCGCCGGGGGCGACATAGACATGGCCGGGCCGGTGCGGCGCGTCGGAGGCCAGCGCCACCGGCAGCGGCGTGACCGACCCCAGCCAGGAGGCGAAGCCGGCCACGAAGGGGGCGCCGATGTGCTGCACGACGAAGACGGGCAGGGGAAAGTTGGCCGGCAGCCCGCGCAGCAGCTTGACCAGCGCCGCCGGGCCGCCGGTCGAGGCGGTGATCCCCAGCGCGCGGAACTGCCGCTTCGCCACGGACGGCGGCAGGGGCGGGGGCTTCGGAACGGCGGCGCCCTTGCCGCGGCCGGCGGTGCCGCCCGGCTCCTCGTCGCCGTTGCGCGGACGACCGCGCTGCCGGATCACCTTCACCTGGCTCATGATGGTGAGCTGGGTGCAGAGATGCCGGGCGACGGTCTGATAGTCGGCGCGGGCCATGCTGCCCGGCTTCTCCACCACCGCCAGCGCCCCGGCCTGAAGCGCCCGCATCGGGATGTCGAGGTCGCGCACGTCGGAGGCGACCACGACGATCGGCACGGGGTGGTCGCGCATCAGCCGCTGGGTCACGGCGAAGCCGTCGATCCCCGGCAGGCGGATGTCCAGCGACACCACGTCCGGCCGCAGCGAGTCGACCATGCGCAGCGCCTGCTCGCCCGACGCGGCGATGCCGGCCAGTTCCAGGCGCGGGTCCTCGCCGATGACGTGGGCGAGCAGCTGCTGGACGACCGGCGAGTCCTCGACCACCAGCACGCGGATCTTGCGGGCGCCGGTCACAGCAGCCGCCGGATGCCGGCCAGAAGCTCGTTCTGGTCGAAACGGGTCTTGACGATGTAGGCGTCGGCGCCAAGGTCCAGCCCGCGCTCGCGGTCCTCGTCGCTGGCGCGCGAGGTGACCAGGATCACCGGCAGGTCGGAGGTCATGGGGTTGCCCTTGACGGCCTGGAGCAGGGCGAACCCGTCCATCCTCGGCATCTCCACGTCGCTGATGATCAGGTCCACATCCTCCAGTTCGCCAAGTGTTTCGACCGCCTCGCGCCCGTCCACGCACAGCGTGACCCGGTAACCATGGGCCTCCAGGATGCTCTTTTCCAGGGTTCGCGTGGTGATTGAATCGTCCACCACCAGAATGTGCGGGCGCCGCCGCGCCGACTCGTCCACCGGGCGGACCAGCGGCGGCAGGGCCATGCCGGGGCGCGGCGACAGGGCCGCCGGGTTCAGCACCAGGGCCGGCGATCCGTCGTCCATCAGCACGGTGCCGAGGAAGCGGACGGCGTCGATTCCCACCTCCTCCGCCGGGGTGACGACGGAGTCGCGGGTGGCCATCAGCGCGTCCACGACCAGCGCGAGCCGCCGCCCGGCGGCGCGCAGGATGACCAGCGCCAGCGGCGCCCCGTTGCCCTGCGGCATGGCGCCGTCGTAGCCGAGCAGGGCGGCCAGCGGCGTCACCGGGACGTCCTCCTCCTCCAGCCGGATGGTCGGGGCGGCGAGGTCGGTGAACAGCGTGTCCGCCGGGGCGCGCAGGACGCGCGCCACGTCGTTGCTGGGGATCGCCAGGATGTCGTCCTGGACCGCCACGAAGACCAGCCGCTGGCTGAGCAGGCTGAGCGGCACCTCCACCGTGACGACGGTCCCGCCGCCCTCGCGCGCCGCCAGCGTCACCGAGCCCTGGAGCCGGGTCACCTCCCGCCGCACGATGGCGAGGCCCATGCCGCGCCCGGCGTACTCGTTCGCGGTGGGGGCGGTGGAGAAGCCCGGCTCGAAGATCAGGTCGAGCAGCCGTTCCTCCGGCGCCGAATCCGCCTCGTCGGCGCCCAGCAGGCCGCGCTCGACGGCGTGGCGGGCGATGGCCTCGCGGTTCGGGCCGCGCCCGTCGTCCTCAACGCGCAGGACGAGGCGGCGTCCGACCACCGAGGCCTCGAAGCGGACGGTGGCGGCGGCGCGCTTGCCCGCGGCCACCCGCTCCTGCGGGGTTTCGACGCCGTGGCTGACGGCGTTGCGCGCGATGTGCAGCACCGGGTCCTTCAGCCGTTGCAGGACCACCCGGTCGGCCTGGGTCTCCAGCCCGCGGATGTCCGCCTCGACCTCCTTGCCCTGGGCGCGGCTGATGTCGCGGATCATGCGGCCGAGGTTGCTGAACTGCGATTCCGCCGGCAGCATGCGGAGCTGCCGCACCTCGTCCTGGAAGCCGCTGCCCCAGCGGCGCAGCGACCAGAGATGGCGGTCATGGGCGCGGTGCGCTGCGTCCAGCGAGGCGCCGAGCGCGCGGAACCGCCGCTCGAAGGAGGACAGGCGCAGGGCCGTCTCGTCGCCCGCGAAGGAGCTGGTGCCGCCGGACCCCGAAACGTCGTGGGGGCCGCGGAGCAGGCGGGGCCGCATGGCGTGCCAGCTGCGTTCCAGCGCGCGCCATTCGCCGCGCAGCTCCCGCAGTTCGGCGACCAGGGCGGACTGGTTCTCGATCTCCGGCAGGAGGCCGGCGGCGGCGGTGAACAGCCGCTCCAGCCCGGCGCTGCGGATGCGGACCAGGGCCGCGCCTTCGGCGGAACCGGCGGCGTGCACCGGGCGCGGCGCGGCGGACGGAGGGGTGGCGGGGGTGGCTCCCGCGTCCGGGCGGCGCTGGACCGGCTCCGGCCCGCCGCCTTCGCCGCCCATGCGGGTCAGCGCGGCCAGCACCTCGGCGATGTCCACCTCGCCGCCGCCGCGGGTCGCCCAGGCGACCACGTCCTCGATGGCGTCGAGCGCGCGGCGCACCACGTCGCGGGCCGTGGCGTCGAAGGGCACGGTGCCGCGCTGGATGGCCAGGAAGGCGGCCTCCAGCCAGTGGGACAGCCGCTCGACCTCCGGCAGGTCCACGGCGCGGGCGGCCCCCTTCAGGCTGTGGGCGCGGCGGTGGATCTCCACCAGATCGGGGTGGTGCGCCGGGTTCTTCTCCACGGCGCGCAGGGCTTCGCGGATGGCCGCGAGATGCTCCTTGTGCTCCAGGTCGAAGGCGGCGAGCAGGCGTGTGCGGATGTCGTTCATGCCGCCCGCACCTTCCGTCCGTCCTTGCCCTTGTCTTTGCCCATGCCGCCGCGTGCCGTCGCCATGGTCACACGCGGTAGTTCCGCACGGCCTCGACCAGACCCTGGCCGAGATCGTTGAGGTTGGTGGCGGCCCCTTCGAGCTGGCGGGTGCCGGCGGCGGTCTGGCTGCTCGCCTCGCGGATGTTCTGGAGCGCCTGGATCACCTGCTCCAGGCCGATCTGCTGCTGGTTGGTGCCGGCGACGATCTGCTGGAAGGCGAGCACGCTCTCCTGCACGCTCTCGGCGAGGTCGCGGATGGTCGACTGGGTGGCGTCGGTCTGGCGCTTGCCGGCGCCGACGCGCTTCACCGCCTCCTCCGTCAGCATGACCGAGGCGTTGATGCCGTGCTGGATCTCGCTGAGGTTGGAACGGACCTGGGCGGTGGCCTCCTTCGACTGGTCGGCGAGGCTCTTGATCTCGCTCGCCACCACGGCGAAGGTCCGGCCGTGCTCTCCGGCGGCGGCGGCCTCGATGGCGGCGTTGAGCGCCAGCAGATGGCAGCGCTCGGCGATGTCGTTGACGGTCAGGATGATCTCGCCGATCGCCTGGGTGCGCTCCGACAGGATGACGATGTTCTCGGCGACCGCCTCCGCCTGCTCGCGGATGGCGTCCATCGCCTGGTTGGTGTCCTCCACCGCCTTCAGGCCGGTCTCGGAGTTGGAGGCGGCGACCTGGGCGTTCTGGGCCACGTCCTGGGCGCGGCGGTTGATCTGCGCGCCGGACTCGGTGATCTCGCTGAGCGTCGCGGTCGTCTCCTCCACGGCGGCGAGCTGCTGGGCGACGCTGGCCGCCTGCTGCTGGGTCGAGGCGCGGATCTGCGCGGTCGCGGCGTGCATGCTCTCGGCCGTGGCGCGGGTGGTCTTGGCCATGCTGCGCAGGTTGCCGGTCATCTCGTTCAGGTGGGTGCCCAGTTCGGCCAACTCGTCGTCGCCGGGAACGACCACCGTCTTGGTCAGGTCGCCCTTGCCCACCTGGGTGACGAAGCCGATGGCGGTGCCGAGCCGCTTGGTGACCGAGCTGCCGATCAGGATGGCGATGGCGACGGCCAGGGCCACCACGATGACCAGAGCCAGGATCGAGGAGCGCACCGCGTCGTCGTAGAGGTTGCGGATGTTCTGGCGCCCGGCCTCCGACAGGCGGCTGATGTCGCTGTGCAGGTCGGACAGCTGGCCCGCCATGGCCACCCGCATCTCCTCCACCCGCGTCAGCCGGGTCAGCGCCTCCGGCTCGGCCCCGGCGGCCACCCGCTCCATCAGCGCGTTGGCCTCGTCGAGCATGCGGTGCGAATACTGGTCGAAGCTGTTGATCTGGGCGACCAGCTCGCCCCAGATGCGGCGGCGGTCCTCGGTGGTGCCCTCCTCGGCCCGCTCGGCGGCGATCCGCTTCAGCTTGCCGACCTGATCGAACATGATCATCGAGCCGTCGCGGTAGCGCTGGCGCAGCTGCGTGATGTCGGGAACCGTGCCCTGGATCTGGGCCAGCGCCGCGGCGTGGGTCGCCGCCTCGCGGAGGCTGCGCAGGTTGCTCTCGGTCACCTCGATCTCGCGCACCGCCTCCGACACCTGGATGTCGTAGGTGGCGATGCCCATCATGACCTTCATGCCGTCGGCGAAGCGCATCATCTGGAACGCCGCCAGCAGCCCGGTCAGCAGGCAGACGACCCCGAAGCTGAGCATCAGCTTGTGCTTGACCTTCAGTTTCATTCTTCTTTCATGCTCCTCAGCGTCTCCAGGATCGCCGGCACGTCCAGCACGGCGACGCGGCCCGGGGTGATGGCGGTGACGAAGGACCCGGCTTCCGGCGGGGCCTTCGCGACGGTTCCATCCAGCCCCGTCACCGTGTCCACGGTGCGCAGGCGCAGCGCCACCGGCCGCTCCCCGCCGCGCAGCACGACGGCGAAGCCGCCGCCGGCGGGAACGGCGTTGCGCCCGCACAGCCGGTCCACGTCGAACAGGCGCATCACCCGCCCGTCGATGGCGATCAGCCCCAGCAGCTCCGGCGGTGCGTGGGGCACGCGCGCCACCCGCGGCAGCGGAACGATGCGGGACAGGTGGCGCAGGTCCAGCCCATAGGCCCCGTCCGCGCCGCGCCCGACCAGCAGGGCGACCGGAGCTTCGGCCTCCGCCGCGGCGTCGGCCTCGTCGGCGGAGGGGACGCGCGCCAGATCCTCGGCGCGGCGCAGCAGCAGCGCGTCGGCCCAGGCGCCGCCCGGCGCCGCGGCCTGCTCCATATCCCGGCTCTGGCGGGCCAGGCGCGCGCGGACGGCGGCCCAGTCGATGCCGCCTGCCTCCTGGGTCGTCACCTTGGCCGCCTCTCCGGCTCCGGTCCGGTCGTCCATCACGGCTCCTCACCCGAGAACCAGAGGTCGATCATGCTGCGCAGCTCGGCCACGGTCAGGCCGCCGCCCTCGGCCACCAGCTCCGTCGCGTCGTGGGCGGCGACGGTGGCGCGGGCGTTGCGGAAATGGCGCTGCGCCGGGGCCAGCTTGCCGCGCCGCCAATAGGCCAGCGCCAGGTGGTAGTCGGCCAGCGCGAAGTCGGAATCCAGATACAGCGCCCGCTTGAAGGCGGCGATCGGGTCGCCGACGCCCAGTTCCTCCTCCAGCAGGCCCAAGCGGAAATGGACCACCGGGTCGAGGCGGTTGCGCTCGGCCAGGGCGATGCAGGCGTCCAGCGCCGCCGCCCGGTCGCCGTCGACCGCGGCGGGGTCGCCGGCCGGGGAGGCCGCCGTCGGCTGCGCGGTGGGAAGGGGGGCGGGCGCAGGCTTGGCCGGGGTGGCGCGCAGCCGCGCCGCGGGCGTCGTCGCCGCGCTGCGCTTCTTCGCGGGTTTCGGCTCCGCGGGTTTCGGCTCGGCCGGCTTCGGCTCGGCGGGAATGGGGGGCGTAATGACGGGGAGTGCCGCCGGAGCCGCCGGCAGGGCCGCCGAGGGCGCGCAGCCGGGGCGCGGCTTGCGGTAGATGGTGGCGCCCGGCACCGGCACGGGGGTGAACAGGCTGTTGACCTGCTGCCCCGTCTCGGCATGGCCGACCACCAGCCAGCCGTTGGGCACCAGCACCTCGTGGAGGTTTTCCAGCAGGCGGGTGCGCGTCGGCTCGTCGAAATAGATCATGACGTTGCGGCACAGCACGACGTCCAGCGCGCCCAGGCCCCGCGGGTAGTTGGGCAGCGGCCCTTCCACGAGGTTGAAGACGGAGAAGCTCGTCCATTCGCGGAAGCGCGGCTTCACCGCCCACAGGTCGCCCTGCCGGTCGAAGCATTCCGCCAGGACCGCCGGGTCGAGCCCGCGCACCGCCCAGTTGCCGTAGACGCCGCGCCGCGCCGTCTCGATGAAGCTGGCGTTCAGGTCGGTGCCGACGATGCTGACCTGCCAGTCGCGGAGCTGGTCGGCGAAATGCCGCTTCAGCAGGATTTCCAGCGTGTAGGCCTCCGGCCCGATCGAGCAGCCGGCGCTCCAGATGCGCAGCAGGCGGCTTTCCCGGTTGCGGCGCAGGCATTCCGGGATGGCGACGGCGCACAGGGCCTCGAACTGCTCGGCGTAGCGGAAGAAGAAGGTCTCGCCGACCGTCAGCTCGTTGATGAGCGCCTGATACTCCGGCCCGGTCGGTCCCTCCCCGGCGAGCTGCGCCAGATAGGCGGCCAAACCGAGGGTCGGCTTGTCCGACAGGCGGCGGTTGATGCGCTCCGCCAGGGCGGCGTCCTTGTCGGCGTAGTAGGCGAGGCCGGTCGCCCCGATGACGGCGGCCTTGATCCGGGGAAAGACCGGGTCGCGCAGGATGGCGTCGATGCGGTTCATCGGGCCGCCTCTGCGGCGCCTTCGGCCGGATGGCCCGCCGGATCGCCGGCCGGTTCGGGGGCGCCGAGCCGGGCCAGACGCTCGTCGGCCATCGCCTGGAAGGCGGCGAGCAGACGGCCTTCGGCCTCGGTCAGCAGGCGGGACGGGTCGATCACCGTGGCCGTGCCGCCATCATGGGGGCCGCCGTGGGGGATGGTCGCCACGGCGCAGCCGTTGAAGGTCAGGCCGGGGTCGGCCGCCGTCCGCTCCGCGTCGGGGATGGGCAGGATGTTGAACACCCGGTCGGCCAGCAGGGCCAGCGGACGGTTGTCCCAGTCGGTCAGGAACAGCGGCGCGTACAGCTCCGGCGTCGCGGCGTCGAAGCCGAACAGCAGATCGAGCCGCAGG
Organism: Azospirillum sp. TSH58; assembly: GCF_003119115.1. Lineage (NCBI taxonomy): Bacteria > Pseudomonadati > Pseudomonadota > Alphaproteobacteria > Rhodospirillales > Azospirillaceae > Azospirillum > Azospirillum sp. TSH58. Next base: position 1,130,003 of record NZ_CP022367.1, read on the forward strand.
ACCGGGACGGCCCGCCCCTGGTAGCGGAACAGGCCGGCAACCACGGCGGGTGCCGCGGGCGGTCGGTCGAGCTGGGGCAGCGGAAGGAACCGGCGCACGGAATCCGCCGGCAGGGCCAAGGTCCTGCCGGAGACGGAAAAGATCACGTACCGTGTCGCGGATGCCGTCGCAGCCATCGCGGGCGCACACCTTCCTCTGTCAGTTGCCGGGTCCGAGAAGCGCAGCCGGACCCTAGACCCTATTAACTGGACCCTATTGTTGGGTGGCGCCGGGGGGCATGAAACCGGCGCAGAACATGCCGCATCGCATCCAGGATGGAAATACCACCAAAGGCAAAAGCCTCAGCCCAAGGTGGCGGTATGACGCCGGTCATACCGCGGGCGCCGGAAAGCTTGCTGTTTTCGCAATTGCGGTTACAAACATCCCCCGGCGGCCATCCCCGGCCGCTCTCCGGCCCCGCCGCCACCGATCAGAGGGGATCATGATCAAGGTCGTCCGAGCGAAACTGCACTGCCTGCGCGTCACCGACGCCAACCTGAACTATCAGGGATCGATCACGCTCGATCCGGAGCATTGCGAGGCGGTCGGAATCTACCCGCTGGAATTTGTGGAGATCTGGAACAAGAACTCCGGCGCGCGGATCAGCACCTACGTGATCTATGGCGAGCGCGGCTCGCGCTGCTGCGTGCTGAACGGCTCGGCGGCGCGGAGCTGCCAGCCGGGGGACGAGGTCATCATCGCCGCTTCCTGGTACTGCCAGCCGACGGAGCTGGCGACGCTGCGGCCGCGCGTGCTGACCTTCAACGCGGACAACAGCATCGACCGGTCGCTGACCTACGACGTGACGGCGCTGGACGGCGGGCGGTTCGACTTCGCGATTCGCGAGGGGGCTTTCCTGGAACCGGAGCCCGCCTGACCCGGCGCCATCGAATCCCCACAAATAAAAGAAGCGGCATCGGACGAGTCCACGCGCAAAGCGAGCGCTTCGGTGACTTGCGCGTGTCTTGCGAGGGATAGGCCGTGAGTCCCACTTGAACGCGCGGCAATTTTTGCCTACTCTACTTGGGTGGGAGTGCGGACAGCGAGGAGTGCGTGTCATGGGCGTCAGCGGCATAGGGGGCTATCAACAGCAGCCCTTCACGACACCGTTAAGCAGCGGGCCGGCGGCCCTGCAGCAGACACGGGGAACCGATGCGAACCAGCAGGCCCAGAAGGCCGAAGAGGATCGCCGCCAGCAGATCCAGGCCCAGGATCAGCAGGCGCAGCAGAGCCAGCAGGCCCTGTCGTCGGGCGGCAACACCACCCCGACCCGCGGACAGAACCTCAACATCACGGTCTGATCGCGCGTCGTCCAATCGGGGCCCGCCCGGCCGGTCCGAGGCCGGGCCCGCAGGGGAAAGGCGGCCAGCCATGGACATCCGAAGCGTTTCCGGCATCCAGGCGAACCGGCCGACTCCGGCATCGGCGGTTCCGACGCCGCAGCCCGTGGCCGACGCCACGGCACAGACATCCCAATTACAGACATCCCAGATTTCGTCCGGGGATGCGGCCCAATCCGCCCCGGCGGCGGCCCCGTCCGATCCGGTTGTGGTGGCGGGCGGCTACATCAGCCCGGTCCTGCGCTACGACCAGGGTGCCCGGCTCGCCGTCATCTATTTCCGTGACCGCTCGTCGGGCGAGACCCAGAACCAGATCCCGGCCCAACAGGTGGTCGAGGAATACCGCCGCACCGCCAGCCGTCTGGGTGGCGTGGCCGGCGCGGCGGCGGAGGGCGACGGCACGGGCAAAGAGGCCGCGGCATCCGGCGCAAACGCCACCCCGGGCGGTGCCGAACGGAGCGCCGGATCGGGAGCCCGCGTCACCGCGTTGAGCGGCGTCCCGGCCACCGCAACGCCGCCCGCGACGGGCGCCGGGGCGGCGGGGACCGCCCCCGCGGCCGTTTCCCCTGCCCTGGGGTCCTACGGCGCGGGTTCGCCGGGGGCCATCGTTTCCGTCACCGTCTGATCCGGCAGTTCGAAGCGGGCGACCAGCGGCGCGTGGTAGCTTTCCGGGGAATGGCTGACCGTGGCGTGGGCGACCAGCTCGTCGCCCAGCGCCTCGTTGTGGATTTCGGCGGAGCGGAACCAGCCCAGCAGGGCGCGCGACACCAGCAGATGGTCCAGCATCACCGCGTCGCCGCCGTGCAGCACGGTGAAGCGGCGCTCCTCGGGGACGGAGCGCTCCAGCGGCACCAGCGACCGCCCGGCGAGATGGCCGTTGCCGGTCTCGTCCAGGTCGGCGCGGATGATGCGGACGGGGGTCTGCTCGATCTCGGCGTTGAGGTCGCCGGCCACCAGGATCAGCGCCTGCGGGTCGGCGTCGAACACCCGCTCCACCGCCAGCCGGGCCTCCAGCGCCTGCCCGGCCCGCTTGATCGAGGCGAGGTAGAAGCCCTCCGCCCAGCCGCCGACGCTTTTCCAGGTGGAGGCGTTCTTCTTCTGCCCCGGCACGGGGGCGGCGATGGGCGCGCGCAGATGCAGGTTGAAGACGTGCAGCCGCCGCCCGCCGGGAAGCTCGATCTCGCCATGCAGCACCGGGCGGTCCCAGGTCACGGCGTCGCCGCCGGGCTGCGCCGGGTCGGCGGTGATCATGCGGACCTGCGGGGACGGCACCAGATCATGCCGGTACTGCCGCGCCGCCAGGATCGGCCAGCGGCTCACCAGCACGAGGTTGTGACGGTCGGCCAGCTTCGTCCCTTCGCCGCCGGAGGTCCGGTGGAAAGCGGCGTAGGGGCCGCCCTCCAGCAGCCGGTTCAGCGCGCGCAGGGTCCGCGGCTCCCCCTTCGCGTCGCGCTGGCCGTTGACCTCCTGAAGGCACAGGATGTCGGCGTCCAGCCGCTCCAGCTGCGGGCGCAGCACGGCGGCGCGCTCCTCGAAGGACAGGTCGCCGGTGTCGTCCAGGCTTTCCAGGTTGAAGGTGGCGATGCGGATGCTGCTGCGGGTGCTGCGGCTCATGACCCCTCCCCGGACGCCCGGCCCGCCGCGGCGCGCGGGCGCGCCAGGAACAGGTGGTTGCGGTTGATGCGCCGCCGCCGCCGCCGGTGCGCGCTCAGCATCGCCGTGGAGGCGACGAGCGTGGCGTCCAGCCCGGCCTCGGCCATGCGCTGGGGGGTATCCGTACCATAAATCCGGTAGTGATAGGGATGGCCGAAGGCGGCCAGCCGCTTGGCGGGGGTGTCCATCGCCGGGTCCTCCCGCGTCGGCCCCTTGGGGTCGTAGGGGAACAGCAGGACGGCGCGGCCCGAGGGCTTCAGCACGCGGGCGATCTCGCGCAGCGCGGCGCGGTCGTCGGGGACATGCTCCAGCACGTGGCTGGACAGCACGAGGTCGAAACGGCCGTCCGGGAAGGGCAGGTCGGTCAGGTCGCCCTGCACGTCGGCGGCCGGGTTGAAGCGGTCCAGCGTGACGTAGCGCCGGCCGTGCCGCGCCCGCAGCAGCGGCTCCAGGCAGGGTTCGGGGGCGGTGTGCAGGATGCGCAGCGACCGGCGCAGCACGTCCGTCCGCTCCGCCAGGAAGCTCCACAGGAAGCGATGGCGCTCCAGCGATCCGCAGTCCGGGCAGCGGGCGTTGCGCCGCCCGCCCAGCCCGAAGGGCAGGAAGCGCGCCGCCTCCCGCCCGCAGAGCGGGCAGAGCAGGGGACCGGCGGCGGGCGTCAGGCCGCGGGCCCCCTCGTAGCGCGGGCGCTCGTACAGCGACTCCCGCCGGTAGACGGCGGCCTCGTCGAGATTCTGGTCCGCGATGGCGGGCAGCAGGCGGGACAATCCATGGAGCATGGGGATCAGAACAGTTCCACGTCGCCATCGATCCCGGTCTTGCGCAGCCGGTCCATGAAGGAGGTCTCGGACCGCGCGATGTCCCGCACCGTCTCCTCCCCGATCAGGCGGCGCTGGGTGCGGCCCGAGGTCGGGTAGAAGCGCACCGCGCGGGCCGTCGTGCCGCCGACGTCCCAGCTCATCGTCGGGATGCCTTCGGCCGCCAGATACTCCATGACGAACTCGACGTTGCGCTGGCCAATGCCGGCGCTGCGCGGCGCGCCGTTCACGCTGGCCCCGCCGAAGATCTTGGCGCGCAGCCGGTCGCGCCGCCCCGTCGCCGCCAGCAGCCGGTTGATGAGTTGCTCCATGGCCGCGCTGCCGTAGCGGGAGGAGATGGACAGCCGGTCGCCGTTGTGGTCGGGCAGCAGGAAATGGTTCATCCCACCGATCGCCGCGACGGGGTCGAACAGGCAGGCGGCGATGCAGGAGCCCAGCGTGGTGGTGATGACGACGTTCGGGTCGTCGCTGACCACGCAGCCGCCGACCACGATGTTGACCACCTCCGCGCCCAACTGCCGGTCGTGGTAGCGGTTGGCCGCGATGTCCGGCGTGTCGGAACCCTGCTGGTGTCGGCGGGCGCGCGGGCTGATCGGCATCCAGAACCTCGGTGGGACATTCGGTCGCAGTGTACAACCGACCGTCGCTCTTCGCCAAGCGTCGTGCTCACGGACTTCTGCAATCAACGGCGATCACAAGCCGGCGATCCACAACTCCAGCAGGTCGGCCTGGAGCTTGCGGGCGCGGACCAGCCAGGCGCGGGCCTCCGGCGGGATCTCGGCGATGCGGCGGTCCATCGTCCGGTCCATGGCGGCGCGCCGTTCCTCGTCGGTGACGAAGAAGGCGAAGCCCAGCGTGCGCCCGCTTGCCGTGGTCAGCGTGCCGGCCAGCGCCTTGGCGTAGGCCAGCGTGCCCGATTTGGCGCGCACGCCGGGGGGCAGGACCTTGCCCTCGTCCTCGCCGGGCAGAAGGGCCAGCACCGCCGGGCCGGCGCCGCGGATCAGCGCCATGGTCTGGGCCGGGGTGATCCGCGACGCGGCGCTGAGGCCGGAATGGTTGAGCAGCCGCAGCCCCGTCCAGTCGGTGCGCGGGGCCGCCAGCATGGCCGGCGCGGTCAGCACCGCCGCCGACTGCGGCAGCGTCTGCACCGCCGGGTCCAGCCGCCGGGCGGCGGCCAGACCGATCAGCTCCGCCGACAGGTTGTTGGAGTAGCGCAGGACCTGCCGGGCCAGCACCTCCAGCGGCTCGCTGCGGTGCAGGGCGGCGAGCGTGGCGGTCGGCGGCACCGCGCCGGGGGCCGGGGCAGGCAGGACGATCCCCGCCTCCGCGGCCAGCCGGCGGAAGACGTGCCCCGCCGCCAGACCGGGGCGGGTGACCGGAAGCCACAGGCTGGATGCCATGCCCGGCTGCGGGGCGAAGCGCCAGCGCTCGCCCACCGGCTCTCCGTTGGCCGGCTGCCCATCCGCGGCGGCGAGCGGGGTGAAGGCGGCGCCCACTCCGGCGCCCAACTGCACCGTCACGCTGTCCAGCGGCACGCGCCCCGCGTCGGACACCGACCACGCGCTGACCCGCACCGGCTGGCCGGCGGCGGCGGGGCGCGCCCAGTCGAAGCGGAAGCGGTTGAAGTTCAGCGACAGCGCCCCGACCCCGGTGTTGTAGCCGGCGGTCCAGGGCTGGCCGGCGTCGATCTCCGGCATCTCGGGCAGGGAGGAGGTGTCGTAGAGGAAGCGCCCGGTCACCCGCGTCACACCCAGCGCGCCGAGGTCGCGCAACAGCTCCGTCAGCCCTTCGCTGGACAGCGACGGGTCGCCGCCGCCCTTCAGGATCAGGTCGCCGTCCAGAACGCCGTTCCCCAGTCGTCCAGAAACGTGCAGCGTGGTCTCGAACCGGTGGTCCGGCCCCAGCACCGCCAGGGCGGCGGCCATCGCGGGCAGCTTGGCGACCGAGGCCGGGGCGAAGGGCTTGGCCGGCTGCCGCTCCGCCAGGACGGCGCCGCTGTCCGGATCGAACAGCACGTAGCCGACGTCATCGGCGGAAAAGCCGTTGCGGGCGATCGCCGCCCGGTCGTCCGGACCGGTGGCGCCATAGGGGGACGCACAGGCCGACACCGCGGTGATGCAGGCCAGCAGGAGCAGGATGGAGAAGGTCGGGATCCGCATGACGGCCAGTCTAGCGCAACGCGCCGCCCCGCATCCGCGTCAATCGTTGGCCGGGCCCCGATCAGGACGGGGGCGGGCCAGGAATCTTGCTGCGCGGAAAGTCCGCTTACCGTACGATGAAGTCCTCAAAAGACGCCACGCCTGTGGGGAAAGAGCTGAAAAGCCCATGATGTCACGGCGCCGCAGCCTCACGTTCGAAGTGGTCGTCGACCAGGGCGGAAAACCCAACATCGACGGGGTCTTTCCCGACGAGGCCGCGGCCCGGGAGCGCGCGGCGTATTTGCTTCGTCTTGCAAAATTTCCGGTTGTCCGGATTTTGAAGGTGAATCAGGCGGGCAAGGAAGAGGTCATCTTCCAGAAGTCCAGCTCCGGCGGCGGCAAGCCGACCACCATCTCCACCATCGACGAGACCGACGTCGGTCCCGCCAGCCTCTGCACCGACGCGCTCCAGCTCTTCTCCTACGAGAGCCGGATGCTGCTGCTGCGCCTGCTGCGCGGCTATTGGGACGATCAGGCGGTGATCCCGGCCGAGCAGCTCCACCGTTACTACCCGCTGCGCTATTTCGAGCGGGAGGCGCTGCTGTTCAACCCGGCGGTCAGCCGGCTCGCCACGCTTCAGGCGCCGTTGCTCGGCGTGAAGCCGTTCGACCGCCACGACCAGCTCATGCGGATGTTCACCCGGCTGAAGGAGATGGCGCAGGCGTCGGACACGCTGGCGCCCTTCGACGCGGCGCTGGCCCGCGGCGGCGTCGGCGGCCTGCTGGCCGCAACGGCGGAGCGCCCGCCGGAGGAGCGCGACCGGCTGGTCACCCACGCCTTCGCCGCCGTTCTGGAGCCCTGCCGCGACTGGCCCGGCAAGGTCAAGGCGCTGCTGCGCTTCCATCGCGAGGACGGGGAGGAGGAGGCGAACCGCCGCCTGCTCGACCAGATGCTGGCGGAGACGGTGGACGGGCGGGAGCCGGTGCGCGCACTGATCGGCTACGCGCCCGACCTGGGGGCGGCCCTGCAAAGCCTGGTGGCGGCAGTGCACGGCGACCTTGACGACCGGCTGCCCCACACCGACGATCTGCTGGCCCTGTCCAACGCGCTGGGCGGCGGCGGCTTCGACGAGACGCGCCGGGCGCTGCTGCGCCGCATCCAGGGAGGACTCGCCGGCCTGACTCCGCTGACCCGCACGGGCTCCGCCGCGGAGGGCAAGGCCTTCGGCATCATCGTCGACCGGCTGACCAACTTCGACGGTTTCCTGGGTGGCGCCGGCATGGCGGAGGCGCTGACCCGGCGCGCCAAGACGGTGTGGAGTCACGGCGGGCAGGACGCGTCCTTCGACACGGCGGTGCAGCGTCTGGCCACCCGTCTGCCGGCGCCGGCCCAGCGCATCGGCTATCTGCTGGACCTCGCCACCAGCCCCTTCGGGCGCAACAAGCTCAGCGTCCTGATCCGGCAGGTCGCCACCGAGTTCGAGAGCATCACCTCCGCCCGCGAGCTGGTCGCACCCGGCGTCAGCACGGACGACGTGCGCGGCGGCCTGGGCCGCCGCCTGCGCGCCGCCGGCATTCCCCGCGCGCTGGCCGATGGGCTGATCGCCAAGATCGCCGCGATTCCCGATGCCGAACGGTCGCTCGGCATCCCTCTGCTGGCCGCTCCCGTCGGGGAGGTCGTGACGCGGGCGACCGAGGAGACCGTTCTGATCGACGTGTCGAAAGCGGCGGCGGAGCGGCTGGTGCTGTTCTGGCGCGGCCAGACGCGGGCGATCCCGGAGGACGGGACCCAGATCGTCATCGGGCGGTCGTCGCAATGCCAGTTCGTCCTGGACATCGCCTCGGCCTCACGCCGGCACGCGGCGGTGTCGCGCCAGGACGGCGTCTTCGTGGTGGAGGATCTCAGCCGCAACGGCACTCAGATCGCCGTGCCGGGAGTGGCGGAGCCGCGGCGGCTGAAGGCCGGCGAACCGCTGCCGCTGCCGCCGCGCGGCGAGATCGTCATCGGCTCCACGGAGCTGGGCGAGGAGCCGGCGCGCATCGCCTGGGAAATCGTCAAGCGCTGAAGGCCTCATCCAGGGGGTGGAAGACGGGGCGCCAGCCGTCGCCGCGCACCGCCAGCGCGCCGACCAGCCCCGGCGCCGGGCGCAGGTCGAACAGCGACCAGTCCGCTGCGGTCCCGGCCGCCAGCGCGCCGTCCAGGCCGAGCAGGCGGGCGGGGCGGCCCGGGACCAGCTCCACCGCGAAGCGGTCGAGCGGCGTCGACAGCCCCTGGCCGGTCGCCTTGATGAAGGCCTCCTTGCGGGTCCAGCCGTTCAGGAACGCCTCGTCCCGCAGCGCGTCGGGCAGGGCGGCGAAGGCGGCGCGCTCCTCCGGCGCGAAGAAGCGCTCGGCGATTCCGGCGGCGTCCGGCACGGACCGCAGCCGTTCGACGTCCACCCCCAGCTCCACCGTTTCATGGGGGGCCGCGCTGGGGGCGATGGCGATCAGCACATGATCCTTGCAGTCGGCGAGGTTGAAGGCCGGGCCGCCGGGGAGGGAGGGCTTGCCCATCGGCCCGTAGGCGAAGGCCAGGGTCGCCGGGTCGCGGCCCAGCACGCGCCCGAGCAGATGGCGCAGCAGCCCGCGCCGCAGCGCGCAGCGGGCGCGCAGCTCCTCCGTCGCGAAACGGGCGGCCCGCGCCGCCTCGTCGGGGGAGAGCAGGGCGCGGAACGCCTCCAACCGGTGCGCCAGCCCGCGCAGGTCGGCATAACAGAGTTGAATTTCTCCCGTTTCCCGCATCGGATGTCCCCATTCCCCGGATTCGGGACTATAACCGCGCTGGCCCCGCGCGGCGATTGCGCTATCATGCGCCTCCCTTTTGCCGGATCTGGAACCATGGTCGATACCGCTCAGCTTGCTCCGCATCTGTCCAACGTCGTCAAGGACGCCGCCATTCCCGAGCTGCCCAACCACTACCGGGGCAAGGTGCGCGAAAATTACGACCTTCCCGACGGGCGGCGCGTCATCATCGCCACCGACCGGCTGTCGGCCTTCGACATCATCCTGACCGCCATCCCCTTCAAGGGGCAGGTGCTGACCCAGATCGCCCGCTACTGGTTCGAGGCGACGAAGGACCTCTGCCCGAACCACGTCCTGGAATACCCGGACCCCAACGTGGTGGTCGCCAAGCGCCTGACCATCATGCCGGTGGAGATCGTCGTCCGCGATTATCTGGCGGGCACCACCGGCACCTCGCTGTGGACGATGTACAAGAAGGGCCGTCGCGAGATGTACGGCCACGTCTTCCCCGACGGCCTGCGCGAGAACCAGAAGCTGCCGGACACCATCATCACCCCGACGACCAAGGCGTTCGACGCCGGCCATGACGAGGAGCTGACCGCCGCCCAGATCGTGGAGCGCGGGCTGCTGACCCAGGCCCAGTGGGACGAGGTGACGGCGAAGGCGCTGGCCCTGTTCGCCCGCGGTCGGGAGATCGCGGCGGCGCGCGGCCTGATCCTGGTGGACACTAAGTACGAGTTCGGCTTCGACGAGGCCGGCAACATCATCCTGGCCGACGAGATCCACACGCCGGACAGCAGCCGCTACTGGTTCGCCGCCAGCTATCCGGAGCGGTACGAGGCCGGGCAGCGTCCGGAGAGCTTCGACAAGGACTTCGTGCGCAGCTGGGTGACCCAGCGCTGCGACCCCTACAAGGACGCCATCCCGGAGATCCCGGCGGAGGTCGTGCTCGAGGCCGCGCGCATCTACATCGAGGCGTTCGAGACCATCACCGGCCAGACCTTCCAGGTTCCGACGGACGTCGCGCCGGCGGTGGAGCGCATCCGGGCCAACCTGGCGCCGTACTTCGCGAAGCCGTGATGAAGATCGCCATCCTCGACGATTACCAGAACGTCGCGCGCGATCTGGCGGAATGGCATCGCCTGCCCAACGGCAGCGCGCTGACGGTCTTCGAACGGCCGATCCCGGCGGAGGAGGTGGCGGGGACGCTCGCCCCCTACAGCGTCCTGGTGATCATGCGGGAACGCACGCCGTTCCCCGCGTCGCTGATCGACGCGCTGCCGAACCTGCGGCTTCTGGTCACCACCGGGGGGCGCAACAACGCCATCGACCTGGAGGCCTGCAAGGCCCGCGGCATCACCGTCTGCGGGACCGGCATGGTCGGCACCCCGACGGCGGAGCTGACCTGGGGCCTGATCCTGGCGCTGGTCAAGCGCATCCCGCAGGAGGAGCGCGGCCTGCGCGCCGGGCGCTGGCAGGCCGGCCTGACGCAGGGGCTGGCCGGCAAGCGCCTCGGCCTCGTCGGGCTGGGCAAGCTCGGCACCCAGGTGGCGCGGGTCGGTCAGGCCTTCGGGATGGAGGTCGCGGCCTGGAGCCCCAACCTGACCGACGAGCGGGCGGCGGCGGCCGGCGTGGTCCGGCTGGACAAGCGCGACCTGTTCGCCACCTCCGACATCGTCAGCGTCCATCTGGTGCTGGGCGAGCGGACGCGCGGCGTGGTCGCGGCGGACGACATCGACGCGATGAAGCCTTCCGCCTTCTTCGTGAACACCTCGCGGGCCGGGCTGGTCGACGGGGACGCGCTGCTGGCGGCGCTGCACGAGCACCGCATCGCGGGCGCCGGGCTGGACGTCTTCCCCGTGGAGCCGCTGCCGGTGGACAGCCCCTGGCTGGAGGCGCCGAACACGGTGCTGACGCCGCATCTGGGCTATGTCACCCGCGAGAACTACGAGGTCTTCTACCGCGACGCGCTGGACGACATCCTCGCCTGGCACGCGGGCGAGCCGGTGCGGATGCTCGCCTAGGAACCGCAGGGAGCCGCCCCGCTCTCGCCCCATGGCATTGGGGGAGGGCGGGGGGTCCCGAACGGGATCAAACCCCTGAAGATTTTCAGGCTTCCATGCCTTGTCCGCATCGGCCTTCGGTGCGGCGGCGGGTTGGTTTCACCCCGCATCGCCCGTCCGTTTTTCGCCCCTGCAACACGGATCGTGGGATTACAGCCGCGGCCAAGACGTAGATGGAAGGCAACCCCGCCACTTGCGGGGCGCGATTCCATTCCCAAAATGGGTGTGAAGCCTGAGGCAAAGGCGGGAGATGAACGAGTTTCGTTGCGTGGCGCGGGCCCTGCCGGGGCTGCGTGTCCGTGGGGTGGGGCGGCCACCGGTCCGGGAGGCGATTGGCGCTGTGGACAAGACGTGCCAAATTTGATTGGCCGAATTTGATTGGAAGTCTGTTGTTTCACGGCCATCCCGGCACGGAACGCGGACGGCCGGGACAGGAGACGGAAGGTTTGCCACCCATGGAGACAGGAATGAACATCTCGGACCTCTTGTCCGCACACAACGTCATTCTCGATGCCGGGCCGGCCAACAAGGAAACCCTGCTCGACCTTCTCGCCACCGAGGCGGCCAGCCGCATCGGGACCCCCAAGGAGGACATTCTCAAGGCCCTGCAGGCGCGGGAGCACATCGGCTCCACGGCGCTGGGCAAGGGTGTGGCGCTTCCCCACACCGAGCTGCGCGGGACCGAAAGCCCGCTGGTGCTGTTCGCGCGGCTCCGCAAACCCATCGATTTCGAGGCCCGCGACGACGAGCCGGTCGACCTCTTCTTCCTCGTGCTCTGGCCGACCGCGACCCGCAAGGGCCTGCTGCCCGTGATGGGCGAGATCTGCCAGGCCCTGCGCGACCCGCAATCCCTGCGCAAGCTCCGTCAGGCGGAGACGCCCGACACGGTGGTGCAGCTCGTCCGGCAGTCGCTTCCCCCCAACGCGGAACGGGAGCTTGACGACGACGATTTCTGACCGAGCGATTTCTGGCCGGCGCGGCGAGGGACCCCCATCCTTCCTATATTCGTAAAGCCGACAGTTCTCAGCATTTTGGCCCCTCCGATTGCCCGAGACCCCATTGTCACAGACCATGTCCGACGCCCTGTTGCTTCTGGCCGCCACCGGCCTTCCGTTCGCCGGCGCGATCGTCGCCGGGATGCTGCCGACGCACGCGCGGAACACCGCGGCGTGGCTGGCCGGCGCGATCGCGACCATCGGGCTGGGTCTGGTGTGGGCCGCCTATCCGACGGTGGCGGCGGGCGGGGTGATCCGCCATTCGATGGCCTGGATGCCGTCGCTCGGCCTCGATCTCACGCTGCGGATGGACGGCTTCGCGTGGCTGTTCGCCGGGCTGGTGTTCGGGGTCGGCGCGCTCGTCGTGCTGTACGCGCGCTATTACATGTCGGCGGACGATCCGGTCCCACGCTTCTTCGCGTTTTTGCTGGCCTTCATGGGGTCGATGACGGGGGTGGTCCTCTCCGGCAACCTGATCCAGCTCGCCTTCTTCTGGGAGCTGACCAGCCTCTTCTCCTTCCTGCTGATCGGCTATTGGCACCACACGGCGGCGGCGCGCGACGGCGCGCGCATGGCGCTGACCATCACCGCGACGGGCGGGCTGTGCCTGTTCGCCGGCGTGCTGCTGCTCGGCCACATCGTCGGCAGCTACAACCTCGACGTCGTGCTGGCCTCGGGCGACAAGATCCGCGAGCACGCGCTCTACCTGCCGGCGCTGGTCCTGATCCTGATGGGCGCCCTGACCAAGAGCGCGCAGTTCCCGTTCCATTTCTGGCTGCCGCACGCCATGGCGGCGCCCACCCCCGTCTCGGCCTATCTGCATTCGGCGACCCTGGTGAAGGCCGGCGTCTTCCTGATGGCCCGCCTGTGGCCGGTGCTGGCGGGGACGGAGGCGTGGTTCTGGATCGTCGGCAGCGCCGGTCTGGCCACCCTGCTGGTCGGCGCCTATGTGGCGATCTTCCAGAACGACCTGAAAGGACTTCTGGCCTATTCGACCATCAGCCATCTCGGGCTGATCACGCTGCTGCTCGGGCTCAACAGCGAACTCGCCATGGTCGCGGCGATCTTCCACATCCTCAACCACGCCGCCTTCAAGGCGTCGCTGTTCATGGCCGCCGGCATCATCGACCATGAGACGGGAACGCGCGACCTCCGGCGCCTGTCCGGCCTGAACCGCTTCATGCCCTTCACGACGCGGCTGGCGATGGTGGCGGCCGCCGCCATGGCGGGCGTGCCGCTGATGAACGGCTTCATCTCGAAGGAGATGTTCTTCGCCGAGACGCTGACGGCCCAGGCGTCGCTGCCGCTGCTGCTCCACATCCTGCCCTTCGCCGCGATGGTGGCGAGCGCCTTCGCCGTGGCCTATTCGCTGCGCTTCATCCACGGCGCCTTCTTCGGCCCCGACCCGGTCGACCTGCCGCACCTGCCGCACGAGCCGCCGGCCTGGATGCGGCTCCCGGTCGAGATCCTGGCGCTGGCCTGCATCATCATCGGCCTGCTGCCCGCGGCCACCGTGGGGCCGTACCTGAACATGGCGGCCCACGCCGCGCTCGGCGCCGCGACCCCCGAATACAGCCTGGCGGTCTGGCACGGCTTCAACACGCCGCTGGTGATGAGCCTGCTCGCCCTGGCGGCCGGCGTGACGCTCTACTTCCTGCTGCAGCCGCTGTTCCGCCGGAACATCGAAGGCCCGCCCTTCATCAGCCGGCTGGAAGGCCGCCGCATGTTCGAGCGCAGCATGGTCTTCCTGTCCTGGCGGCTCGCCCGGACGCTGGAAGGCCTGCTGGGCACCCGCCGCCTGCAGCCCCAGCTCCGTCTGGTCGTCTGCGTCGCCATCCTGGCCGCGGGCTGGGCGGTCTACCGCCGCGGGCTCGGCCCCGGCAATCTGGTGCCGCAGGGCATCGACCCCGTGCTCGCCCTGATCTGGGCGATCGGCGCGGCCTGCGCCCTGGGTGCGGCGTGGCAGGCCAAGTTCCACCGTCTCGCCGCGCTGATCCTGCTCGGCGGCACCGGTCTGGTCACCTGCGTCACCTTCGTCTGGTTCTCCGCCCCCGACCTCGCGCTGACCCAGCTGCTGGTCGAGATCGTCACCACCATCCTGCTGCTGCTCGGCCTGCGCTGGCTGCCCAAGCGGCTTCCCGGCACCGGCACGTCCGAGGTGATGCGGACGGGCCGCCGCCTGCGCGACCTTGCCATCGCCATCACCGCCGGACTCGGCATGGCCGGGCTGGCCTTCGGCGTGATGACCCGCTTCCCGCCGGAAATCCTGGCGCAGCATTTCCTGGAGCGCGCCTACACCGAGGGCGGCGGCACCAACGTCGTCAACGTGATCCTGGTCGACTTCCGCGGCTTCGACACGCTGGGCGAGATCGCCGTTCTGGGCGTGGTGGCGCTGACCGCCTACGCGCTGCTGCGCCGCTTCCGCCCGGCTCCCGACAGCGTGGACGTGCCGGAGCAGCAGCGCGACCAGAGCGCCTACGACATCGCCCGGCCGGAGCGGCGGGAGGGCGACACGGTGGCCGACTGGCTGCTGATCCCCTCGGTGATCGCGCGCCTGCTGTTCCCGGTGGTCGGCATGGTTGCGCTGTTCCTGCTGCTGCGCGGCCACGACCTGCCCGGCGGCGGCTTCGCCGCAGGGCTGATGGGGTCGATCGCGATGATCCTGCAATACATGCTGGGCGGGACGCAGTGGATCGAGGCGCGGCTGCGCGTGCTGCCGTTGCGCTGGATGGGCCTCGGGCTCCTGCTGGCCGCCGGCACGGGCCTGGGCGCCCTGCTGTTCGGCCGGCCCTTCCTGACCACCTATTTCGCCTACGCGGACCTGCCGCTCATTGGGAAGATTCCGACGGCGAGCGCGCTGCTGTTCGACATCGGCGTGTTCGCGCTGGTCATCGGCGCCACCATGCTGACCCTGATCGCGCTGGCCCGCCAGTCGGTCCGCGGCCACCGCGCCGCGGCGCCGCGCACCACGGCGGCGAGCGCCCCCGCGGTGCCCGGCCCGACCCTGAGCGGCGCCTCCGCCGCTGCTCCGACCGGCGCCACCCCGACCACTGCCCCGACCGCCGCAACCGGAGACGATTGATGGAACTTATCCTCGCCCTCGGGATCGGGGTGCTGACGGGCTCCGGCGTCTGGCTGCTGCTGCGACCCCGCACCTTCCAGGTCATCATCGGCCTGTCGCTGCTCTCCTACGCCGTCAACCTCTTCATTTTCTCGACCGGCGGCCTGCGCACGGGGGCGGCCCCGGTGCTGGAGCGCGGCATGGCCGGCAGCCTCGCCACCCACGCCGACCCGGTGCCGCAGGCCCTGGTCCTCACGGCCATCGTCATCAGCTTCGCGACGACGGCGCTGTTCCTCGTCCTGCTCCTCGCCGCGCGGGGCCTGACGGGAACCGACCATGTGGACGGTAAGGAGAAGTCCCGGTGAACGGGTGGCCAATGAGCGCTTGGATGAATCATCTGGTGATCGCGCCGATCATCATCCCGCTGCTGGTCGGCGCGCTGCTGATGCTGATCGACGAGCGGCGGCGGGCGCTGAAGGCCACGCTCGGGGTGGCGTCGGCGTCGGTGCTGCTGGCGCTGGCGGTGCTGCTGCTCTATCTGACGGACCACACCGCCACGGGGGCGGACGCCACCGTGCGCGTCTACCGGCTGGGCGACTGGCCGTCGCTGTTCGGCATCGTCCTGGTGCTCGACCGGCTGTCGGCGATGATGCTGGTGCTGACCGGCATCCTGGGGCTGTCCGCCCTGGTCTTCGCGCTGGCGCGCTGGCAGAAGGCGGGGGCGCATTTCCATTCGCTGTTCCAGTTCCAGCTGATGGGGCTGAACGGCGCCTTCCTGACCGGCGACCTGTTCAACCTGTTCGTCTTCTTCGAGATCATGCTGGCCGCCTCCTACGGGCTGGCCCTGCACGGCTCCGGCCTCGCCCGCGTCCGCGCCGGGCTGCACTACATCGCCATCAATCTGGCGGCCTCCCTGCTCTTCCTGATCGGGGTGAGCATGATCTACGGCGTGTCGGGCACGCTGAACATGGCCGAGCTGGCCGTGCGCATCGCCGCGGTGGCGCCGGAGGACCGCGGGCTGCTGGAGGCCGGGGCGGCGATCCTCGGCGTCGCCTTCCTCATCAAGGCGGGCATGTGGCCGCTGGGCTTCTGGCTGCCGAACACCTACACCACGGTCGGGGCGCCCTCCGCCGCGATCATCTCGATCCTCAGCAAGGTCGGCATCTACGCCATCATCCGGATCTGGCTGCTGGTCTTCGGCGACAGCGCCGGGACCTCGGCGGGGTTCGGCGGGCATTGGCTGCTGATCGGCGGGGTGCTGACCATCGCCTTCGGCTCCATCGCGGTGCTGGCGACGCAGAATCTGGCGCGGCTGGCCGGGGCCAGCGTGCTGGTGTCCTCCGGCACGCTGCTGGCCGCCGTCGGCGCCGGGCAGGCGGCGGTGACCGGCGGCGCGCTGTTCTACATGACCAGCTCCGTCCTGGCGATCGCCGGGCTGTTCCTGCTGATCGAGCTGGTCGAGCGCGGGCGCATGGTCGGCGCCGACGTGCTGGCGGTGACGCGCGAGGCCTTCGGCGAGGGCGAGGACGAGGAGTCGGACGACGACGACGCCATCGGCGTGTCGATCCCGGCGATCATGGCGATCCTCGGCATCGCCTTCATGGCCTGCGCGCTGCTGCTCGCCGGCCTGCCGCCGCTGTCGGGCTTCCTCGCCAAGTTCGCCATCCTGGCGCCGATGCTCGCGCAGGGGGCGGACGGGCTTCCCTTCACCACCTGGGCGCTGATGGCGGCGCTGATCCTGTCCGGGCTGGCGACGGTCGTCGCGATGAGCCGCACCGGCATCGACGTCTTCTGGGCGTCGCCCGCGGGCGAACTGCCGCGCGTGCGCCTTGTCGAACTCGGGCCGGTCATGATGCTCCTGGCGCTCTGCGTGGCGCTGACCGTCCAGGCCGGGCCGGTGATGCGCTACATGGAGGACACCGCCCGATCGCTTCACGGGCCGGAACGCTACGTCCAGGGGGTGATGACAACCGCGGCGCCGGGGACCGGCAAGGGGGTCGCGCCATGAAGCGCTGGTTGCCCTATCCGCTGCTGACCGCCGCGCTGGTGGCGATGTGGCTGCTGCTGACCGAGAGCGTGGCGCTCGGCTCCATCCTGATGGGCGCCATCCTGGCGACCGTCGCGGTCTGGGGCTTCGCGGCGCTCGACCCGCCGGGCGGCCGGCTGAAGCGGCCGCGCGCCGCCTGCGCGCTCGCCGCGCTGGTGATCGCCGACGTCGCGCGTTCCAACGTCGCGGTCGCCAAGATCATCCTCAACCCGCGCAAGACGGAGCGGGTCTCCGGCTTCCTGCGCATCCCCCTCGACATGCGGGCGCCCTACGGTCTGGCGACGCTGGCCTGCATCATCACGGGGACGCCGGGGACGATCTGGGTGGAGTACAATTCCGCGAACAACAGCATCCTTCTCCACATCCTCGATCTGGTCGATGAGAGCACCTGGATCGACACCATCAAGGGACGGTACGAGAAGCGCCTGATGGAGATCTTCGAATGACCGCCACGCTGCTGCTCTGGTCGATCTTCCTGGCGCAGATCATGCTGGTCGCCGCGATGGCCTGCGCGACCTATCGCGTGCTGCGCGGGCCGCGGGCGCAGGACCGGGTGCTCGGGCTCGACACGCTGTACGTCAACGCCACGATGCTGCTGCTGACCTTCGGCATCCGCACCGGCAGCACGCTCTATTTCGAAGCCGCGCTGATCATCGCGCTGCTCGGCTTCGTCGCGACGGCGGCGCTGGCGAAGTTCCTCATGCGCGGAGAGGTGATCGAATGACGCATCTGGCCGACCTGCCGGTCTGGGCGGCGATCCCGGTGGCGCTGTTCCTGCTGCTCGGCGCCTCGCTGGCGCTGATCGGGTCCATCGGGTTCGTGCGGCTGCGCAGCTTCTACGAGCGCGTCCACGCCCCGACGCTGGGCACCAGCATGGGCATCGGCTTCGTGCTTCTGGCCTCGATGCTGTGCTTCACCGTGCTGCAATCGCGGCCGGCGCTGCACGAGATCCTGATCGCGATCTTCATGGTCGTGACCACGCCGATCACGCTGATGCTGCTCGCCCGCGCCGCCCTCTACCGCGACCGCAGCGAGGGCAGCGACGACGTGCCGGCGGCGGCGCCGGTCCAGGCCGCCGCACCGCCGGCCACCGCGCCGCCGGCCCAGGAGCCCGCCCCGCCGGTGTAGACCTCCCCTCGGCGCGTCAGGTCGCCTCGACCTGGGCGAACATGCCGGATTCGTCGGTGAAGCTCTTGAACTCCAGCCCGTTGCCCGAGGGGTCGAGGATGAAGAAGGTGCCCTGCTCCGACGGCTTGCCGGGGTAGCGGATCTGCGGCTCCAGGAGGAAGGTCGCGCCGGCCGCCTCCAGCCGTTCCCGCAGCGCGTCCCAGACCGGGCGCGGCAGCACCGCCCCGAAATGGTGCAGCGGCACGGCCTTGCCGTCGACCATGCTGGTCTCGGTCGAGCGCGGCTCGGACGAGCGGTGGGCGGAAATCTGGTTGCCGAAGAAGTCGAAATCGATCCACCGCTCGGTGGAGCGCCCTTCGCGGCAGCCCAGGACATCGACGTAGAAACGGCGGGTTTCCTCGATGTCCCGGATGGGAAAGGCGAGATGAAACGCGAACACCGGCGCACCCTTCTGACGTTGGTTCGGGCGGCCAGGGTAGACCGCGATCCGCGGCGCCAACAAACGATTTAAGCGTGGGCCACGCGCGCAAAAACGCTGCGGCCCCGGTCCGGAACGCGAACCGGGGCCGCAGTGATCAGCGTGGTCAGAAGGCCAGACGGGTGTCGAGCATCAGGATGTGCGCGCGGTCCTTCAGGTCGCCGCCGTCGGGACGGCCCGCCTGCAGGGTGGACTGCACGTAATCGTACTCCAGCCCGGTGGTGAAGCCGGGGGCGACGGTCCAGGTGACGCCGCCCTGCCAGATGTCCGCCTTGCTCGGCGTGGACATGGTCGCGCTGTCGTTGCCCAGAGCCCGCAGGTAGTTGGCGGCGAACAGCAGCGGCCCGGCGGTGTACTGCGCGCCGAAGATCCAGTTCTGCTGCGCCCGCGTCTGGGCGAGGCCCTCGGCGTAGCCGCTGTCGCCGCTGTAGGCGTAGCTGGCGCCGACCTTCACCGGGCCGTAGCCGACGTTGGCCCCGACATGGACGGAGTTCAGGTCCTCGAAGGACTGGCTGACGACGCCGTCGGACTGGCGCACCGCCTTGCCGGTCGCGTAGAAGGCGCTGCCCTCGATGCTGAAGTCGCCGACCGCCGTCTGGAAGGCCGCTCCGGCCTCGACCACGTCGCGGAAGGACAGCAGGTCGCCCAGCGCGTCGGTCGTGCGGCGGTTGACCGACGTGTTGGAGTCGCCGCTGCGCGGCATGTAGGACACCGCCGCCGACAGGCCGCCGACGTTCGGCGTGATGTAGACGAACTTGGTCCCGGTGTCGTAGGCGATCAGCGTGCGCAGGCTGGTGGCGGCCAGCGGCAGGGCGCCGAAGGTCGAGGAGCCGTTGAGGAACAGGATGCCGTTGCTGTCCGGGCTGCCGGCCACGCCCTCGACGTTCGGGCCGATCATCCCGTACTCGTCCGACAGGCCGTTGATGACGCCGGCCTGGATCGTGCCGAAGGCGCCGTTGGCGAAGAGGAAGGCGCGGTCGTTCTCGATGTTGCGGGTCGAGACGGTCGGATCGCCGTTGCCCGCCACGATGCGCAGCCGCGCGCCGTAGGTCAGGCCGTTGTCCGCGGTGGCCGTCGGGGTGACGACCAGACGGTAGCGGTTGGCGAACTCGCGCGAGCGCAGGCCGTCGTCCTGCTGCTGGCGGATGTAGGCGCCCTGGAAATAGGCGTCGCCGCCGAGGATCAGGTCGAAGCTCGGCTCGGCCAGGGCCGGGGCCGAGGTCAGGGCGGCGAAGGCGGTGCCGGCGAGGGCGGCGGCGCGAAGGGAGAAGGCGTTCATGGGCGTGGTCATTCCAGGGTCGAGGCTTGCGGGGGCGATGTTTTGGTATCCCCTCTCCCCTCCGGGGAGAGGGTTTAGGGTGAGGGGGTTGCGCTTGTGCCGGACATGCCGCCACGCACAGCCCCCTCACCCGGCGCCTTCGGCGCCACCCTCTCCCCAGGGGGGCGAGGGGAAACGGGAAACCAGCGGCGGCCGAAGGCGGTGAGGTTGTCGTCCTGCAGCCGGGCGAGGCAGAGGATCTCCACGCTGTCGGCCCAGCGCGGGTTGATGCGGCGGAACTGGGCGACCGCCGGGCTGTCCAGCTTGGCCTCGCTGATGGCACGGGCCTCCTCGGTCAGGCCGTAGCCCTGCCACTGCCAGTCCACGGTGCCGGTGTCGGCGTCGTAGTACTGGGCGAAGCACTCCCGCCCGATGTGGTCGCGGAACGCCCGGTCGAGGGCGTCAGGGGCCGTGTCCAACTGCGGCGTGTGGCGGACGAACAGCATCGGCATGTAGCGGTAGGAGCGGTAGCCGACCGCGCTGTAGCTCCAGTACCACAGCCGTCCCGAGCGGTCGGCGCGGGCGCGGGCGACCATTTCGGCGACCATCGAGCGCACCAGTTCGTTCGACCCCCAGAAGCGGCGCTCCAGGATGCAGTGGGCGGTGTGGAAGGCGCCGACGGCGGTGCCGCCGATCTCCGTCGCCTGCCGGTAGACGGTGGCGAAGCCGACCAGCTCCCCGGTCCCGGCGTCCTCCTGCACGACGCAGTGGTCGAGGTCTTCCAGCTCCTCGTTGAAATAATCCTCGCCGTAGCCTTCGAACCAGACGCTGAGCAGGGCGAACATCGCCGCCCGCCGTTCCGGCGTCAGGGCCGCCGGCTCGACGAAGCTGGTCCGCAGGGGAGGGCGCGCCGCGGGCGTGGTCATCCGGCTTTTCCGGTCAGGTAGAGCGCCGCCCCGGCCTCGCGGACGTCGGCGCAGATGTCCTCATAATTGCAGGTGATCTCCTCCCCGGCGGCGATGTCGCGGCGGGCGACGAAGCGCCGCCAGTCGCCGGGGTCGGCCCGCCCGATGGACGGACCGTCGGCGTGGTTGAGGAACCGGGCATCGTCCCCCGGCAGAAGGACGCCGACCCCCTCGATCACGCAGCCGTGGAAGTCGATCAGCCGGGCGACCTGCGGAAAGTCGGTCAGCACGGCGTCGTCGGGTTCCAGCAGGCGGTCGATGCGGGTGTCGAACGCCCACACCGGCGTGCCGGCGGCGACCGCCTCCTCGGCGAAGAGGCCCAGCCCGTGGATCGGGCTGGAGGCGAGGCGGGTGGCGATGAGGAGCGGCATGGCGTCCTTCTCCGGCGATGGAGCTTAAGCGGCGGCGGTGGCCGGCGACCCGGCCGGGGCCAGCGACTCGTCGAACTCGAAGCTGGCGGCGTCGTCGACGAACTGCTCGGCGATGGTTGTGCCGGGGTTCGTCAGGCAGACGCCGATGTAGTCGGCGAAGCGCGGCGGCGGGGTGAAGCCCTCGGCCAGCAGGCGGCTGTTGTCGAAGGCGATGTCCTGCGCGGTGAAGCGGTGGTACTTGCGCCCGCCGGCCATCATCGTGCGGTGCAGGATGTCGCGCTGCGGGAAGGCCAGCCGGAAGGCGCGGTCGAAGGGCTTCCAGCCTTCCGGCCCCTTCGGGTCGAAGAAGCTGTAGGGGCGGGTGCCCTCATGGCCGTGCGCGGCGAAGGCGGCCTGGAAGTCGCTCCACATCGTCCGGCTGCCGAGGCCGGCGGAGATGTGGTAGAGGGTGTGCTTCAGGTCGGGCTTGCGCAGCAGGTCGTGCAGCCGGGCCGAGGCCCAATCCACCGGAACGATGTCGATGAAGCCGTCCGGCGAGCAGGGCAGGACGCCGGTGCGGTCGACCAGCCGGAAGAACCAGAAGATGCTGGCGCTCGGGCGAACGCCCATCGCGGTGTGGCCGACGACGATGGACGGGCGGCAGACGACGATCGGCAGGTCGGGGAAGCCGGCGGCCAGGGCGCGCTCCGCCGCGGCCTTGCTGCGGGTGTATTCGACGATGTGCGGCGTGTCGTGGCCGGGGGCCGGGGCCTCCGCGACCATCTCCAGCCACGGCGTCTCGCCGCAGCAGAAGGCGGTGCCGATGTGCAGGAAGCGCTGGAGATGCTTCATGCGGCGGGCGCGGGCGGCCAGCGCCAGCGTGCCGTCGACATTGATCTGCCAGACCGAATGGCGGCTGTCGAAGGAGGTGTCGGCGGCGACGTGGACGATGTGGGTCACCGCGTCCAGCCGCGGGTCGGCGCTGGTCGCCAACGACTGCAGGTCGCCCGGAATGATCTGGCAGAGATCGGCGTAGGCCTGGGCCGTGGCGCGGTCGACGCAACGCATGAGGTTGGTGGCGAGACGGGCGCGGCAGGCGGCCTCGTCGGCGCCGCGGATCAGCAGCAGGCAGTCCGCCGCGGTCCCGTTCTTGACGGCGTCGAGGTAGAAGGAACCACCGAGAAAGCCGGTGCCGCCGGTGAGAAGGATCATGGTGTGCCTCGGTCTCGCGTCTGGGGGAGGGGAGGGTTCGGTTGGTGGCTCCGATCCGCTGGCCCCGATCCGCTGGTCTGGATCAGGCGGGCAGCAGGTCGGGGGCCGGAAGGGCGGGGGTGTCGAGCCGGCGGATACCGCCCTGCTCGACCTGGATCTGCATGTCGGCGGCGTCGAAGTACGCGTCGTCGTGGGTCACGGCGATCACGGTGATGCCGCGCGCCTTCATCCAGGGAATGATCTCGCGGTAGAATTTCCGCCGGAAATAGGGGGACTGGTCGGCCGCCCATTCGTCGAGCACCAGCACGGGCTTGCGCTCCAGCAGGGCGGCGGCCAGCGCGAGGCGCTTCTTCTGCCCCTGCGACAGGTCCACCGTCGTGAAGGCGCGGTCCTCGACCGCCACCTTGTCCGACATCTCCAGCAGGTCGAGCAACTCGTCGGCGAAGCCGTCCTCCAGCGACACCGCGCCGTAGAGCTGGCGGGTGACGTGGTTGTCGGAGAAGACGACGGAGAACAGGTCGCGGTAGGACGCCAGCGTGTCCGCCGTCACCACCGCGCCGTCCACCGTCAGGCTGCCGCGCTGCGCCGGGTAGAGGCCGAGCAGCATATGGACCAGCGTGCTCTTGCCGGCGCCGTTGTGGCCGGTGACGAAGACGACGGCGCCGCGCTCCACCGTCAGGTCGATCGGGCCGACGGTGAAGGAGCCGGTGCCGTCTCGCCCGGGGTGGCGGTACGACGCTCCGTCGAGCGCGAGGACGGAGAAGTCGGCGAAGCCGGTCGGCGGCGCGTCCTTGGCCCGCCGCTGCGCGGGACGCGGCGGCGCCTTCAGCTCCGCCTCGACCGCCAGATAGGAGCGGGCGGCGGTCTCGGCGCTGATGTAGGACGGGTAGGAGGCGACGATGGTGATGACCGGGTAGGCGATGAAGGCGGCGGCGTGGCCGGCCAGCACGACGGTCGCGATGTCGGTGCTCGTCACCGCCGGCAGCAGGAAGATGATCCCGGCCAGCGCCGCGTAGTAGGTCAGCTCGCTCAGCGTGAAATAGTGGCTGTATTCGGCGCCGAAGCGGTGGCGCTCCGTCCGCAGCGCCTCGGCGCAGGCGGTGGCGTCGGACAGCGCGTTGGCGGCGCGGCGGCGGTTCAGCTTGCACTCGCGCAGGGTCTGCAGGATGTGGTCCGACCGCTCCGACAGCGCGCCCTCGGCCTCGTGGATCGTCTCCGACAGCCGCTCCAGCCGCAGGACGGAGCGGGTGATCAGGACGCCGCCGACCGTCAGGAAGCCCAGCACGATCAGCACCGCGGCGTTCGACAGGGTGGCGAGGTAGAGCAGGCAGAGGATGATCGCCGCGACCGACTGGAAGCTGATGACCAGCGTCGGCACCGCCTGGGCCAGAAGCTGAAGCTCCGGCCCGGCGACCTGGGCGAGGCGGGTGGAGCCGACCGCCATGGCGTCCGGCAGGTCGGCGGCCACCGCGCGGCGCAGCAGGTCGACGCGCAGGATCGCCAGCGCCGCCTGCATCCGCTTGGACGCCGCGCTCATCATCCAGCCCTGGGCGAACCGCCAGGAGAAGGCGGACAGCAGGAAGATGAACAGCAGACGCTGCAACCCCTCCGGATCGTCCATGATGACCAGCGCGCTGTTCAGCGAGGTCAGCAGGGCGAGGTTGAGGGCCGCCGCCAGCACCGCCAGCAGCATCAGCGGCTGCATGTTGCGCAGGGCGTCGCGTCTCAGGATGCGCCAGAGATCCATCGCCGGCTCACTTGGACTGGATGAGGTCGAGCAGGCGGGACGGCGACATGTTCGACAGGATGGGGGCCGAAGCGGCCTTCCCGTCCTTTGCGGCCCCTGCGGCGGCCCCGGCGGGGGCGCCCGCCGGCTGGGGCTTGACGCCGGGGACCGGTGCCGCCGGAGCGTGGCCCGGCGCGGGTTCGGCGCCCGCGTGGTTCAGGCTGGGCATCTGGGCGACCGGCACCTGTCCGGGCGTGCCGTCGCCGCTCAGCGAGGGAAGCTGCGCGGCGGGCGGCACCGGCAGGCCGCTCGGTATCGTGACCGTCGCGGCACCCGCGTGCGGCGCGCCGGGGGCGGGGGCGCCCGGCATCGGGAGGGTGGCGCCCTGGCCCGAGGCGGCATCGAGGATCAGCGGCAGCCCGCCGCTGGCGGCGTTGCCGATGACGACGATCTTGGCGTTGGGCGAATGGGCCAGCTCCAGCGTCGCCTCGATGCCGCGCCAGCGCAGGTAGTTCTCGGTCAGGTTGGCCTGCACGGTCTCCTGGAAGGCGCGGATGCCCTGGCCTTCGAGCTGCTTGCGCTGGCTCTCGAACAGCTCGCGCTGCAGGCGGAACTGGTATTCCTGGGCGGCCTGGTCCTGCTGGATCTTGCGCTCGATCGACACCATGATCGCCTCGGGCAGCGAGACGTTGCGGATCAGGATGTCCTGGATCAGCAGGTAGCCGGTCTTGGTCCGCCCGTCGGGCTTCGGCGTGTCCTCGGCCCCGATGATCTGGGCGTACATCACGCGGTCGGCGACCTGCTCGAAGGTCTCGGTCTGAACGCGCAGGCGGCGGTGGGCGTAGAGTTCGTCGGCCTTGAAGCGCGACACGATCTCGCGCGAGACCGACCCGACCTCCGGCACCAGCAGCACTTCCAGGTAGTTCGGCCCGACGTTCTTGTGCAGGGCGGCCAGCATCTCCGCGTAGGGGCGGTAGCGCACCGTGATCTCGATGCTGACGTTCAGACCGTCGTTGGCGATGGCGGAGTAGGAGCGGGTGTCCTCCTGCAGGCGCAGGTCGTAGACCTCGATCTTGTCCCAGGGGAAGATGACGTGCACGCCCTCGGCCAGGGCCGGACCCATCTGGGTGCCCTGGTGGAAGCGCTTCCACAGCACGCCGCCATGGCCGGCGGGGATGAAGACGACGATCGACGGGGCGAAGTAGAGGAAGATCAGGATGCCGACCAGCAGCGTGCACAGCAGCGACCGGCGGTGCTCCTCGTACCAGTGGCCAAGCAGCGCGCGCAGGCGCGACTTCGGCTGCGGCGTCGCGTCGGCGTCGTCGTAGGTGAAGGCCTGGTCAGCCATGTCACGCGGTCTCCTGGAGCAAAGCTGTGGCGGGGCGCGTCGCGCCGGTCCGCTCATCGGTCATTTGGCTGTTGGTCATCTGGCCGTTGGTCATGTGGATGGTCACGTCGCAGACCGACGAGGCGTTGCCGTCGTGCGACACGAAGATCACCGTGCGGCCGAGCGACCGCAGCTTGCCGATGATCTCGTTGGTGAAGCGGGTGCGGAACTCGGCGTCCTGGTCGGACGTCCATTCGTCGAGGATGATGATCGGACGCCCCTCCGCGACCGCGACGGCCAGGGCGACGCGGCGGCGCTGGCCCTTGGACAGGTCGCGGTTCAGCAGGCCGTCGCCGGTCTCCGGAACCAGATGGTCGATCTTCAGATAGGCCAGCATCTCGCGGAACAGCTCCGCGTCGAAGGTCGGCCCCTGCGGCAGACGGGTGAACAGGTGGTGGTCCTGGAACACCGCGCAGAACAGGTCGCGGTAGGATTCCAGCCGGTCGGCCTCCACCGCCTGCCCGTCGAGCAGCACCTGCCCTTCGTCCGGGCGGAACAGCAGCGGGATGACGCGCAGCAGGGTGGATTTGCCCGACCCGTTGGCGCCGACGATGCCGACGACGCCGCCCGCCGGGATGGTCATGTCGATGGGGCCGATCACGAAGGGCTCGGGCCGCATCCCGGCGCGGTAGGCGAAGCGCACGTTGCGGAGCTCGATGCTGGCGAAGCGGCGCGGTGCGCGGGCCAGCTTCGACGGCGCGTACTCCGCCGCCGGCATGGCGGCGAGGAGGGTGGTGAGCTGGTTCGCCGCATCCTCCGCCGCGATGTAGTCGGGCACGGCGTTGAGGAACTTCGACAGGGGCCGGGCGAGGAACAGGATGACCGAGGTCACCAGCGGAAGCTCCGCCGCCGACAGCGCGCCCATGCGCGGGAAGATGAAGACGAAGACCGCGGAGAAGCCGATGACGATGGTGGCGATCCAGGAGAACAGTTCGCCCAGGTTGCGCCCGTGGCGCCGCTTCAGATCCTCCCAGCGGGCGACGTCGGCCTCGACCGCCTGGGCCAGCTCGTCGCGCCGCGCCTTGCCCAGCTTGATCTCGGCGTTGCCGCCGACGATCTCGGAGAAGCCCTGGAGCATTCGCACCTCGGACTCCTTGGCCTGCCCCAGAAGGGCGCGGGTCCGCTGCGCCTCGCGCACGTACCAGCCGCCGATCATCGCGCCGGCCACCAGAAGCAGCGTGGCGCCCACCGTGGACAGCGTCCACAGGTAGAGGTAGGCCACGACCGCCACCAGCATCATGTTGGCGGCGATCGACAGGTTGGGCAGCAGCGCCGCGATGCGCTCCAGATGGTGGTTGCCCAGATCGAAGGAGCGCCGGGCCTGCATGTCGAGGATGTCGGCGTGGTTGCCCAGCGTGACGGTCTGCAGGAAGCGCCGCCGCACCCCGGCCAGCGCGCTGAAGGCGGTGGTCAGCACCAGCCCGACGAAGCGCTTGCTGAAGGCGTAGGAGACCAGCAGCGACAGGCAGAAGATCAGGAAGGGCGTGTCCAGCACCTCGCCGCGCATCCAGCCGTTCAGCTCCGCGCTGAGGCTCATCAGGCTGATGAGGTTGGCGGTGGCGGCGACGCAGCCGGTGATCACCAGCCGGGTCAGGATCTCGCGGTCGGCCAGCCCGATCAGGGGCAGCAGCGCCGACAGAGGGCGGCTGGGGGCGGGCCGTTTGGCTTTGGGCTCGGCCTTCGGACGTGCGCTCATGCCCGCCTCACTCCGCCAGCCAGGAGTCGAGGATGCGGGTGATCGTGCCGTTGTCGCGCAGCTTGACGAAGGCGGCCTGCAGCCGCTCCGCCTTCTCCTTGCGCGCCTTGGGCATGGCGATGTAGCGGGGGATCAGGCCCAGCGGCTTGGGCAGGACGCGCACGTCCTTCAGCCGCCCGTCCTGCTTGGCCATGTGGTTCAGCACATGCAGGTCGCCGACGATCACGTCCACCCGGCCCAGGATCAGGCGGCGGAAATTGACCACGTTGCTGCTCGACGGGACCTTTTCCAGATAGGTCGCGGCGTCGAAGTCCGGGGCGTAGGCGAAGCCGTCGACCACGCCGATGCGGTAGGGGGTCAGGTCCTCCAGCCGCTCGAAGGCGATGGGGGAGTCCTTGCGCACCATGAAGACGGTCGTGCCGGTGCGGAACGGGCCGATCATGTTGTACTGCGCGAAACGGGCGGGGGAGGCGATGAACTGGAACCCGACGTCGGCGGTGTTCTCGTCCATCGACCGGACGACCTCGGTCCAGGACAAGGGCCGGTGGACCGGTGTGATGTTCAGCTCCTTCAGCAGGGCGACGACGATCTCGGTGTCGATCCCCGTGCGGGTGCCGTTGAAGGAGTAGTTGTAGGGCGGGAAATGGTCTTCCGACGCGATGGTCCAGTATTCGGCGCGCGCCGGAAGGATCGCGGCGAACAGCGCCAGCAGGACCGGCAGCAGGAGCCGCAGGGCCGGGCGCAGGGCCGGGCACAGGATGGACGCCGTCGCCGCCGTCATGCCTTCGCCCGCTTCTTGCCGCGGGTGGTCAGCAGGATCATCACGAGAAGGGCGCCGGGCGGCGTCAGAACCACCGCCAGGAAGGCGTAGAGCAGGAAGCCGCCGCGGCGGCCGATCCCCAGAAACCCGACCAGCAGGCAGAGACCGATGTAGATCAGCTCGAACACGGCGATGCTTCCTTCTATGCCCGGCGCCCCGGCGTCGTGCCCTTAGCCGGCCTTCTGGGTCGGCTGCTCTTCCATCTGCGGCGCGGCGGCGGGGGCCTCGCCGGCCTCATCCTTGGCGGCGTCGTTGCGGGCGGCCTCGAACTCCTTGCGGAAATGCTCGCGCATCGTCTCGACGTCGAAGTCCAGCAGCGTGCCGCCGGTCTCGAAATGCTGCGCGAACACGCGGCCGAGCGCCTGGGTGGCGGCCAGCGACAGGGCCGGCATGACGGCGACGCCCAGCGCCGTGCCGATGAACGGAACGGCCTTCACGGCGGAGCCGAGCACGCTGGAGCTGAGGGCGCCGGGCATGACGCCGCCCATCAGCGCGCCGATGATGGCGCGGGTGCGTTCCTGCGCGAACTCGATCTCATAGAGCTTGGCGAGCTTATGGATCAGGTTGAGCTGGGCCACGCTGACCGCGGCGACGTCCGCGCCGGGAACGGGGATGAGTCCGAAGGCACCCGAGGCGTAGCTGTGATACTTGATCAGTTCCTGGGCGCGCTTCTTACGGTCTACCATGATCCGAAGCCTTTCGAGGGTCAGGTGAGGTTGATCTGAGGTGGAAACAGTGGTTTGAAACACGCTTCTTAGGACGTTATGCGTCGCAAGTTCGGCATTCCGAAAGAAACAAAGCATCGCCAATCAACCGCCGTTTTAGCGATTGGTAAAAGAATGCCCCTATTGCCGCTGGTAAATTAGACGAAGTCCTTCGGGACTGTCGTCGAGCAGAGAATGACTACCCAACGATCCAATACGTCCCAACGACTTGATACATTTTCAGTACTTAACAACGCATTAAATGCCTATGATCACCGTCGGTGTTTTTGTCGGAAGGTGCGTCATCTTTCTACGAATTGTAACAAAGTTCATCATGAGCTTTTCTTTGTGTATTAAGGTCCGCTACCTTTGCGGGAAGCGGACCGGCAGGTCGAGGGCGCGCGCCGGAAGCTCGCTGCGCGCGCCGGCGCTGACCGCCGCACCCAGCACCAGGACGGTGTCGCGCACCGGCTCGCCGTCGATGGTCTGCGTGGGCAGGGCCACGCGCAGCAGCAGGCCATCCCGCGACGACGACGGAGCGTGGCCTTTCAGAAGGCGCAGCAGCGCCCATGGCCCGCGCTCCGCCAGGGTGGTGGTGTCGCCGGTCGCCGCGGCGGTTCCTCCCGCCGGCGCACCCTTCGGACGGAAGGGCGACCCGGCGGCCCAGCGGGCGCTCAGCAGGACGGGCTGGCCCGGCGTCCAGGCGAGCGTTCCGCCGTTGGCCGAGGCGCCCACCGCGCTGGCGCCGGAACGCACCGACCAGTCGATGATGTGCTCCGCCCCGACCTCCTGCGCGCGGTTGGCGCCGTAGGTGAGGCGGACGCTGACCGGCGACGGGCGCGCGATGGCCTCCAGCAGGGGGCGGGCGGCCTCCATCCGCTCCATGAAGGCGGCGACCTCGGGGGTCGCGGTCCGCATCACCGCGGCCCGGTGCTCGTCGAGCTGTCGGAAGAAGCGGCGGACGTCCTGCGGGTCGGCGTCGGGCGCGCCGCGGGATTGATCCGTGCCGACGAAGGGGAAGCGCCCGGCGAGGGTCTGCGCGAAGGCGGTGGACAGCTTCGACAGGGCGAGGTCGCCGTCCGGAACCGGGGCCTCCGCCGGCATTCGGGGCGGGATCGGCAGATGCGCGACGACGGCCGGCAGCTCCACGACGGCGGGCGGCAGGGCCGCGGGTTCCGGCGCCGGGCGCGGGGGAGGCGGGGGTGCCGCCGCGACCGGCTTGGCCGGCTCCGCTTCGGGCATGACGGATTTGGCTTCGGCAGGCTTGGCTTCGGCCGGCTTGGCCTGCTCTGTCTTGGCCTGCTCTGTCTTGGCCTGCTCTGTCTTGGTCTGCTCCGGCTTCGGTTCCGCCGGCTTGGCCGCCTCCGCTGGCGGAGCATCGGGAACCGTCGCGGGCAGGGCCGCGGCCAGGGCGTCCGGCAGCGCGGTCACCGCCGGGTTCAGGACCAGGGCGCCGCCATCGCCCACCGCGAACAGGGCGCCGGTCTGCGGCGCGTCCAGAGCCAGGACGGCGGCGCGGGCACCGGTCGCGGCGGTGGACAGGGCCTCGGTGATGCGGTCGGTGGTGTCGCGCCCCGGCAGATCGGCGATGGCCGCCTTCTGGAGCATCACGCGGATCGCGTCGGGCAAGCCGCGGGCGGGCTCCTGCAAGGCGCCGGCGATGGGCCAGGCGACGCTCTCGGCGACGGCACCGGTCAGGCGGCGGACGGCATCCACATCCTCGGCGGTGGGTGTCTCCGGCAGGCCGCGCAGCCGTTCGGCCAGGGCCTCGGCGCGCTGGCGGAGCGGGTTGCGGCCGTACAGCTCCTCGGCCAGCGGGGCGGCGAGCTGCACCGACTCCGCGCGCACCGCCGCGGCGATGGTCCGGGCGTCCAGGTTGGGCAGGTCGGCGCCGGCGGCGATGCGCGTGATGTAGCCGTCCGTCGCCGTCATCGGCGACCGGGGAACGGCGCCGTAGACGCTCTCGGCCAGCGCGTTCAGCTCGTCGAAGCCGCTGTTGCGGCGGAAGCGGTCGTAGCGTTCCAGCGCGTCGCGCCGCCCGCCGATGCGGTCGAGCTGCTCGGCGAGCCGGCGGAAGGCCGGAAGGTCCTCCACGCGCTGCGGGTTGGCGACCGGCGGCAGCTCGGCCATGGTGGCGCTGGGCAGCAGGGCGTCGCGGATCGGCCGCAGCACCGAGCGGCGCAGCGTGACGGAGGCGAGCCGCTTCTTGTCCTCGTCGAAGCCGCTGAACAGCGAGGTCGGCAGCAGCGGCGTGGCGAGAGGACTGCGCTCCATCACCGCCGTGGCGGCGATCACCCGACCGGCCAGAGCCCCGTCGGTGACGGCGTCGCGCGCCAGCAGCGCCCGGCGCAGGTCGGCGGTGGCGGCGGCGACCGGCGGGCTGCCGGCGGCCACGCCGGACACCCCCTGCCACGCGGCGACCGACAGGCCGGCGACCGAGGCGGCGAGCGCGGCCTGGGCCATCCGGCGGCGCTTGTGGGCCTGCTGGTAGGCGGCGTCGGACGGCCGCCCGTAGCCGGCCTCGGCGAAGGCCCGGCCCGGCAGCAGGTCGCGCGCGAAGACCGGGCGGCGCCCGCCGGTGGCCGGGGCGTAAGCGCCGGTCAGGGCTATTCCGCGCAGCGGGAAGGGCTCACTCTGGTCGTCTCCTCCCAGGGCGCCGTCGAGGAACAGCGCCAGCGGATGGCGCAGCGTGTCCAGGGATGCCGGCAGCAGCGGCAGCCGCACCCCGGCGGTGCCGGCGGCGAAGGCGTCAGCCTCCAGCACGGCGATGTCGGCGGCGATGGCCTCGAACGCCTCGTCGATGCGGCGCGGCTCGAAGGGCTTGGCCCAGTCCTGCGGGTTGGTCCATCCCAGCACGCCGTCCAGCAGGGCGGAGGGCACGGCGGCGCAGAGGTCGGTGAATCCGTCCAGGGCCTCGGCGCGGACCACGACCACATGCACCGGGCCGACCACGCCGACGTCGTCGCGCAGCGTCCGCAGACGTTCCCGCAGGGCGGCGCCCCGCTTGGCCAGCGCGTCGCGGGGTCCGGGCCGTTCGGCGGCGGCGCGCAGCTCGTCGGCGCCGACCATCAGCAGGACGCCGTCCAGCGGGCGGCGCATCGGCCGCTTGCGCATCGCCGCGACCAGCGCCGGCCAGGACGCGCCCAGCCGGGAGCCGTCGGCGGAGTCGGCGCCCGCGTGCAGGATCGCGGCACCTTCGCAGAACCACCAGCAGCCGTTCTCGCCGTTGCCGTCCTCGGGCCAGCGGACATGGGTCGGGTCGGTGGCGAGCAGGGCCGGGCCGCCGACGCCGAAGGCCAGGAACCAGGGAATGTCGCCACGGCGCAGGGGGCCGCGCATCTGCCGCGTCAGGATGTCCATCCCCTCGCCATAGATGCGGGCGTTGGGCGGCGCGTTGGCGGCGGCCTTCGTGGGGGGAGGCGCCTCGGCGCGGACGCGCAGCGGTGCCGGCGGGGCGGCCCGGCGCGGGGGCGCCTTCCTTCCGGCGGCGGCCTTCACGGCGGGCTTGCGCCGCCAGCCGCGCAGCGTCGGCCAGACCATCCGGCCGAGGCGGTAGAAGATGTAGAGCGGCAGCGCCAGCAGCGCGTAGGGCGCCAGCGTGACGGCGAAGGACAGCAGATAGACGATGGCGGAGCCGATGGTGGAAAGCACCAGCTCCAGCGTGAGCATCAGTAGGACCATGACAGCCCCATGTCCTCGACCGCGGCGCGGGCGCCGCTCAGATCGCGTTGGATGCCGCCGACGGCGCCGGCCCACAGCAGGTGCGAAACCACGAGGAACAGCACGGCGGTCCCGCCGACCGCCCACCACCAGCGCCGGGCGGACGGCGCGAGGTAGCCGGGCACGGCGCCGTCCGTCGGTTCGCAGGCGCGCGGGCTGGGATGGCTGGCCGCGGCGCGCTCGCCGACGACGATGCGGTGCAGGGCGGGGCGGCGGGCGGTCGCCTGGGCGTCGTCGGGAAAGCCCAGCGCCAGCGCCGCGAGATAGACGGCGGCCAGCCCGCGGTCGGCCTTGGCGCCCTGGCGGATCAGATCGTCGGCCTGCACGAACAGGGTCTGCAGCGTGGCGTTCGCGCCGAACAGGCGGCTGGAGACCACGGCGTCGGCGGGCCGCGTCTGGGCCAGCGCGCGGTCGGCCAGCATGGCCATGGCGAAGACCGCCTTGACCACCGTGCCGTGCGCGCCCGGCCCTTGGGAGACGGCGGCGCCGCTCATCCCATGGAGCGTGGCGGTCAGCCGGTCGGCCACCGTCCCCGCCGGGGCCTGCGCGTCGGCGCAGCCGGCGAGCAGATCCTCCTGGAAGGCGCGGAACAGGGCCAGGATGCCGGCGGGCTTGGCTCCCGAAGACGCCGTCTTCGGTGCCGGGGCGGAGTGGGCCTGGGCGAGTTGGGCGGTCACGGCGTTCCCTCCGTCAACGGAGCCACGGTGAAGCTTTCCCGTCCCAGCCGCACGTCCAGGGCGCCGGCGCCGTCCAGCGTCTGCCGGTGGGCGCCGGGCGCGCCGTACAGCGCGTAGACGAGGGTTCGGGGCGGGGTGGCGGCGGATGGGGCGAAGGGCGGCAGGCTGTGCAGGAGCACGCTCTGGCCCGGCACCATCTCCCACGAGGCGATGGCGATCCGGCTTCCGGCCTCGGCGCTCAACGCCTCGCGGTCGCGGAACCAGCCCGCGGCGTCGAGCCCGGCGAGACGTCCGGCCAGCGCCGGGTCGGCCACCCGCACCACGTCGACGGCGACCGGGCGGCGGCCGTTGGCGTCGGGCTCGGCAACGATGCGGAGCACCGGCGCGTCGGCGCGTCCCGTGCCGGGGGCGGGCGTGCCCGCGGCGCAGCCGGCGAGCGTCAGGGCGAGGAGCATGGCCAAGCGCTTCATCTCAGCCACCCGTGCCGGACGCCGACTGGCCGACGCAGACGTAGCCCGCCGGGGTGTGGCGGTACCAGTTGCCGGTCGCCTCGGCGCAGGGGGCGAGCACGCGGTCGTTGCGCTGCGGCTGCGCCGCCACCGGTGCCGGGGCGGTGTCCACCTCGCGGGCACCGGCGGGACGGTTGGTCACGACGAAGCCGTCCTCGTCCTCCTCGACGATCATCACGTAGCGGGCGCGCTTGGCGGGGTAGCGGATGCCGACGTCGTAGTCGCCGTCGGCCACCTTCTCCAGGATCGCACCGGGGCGGTCGCTGCCGAGCGGCGCGCAGCCCGTTCCGGCGAGCAGGACCGGCAGCAGCGCCGCCGCGGCGATCAGGGTTCGCATCATCGGAATGTTCCTGCTCATGCCGGGATCGCCTTGCGCTGGGCGTTGACCGCGGCGGCGGGGCCGGCGGCCTCCATCAGGTCGGGCGGGGTCGGCTCGATGCCGGCCTCGGCCAGCGTCCGGTAGACGGACCGCCAGACCAGCTCCGGCACGACGAAGCTGGCGTCGTAGTCCTCGACCCAGAAGAACAGGTTGTACTTGCACAGCCACTGGCCGTTGACGCCGCGAATGCCGTCGTAGCGGACGAAGGGCGGGCCGCCGGTGGCGCTGGGCATCACCTTGTCGGCGTTCTGCAGGGCGGTGGTCAGCAGGCCGCCCATCCGGCCGGGGTCGTGACGGGCGTCGGCGTAGTATTCCAGCTTCATCGACACCCGGTCGACCGCGCTGAAATTGATGACGGTCGCCTCCGACACCTTGGCGTTGGGCATGGCGACGATGAAGCCGGCGACGTTGCGGATCCGCACCGTGCGCCACGTCATGTCCACCACGACGCCGCGCACCAGATCGGTGATCTGGATGCTGTCGCCGATCTGGAACGGACGCTCGATGTTCAGGACGATGCCGGAGAAGACGTTGGCGATGTTGGCCTGGATGGCGAGGCCGATGACCATGCCGACGAGGCCGGAGGCGGCGAGCAGGCTGGTGATCGGCTGCTTCAGCACGAAGGCGATGATGCCGCAGCCGGCGAAGCCGAAGACGATCAGGGTGGAGAAGCGGCGGACGATGCCGGGGATCTTGCGCTGGGTGCGGATCTCCAGCGGGGTCCAGACGAAGCGCTCCAGCGTGCGGTCGACCAGGATGGCCGGCACGATCCACCACAGCACGTTGACGCCGTTCACCACCATGGCGATCCCGCTCGGCGGCAGCGTCGCCACCGCCTGGTCCAGCACGATGTTGCCGACGGACATCAGCAGCAGCGGCCAGGACAGGATGCGCATGAACAGCGTCTGGATCTTCCAGAACTGGCCGCGGTCGCGGCGGTCCATGAAGGCGGCGAAGACCGCCAGCACGGCGCTGAAGATGGCGATGTAGACGAAGAAGTCGCGGTGGATGAAGTCGCGCGCCGCCGGGGAGTCCGGGGTGGCGACCACGCCGAAATCGACGCGCGAGAAGTCCGGCTGCGGGCGCCCGAAGCCGACATAGTTGGGATCGCCCTCGCTGCCGACCGAGGCGACGTCCTGCGAGATCCAGGCGCGCGACAGGCGCCAGCCGGGCGACGGCGCCAGCACCCGCTTGGCGCGGAGCTGGTCGAGCAGGGTGGAGCTTTCGCTCTCGCCCTCCAGCGCGCGGCGGAAGCGGTCGGCGAGGCCGGGATCGGCGGCGGACGCGGTCTCCGCCGCGGCCATCGCCTTCAGCTTCTCCACGAAGTCATTGGTGTCGACCAGCGACATGCCGAGCACGTCGGTGACGAACATCACCGTGTTGCGGTTCTGCGTCCGGTGGCGGAAGCTGACGCCGACCGTCTGGCTGCCGTAGGGCGGGCGCTGGTCGAAGACGTTCAGCGCGAAGCGCCCCTCGATCCGGTAGGCGACGTAGGTGGTGACCTCGCCGCGCTCCTCGCGGTAGGGCTTGCCCAGCTCGACCGGCTTGACCGCGTTGGTGAAGACGACGTCCGCCGGGTTGAAGGCGCCGCGGT
This sequence comes from Azospirillum sp. TSH58, assembly GCF_003119115.1. NCBI lineage: Bacteria > Pseudomonadati > Pseudomonadota > Alphaproteobacteria > Rhodospirillales > Azospirillaceae > Azospirillum > Azospirillum sp. TSH58. The sequence continues at coordinate 1,165,540 of NZ_CP022367.1, forward strand.
AGCGGAACCAGATCGTCAGGTTCAGCGTCGCCTCGTTGGCGTCCGGATTGAGGTCGCGGATCTCATGGAGCTGGACGCCGGTGTAGATGACGTCCGTCTTGTACATGAAGCGGTCGTTGACATAGAGCGCGCGGCCCCTGGTGACCTCCTCCAGGAAGTTGGAGACTCCGGCCTCGCGGATCGGCTGGAGCTGGGTCAGCGCCGCCACCGGGTTCAGGCCGTTGTAGGAGGCCATCATCACCGGCAGGGTCGCCTGTCCGCGATTGTCGAAGGTCCAGGTGCCGACCGTGCCCTGGAAGGCGGTCTCGGCCCGGTCGTGGTCGGCGATGGCGCGGCGCAGCGCCTCGCCGTCCGGCTTGCCGGTGGTGACATTCGTTCTGGCGATCGCGCCGGCGATCAGGTCCACGCCGTCGGCGCCCAGCGCCGCCGCCCAGTCGGGCACCGCGTTGAAGCGCTTCACATACTGGCCGTAGAAGCGCTGCGCCCGCTCGTTGGCCGTGTCGAACAGAACGGGCGAGGACACCAGCAGGCCGTGGCCGTAGGCCTCCGGAGTCAGCGCCTTGGGGTTGGCCTGCGCCTGGGCGACGATCTCGGTGCGGAAGGCCGAGGTGGCCATCTCCGAGCTGCCGGCGATCAGGTTGCGCACCCCGGCGTCGCGCAGCGCCACCACCGCCCGCGCGCTATCCACCGCCGACCCGATGACGACGACGGCGCCCGTCGGCATCTTCTCCTTCACCGCCTGGGCCAGCGCCGGCAGGGCGGACGCACCGCCACGTCCCGGCGCGAAGGTCCACTGGCCGACCAGCCGGGTCCCGAAGCGCTGGAGGATCGCGTCGAACTGCCCGGCCTGGGCCGCCGCCTGCTCGCTGTCCTCGCGGACGATGGCGACGGTCGGCTCGCCCACCACGTTGCGCACGTAGTTGGCGAGGAAGCGCGTCTCGTGCGTGCGGTCCAGCGTGATGCTGAACAGCCAGGGGCTGGGCGCGGCGTCCGCCGGGCGGACCAGCGGGCGCGGGGCGATCAGCGGGATCTGGCGCTGGGCGTAGATCGCCGTCGCGCTGTCGGTGGCGTCCGGCGTGTGGCCGATCACCGCGAGGACGGAGGGATCGTTGGAGACGCGCCGGGCGATCTCCAGCGACTTGCCCTTGTCGCCCTCGTCGTCGAAGGGCCTGACCACCACGGGACGGCCGGCGATGCCGCCCGCCGCGTTGATCGTGTCGGCGCGCAGCGCCGCCCCCTTGCGCAGCGCCAGCCCGAGCGCTGCGTCCGGCCCGCTGAGCGGCCCGACGACGGCGACGGTCAGCGGCTCGCGCGCGCTGTCGCCGAGGAAGCCGGCGCGGACGACCAGGGAGACCAGCACGGTGACGAGCATCGCCGCCGCCAGGATCAGCGCGAAGCGCGCCTTCTTGGTCAGGTGCGACCAGCGCAGCGGCGGCGGGGAGCGGGGCTGGAGCGAGCTCAGCATGGGGTGGGCCTCGGGCGGTCCGTGTCGGGGTGGAAATAACCCTCTCCCCCCTGGGGAGAGGGTGGCCCGGAGGGCCGGTGAGGGGGTTGCGCGTGGCGGTGCATCCGGCACACGCGCAACCCCCTCACCCTGACCCTCTCCCCAGGGGGGAGAGGGGAAACAGCGATCGGCGCGCGCATCCTCATTGCTCCTGCATCGCGTGCTGGAGGCCGTTGAGGACCGGCGAGAACACATAGTCGAGGATCGTGCGCCGCCCGGTCAGGATGCTGCAGGTCACGCGCACGCCGGGGAACAGCTCGTAGGTCTTGCCGCCGTAGTCGAAGCGGGTCACCGGCAGCTCGACGCGGACCTTGTAGTAGGACTGCTTGTTGGCATCGAGCAGCGTGTCGGGGCTGATCGTCCGCACCCGCCCCTCGATGTGGCCGAAGCGGGAGGCGTCGCCGCCGGCCAGAGTCACCACCACCGGCTGGTCGGGGCGGACATAGCCGATGTCCTGCACCGGCAGGCGGGCGTCCACCACCAGCTTGCCGTCGCGCGGCACCAGCTCCACCACCGTCTCGCCGGCCTTGACCACGGCGCCCTTGGTGGAGACGGCCAGCGTCTTGACGATGCCGTCCATCGGCGCCCGCAGGCTGCTGCGGTCCAGGCTGTCCTGGTAGCGGGTCAGCCGCTGCGACAGCTCGTCGTGGTTGCGGCGGGCCTCGTCGAGGGCGTTGCGACTCTCCTCCTCGTATTTGCGGCCGATCCACACCAGCTTGCTGCGCGCCTCGGCCAGCGCCGCCTCGGCCTGGGCGAGGGTGGCGCGGTCCTCGGCGATGGCGCTGCTGACGCGGGCGTCGTCGCGCAGCAGCTCCAGATGCTTCATGCGGTTGGTGATCTCGCGCTTCAGCAGGGTCTCGCTGATGGAGAGCTGCTCGCGGATCAGGCCCTGCGCCACTTGGGAGCCGCCGATGCGCGCCCGCACGGCGGCCACCTGCTGCTCGCGCTGGGCGATGTCCTGGCGCTGGATGTCGAGGTCGGAGGCCAGCCGGTCGCGGCGGGCGCGGAACAGGTCGCGGGTCTGCGCCACCAGATCGGGCCGCTCGCGCAGCAGCCGCTCGGGGAAGACGATGGCCTCGCGGCGCCCGACCTCCGCCTCCAGCCGCGCGGTGTCGGCGGACAGCGAGCCGAGACGGAGCTTCAACTCCTCCAGGTCGGCGCGGATTTTGGTCTGGTCCAGCTCGACCAACACCTGCCCCGCGGTGACCGAATCGCCTTCCTGCACCAGGATGTCGCGGACGATGCCGCCCTCGAAATGCTGGACCGACTGGTTGTAGGACAGCGGCACCACGTCGCCGGGCGCGCTGCTGGAGACGTTCAGCTCGGCGATGGCCGCCCAGCCGAGTGCGGCGAGGAAGGCGGCGATGCCGACCGCGAACAGGCCGTCGCCGAAGCGGCTTTCGGTGTCCGTGGGCTGCGTTCCGATCAGGGCGGCCGGGAGGGCGGCCGGGATGCCCGTCGGGATGGGAGGCGTCGCGGACGGGGCCGGGCCGGCGGCGGGCTTGCGGGTCAGCAGGGGTAGCGGCTTCATGGCGTCACCAGCCCCGCCGCTTCGCGGGCGGCCACGGTGCTGTTCGGTTGATCGAGGTCGAGCACCAGGGAGGCGCCCTGGAGGATGCGCGGGTCGTGGGAGGCGATGATCACCGTGTGGCCGCTGCGCGCCAGCTCGATCAGCGTGCGGTAGACGGTGGCGGTGCCCTCGGAGTCCAGCCCGTCGGTCGGCTCGTCGAGCAGGATCAGCCGCCCGCCGACCGCCAGGGCGCGGGCCAGCGCCAGCCGGCGGCGATGGCCGGTCGGCAGCTCGTGGCCGAAGTTGCGCAGCGGCGTGTCGAGGCCCTGGGCGCAGTCGGCCACCGTGCGGTCGGCCCCGGCGCGGTGCAGGACGGCGTGAAGCTCCGTCTCCGACAGGCGCGGGTTGGCGAGCAGCAGGTTCTCGCGGATCGTGCGGTTGAGGAACACCGGCTCCTGCGGCAGCAGCCCGATCTGCTGGCGCCACCAGGAGGGGGCGAACTTGCGGATGTCCACCCCGTCGGCCAGCACGGCGCCTTCCTGCGGGTCGGCCAGACCGGCGATCAGGCGGATCAGCGTCGATTTGCCGGAGCCGTTGCGGCCCTTCAGCACCAGGATGTTGCCGGCGGGCACCGACAGGCTGAGGCGGCGCAGCAGCGGCGTGACGCCGCCCGGCGGGGTGAAGGTAAGGTCGCGCAGCTCCAGCGTGCCGGCGTAGCGGGGCAGGCTGGTGCCGCCGGTCGGCTCGACCGCGGTGCGGGCGAACTGCTCCAGCCGGGCCTGCGCCTGCCGGGCCATCGCCAGGGACTCGCCGATCTGGGCCAGCCGGGTGAAGGGGGCCAGCGCGCGGCCGACCAGCAGGTTGATGCCGATCAGCGACCCGACATCCAGCTCGCCCCGCACCACCAGAACGGCGCCGGTGGCGATGACCGCCACACCCTGGAGCGCCTGGAGGCTCTGCGCCGCCGACTGGGCGCGGCCCTGGCGCATCGACATGCGCTCGCGGAACAGGCGCAGGGCTTTGGCCGCGCGCTGCCAGTCGCCGAGGAGCGGCTTGGCGCCGCCGAACAGGGCGACCGCGTCGCGCCCGACGATGGCGGTGGTGACCAGCCCCTGGGCGTCGGCGCCGGCCTGGGCGAGGTCGCGCCCGACCGCCCGCATGTCCGCCTGGGCCAGCAGCCCGGCGGCGATGGCCAGCAGCGTGAAGACGAGGCAGATCGCCGCCAGCGGCCAGGAGATCAGCGCCACCACGAGGATGAAGCCGAGCGCGAAGGGCAGGTCGAACAGCGTCGCCAGATTGGCGGAGCCGAGCGCGGAATCGATCTGCTCCGGCGCCCGCAGCGCCTCCCGCCGCGTCGCGTCGCCCTCCGCCGATCCGGCGCCGCTGCGCGCGGTCATCAGGATGCCGAAGGCCCCGGTGGTCAGGCGCTCGTGCTCGGCGCGCCCGATGCGCCCGGCGATGCCCAGCCGGACGTGGCGGAACAGATGCTCGAAGGCGATGGACAGGACGACGCCGACGGTCAGCGCCGCCAGCGTGGAGTCGACGCCGTGCGTCACGTACCGGTTCAGCACCAGCATCGTGTAGAAGGACGAGGCCAGCCCGAGCAGGTTCGCCGCCAGCGACGCCGCGAAGACGCGGGCGGTCAGCCGCAGGTTGGCGCGCAGCCGCAGCACCAGCAGACCGATGGCGCCGCCGCTCATCGCTGGTCTCCCGTACCGCGCCGGCCTGGATCGCGCCCGCCTTGGTCGCGGAAAGCGCCGCGGCCCATGGGGGCCAGCTTCGGCATCGGCTTGGTCTGGATGTCGGTGGCGTTCAGCCGGCCCATGGCGGCGAGCAGGCGGTAGCCGGCCAGCACCAGCTCCGTCTCCGCCGCCGCGGCGTCGCTGCGCGCGTTGATCAGCGTCGTCTCGCCCGACAGGATGTCGATCAGCGACCGCGTGCCCAGCTCGCGCTCCGACCGCGCCACGTCGAGGAAGCCGGCGGCGAGGCTCGCCTGATCGTTGAGGAGCTGCACCTGGGCGCGGGCGCTTTCCAGGCGGTTCCAGCTGTTGCGGACGGTCTCCAGCACCGTGCGCTCCTGGTCGGCCCAGGTGGCGTCGGCAGCCCGCAGGTCGGCCTCGGCCAGCCGGATGCTGTTGAGCGCGGTCAGGCCGGTGTTCAGCGAGAAGGTGACCTGGAGCTTGAACAGCAGCTCGTTCTGCCGCCCGGACTGGCCGGCGACGTCGCGCTTGATGTTGTGTTCCACGAAGCCGTCGATCCGCGGGTAGAGGGTGCGGCCGCGCACCGAGGTCACCGCCTCCTGCGCCGCCGCGGTGGTCAGGGCCAATTCCTGGAGGCGCGGGTTGTGGCGGCGCGCCTCCTCCACCGCCGCGTCCATCGAGACGGGCAGGCCGGCGCGCGTCATCGCCAGGACCTGGGCGTTGCTGACCTGGAAGGGGACATGGCCGAAGAAGGCCTGGAAGCGGCTCTGCGCGTTCTGCGTCGCCTCCTCCGCCGCGACGCGGCGCGCCTGGGCGCCGGCGAGCTGGCTCTTGGCCTGGAGAACATCGGTGGAGAAGCCGAAGCCCTCCTGAAGCCGCACCTCCTCCAGCCCGGTCTGGCGGCGGATGTTGTCCTCGGACTGGCGCGCGAAGGCGAGCAGCTGGTGGGCGCGGACGAGGCCGGCGTAGGCGGTGAGGCCCTCCACCAGCAACTCCTGCCGGGTGCGTTCCACCGCGATGTCGGCGCGGACCAGCGTCACCTGGGCGCGCCGGATATCGGCGTTGGTCGCGTCGAAGTCCCAGATCAGCTGCGTCGCCCGCGCCGAAAACTGCGAGGCGTTCATGTCCGTGTTGGGCAGGCCGGCGGGCTTGGTCGTGCTTTCGCGTCCGCCGTTGGCCGACAGGCTCAGCGTCGGGAACCAGCCGCCGTGGCTGACCCGCAGGGCGTTGCGCGCCCCGTCGGCGGCGGCCTCCGCCCCGCGCAGGCGGTCGTGGGTCTCCGTCGCCTTGCCGATCAGCGCCACCACCTCGTCGCGCGGAGATGCAATCAAGGGTTGTGGCGCTCCGGTCAGGAGCGGAAGCGCAACCGTGGCGATAAGACAAAACTTGTGCATGAGGGTCCTGGAGATCGCCGCATGTCTTAAGCCGTTCGGCTTACGGCGATGATGATCTTAGTCGAGAACTCTCATACTCATTTAGGACAAAACAGTATCCAAATACCTAAAAATGCGACGAATTCTGTCAGTCGCTCATGAATTTTCTGCGACCGGCACAATCGTCGATGCATGGGTTGTGACGTGGTGTGTGTCCGCGGTGTGAAGCGCCATCGCCCAGTCTCCGGTGTGCGCATCCAGGCCGTTCTGCACAACCGGAACGTTATCCGGCAGGCCCAGGCCGGAGGAGAGAAGCGCCGTGTAGTCGAAGCCTCCGTGATCGGCCTGCGGCGACGGCGACGGCGACGCGGCCAGCGGCTGGCTGTGCAGTTGCGCCGCGGCGGTGGCCTGCGCCTCGAAGGCGACGCCGGCCACCAGACGGCTGCCGCCATCGGCCATGGTCATGCTGGTGGTGCCGAGGATCTGGTTGCCGGCCAGCGTCGTGTCGGTCGGGGTCGCCGAGGTGGCGATGGAGAGGATTCCGGCCTCGGCCAGCGTGCGCAGTTCGCCCGGCTGGCTCACCCCGTCGCCGTCGGCGTCCTGCCAGACCTGGAGCGTGGCGAAGCTCTCGTCCGCGGCGTCGATGCGCCCGTCATGGTTGGTGTCGAGCGAGGCGAGCGCCTCCAGGCTGCTGTTGAAGCCTTTTCCGAAATGCTCCGACACCAGCTCGCGCCCGTCGTCGATTTGCCCGTTTTGGTTGTCGTCGCGGACCAGCAGGGCGTTGCCCTTGCCGACCCAGCCGGTCCGGTCGGCCACGCCGTCGCCGCTGACGTCGAACAGGACGCCGTCGGTCAGCGCCCGCAGGGCCAGCCCGTCGCCGGCCATGTCCAGGACGATGGGGTCGCTGGCGACGGTGGTCAGCTTGACGTTGTCGACGCGCAGGACCGGGTTGACGCTGTTGTCGCTGGTGTCGGAAGTGCCGAAGCCCAGCGACAGGGTGGTGTTGGCGGGGATCACCACGCTGAATGTGCCGCTGGCGCTCGCCTCCTTGGCGAGCAGCGTGACCACGCCGTTGACGCTGACGAAGGCGAAGTCGTGATAGCCGGGGTCGGAGAAGATGAAGGTCCAGTCGAAGGTCAGCGTCGTGTCCTTCGTCACCGTGACGGTGCTGGCCAGCTTCATCGCGTGGCCGAAGGACGGGACGGTCCCCGTCGCCGCGGCGATGGAGCCGTGGGCGATGCCGAGGAAGTCCTCGAGCTGCGTCGGCGTCCGCCCGCCCGCGGAGGTCAGGGTGCCCTCATGCCCGTCGCCGGTGGCACCCACGGTGGCGCCGCCGGTGTAGTTCCAGCCGGTCAGCCCCTTGTCGAAGGAGCCGTTGGGAATCAGCACGCCGGGATGCAGGGTGACGGTGTCCGTCGCGGCGGAGAAGGCGCTGCCGGCGCCGAGGGTGACGGCGACCTTGGAGCCGGCGCTGCCCGTCGTCTGGTCCCAGGCGCGGATGGTCAGGGCGCCGTTGACGGTGGCCGGCACCGCGGCGTTGGGCTGGAAGTAGAGCCGGTCGGTGGTGCGCAGCAGGAGGGCGGAATCGCTGTCGTTGACCGCGCCGACGAGGCTCCAGGTGGCGCCGTTGTCGGTGGAGAACCACCAGCGGCCATAGCTCTCGTTGGCGCCGGTCAGGGCGATGCCGGTGACGGCGCCCGCGTCGGCGTCGGTGACGTTCGCCGGGCCGCTGCCGTTCAGCCCGACCAGCTTGGACACCGCGAAGCCCACCGCGCCGGCGGTCGGGGCGGCCAGGGCCTCCGCCGCCACGGTGACGTCGAGGTTGGTGTCGATCAGGACGGGGGAGGCGTTCGGCGGCGCCACGGTGACGCCGATGGTGGCGGTCGCGGTCAGCGGCCCGCCGGCCCCGCCGTTGCCGAGATCGTTCACGACGATCCGGATGGCGTCGGCGCCGGTGTAGGAACTGGCCGTGTAGAGGAGCCCGTTGGCGGCGCCGAGCAGCCCGTTGATGGTGGCGAGCGTCGCGCGGATGGTGACGCTGTCCGTTCCGTTGCCGGTGACGACGGCGTCCCACCCGGCACTGGCCAGGGTCAGCGTGCCGTGGCCGGCGGTCAGCGTGACCAGCATCGGCAGCGCGCCGGCGTCGACGTCGGACACCGACAGGCCGGTGACCGCCACCGCCACGCCCTTCACCGTCGCCAGCGCCGTCGTGCCGGCGGTGATCTGCGGCGCGTCGTTGACGGGGGTGACGGTTCCGGTGAGGGCGATGGTGTCGGCGCTGTAGACGGTGCTGCCGCCGACGCCGGCCGTCAGGTCCACGCGGCCGCCGGTGACGACGGGCGCGCCGCCGTCCTCGATCAGGCGGACGGTCAGGGCCGGGGTGGTGCCGTTCCAGTCGGCGGCGGGAACGAAGCGCAGTATCGCGCTGGCGGCGACGACCAGTGCCGCCCCCTCCGCCACCGCGCCCATGGTGATCCAGGCGGAGCCGGACCAGTATTGCCAGACGCCCTGCCCGGCGGTCGCCGCGTTGCCGACGATGGCGACACCGGCGAAGCCGTTGGCGGCGGAGCCGCCCGCAACGGCGTCCGCGGGATCGGAGAACAAATGGCCAAACAGGGCGGTGACGCTGGTGCCCGTCGGGTTGACGGTGTCCTCGGCGATGGTCGGCAGGGTCGCCGTCGTGCCCGTCGCCACCGGGGCGTCGTTGACGGGAGCGACGGTGCCGGTCAGGGCGATGGTCCCGGCGCTGAAGCGGGTGTCCCCGCCGACGCTCGTCGCGTCGATCCGTTCGCCGCTGGCGACCGGACCCTGCGACGTGTCGACCAGCCGGACGGTCAGGGCCGGGGTGGTGCCGTTCCAGTTGGCGGCGGGAACGAAGCGCAGCGCCGTGTTCGCCGCCAGCAGCAGGCCGTTGCCGCCGCCGACCGCGCCGATGTCGGCCCAGCCGCCGCCGGTCCAGTACTGCCACGCCCCTTGCGCCGCGGTGGCGGCATTGCCGATCACCACCACGCCGGCCAGCGTGTCGGCCGCCGACCCGCCGCTCACCGCGTCGGCGGCGTCGGAGAACAGGTGACCGAACAGGCTGGAGACGCTGGCGCCCGCCGGGTTGGCGGTGTCCTCGGCGACGGTCGGCAGGGTGGCCGCCGTGCCGGTGGCGACGGGAGCGTCGTTGACGGGGGTGACCGAGGTGGTCAGGGCGACGGTGCCGGCGCTGTAGCGGCTGTCGCCGCCCACGCTCGCCAGGACGACCCGCCCGCCGCTGGTCACGGCCCCTTGGGAATCGTCGACCAGCCGGACGGTCAGGGCCGGCGTCGTGCCGTTCCAGTTGGCGGCGGGAACGAAGCGCAACGCCGTGTTGGCGGACAGCAGCAGGGCGTTGCCGTCCGAAGCCGCCCCCACGGCGGCCCAGCCCGTGCCGGTCCAGTATTGCCAGACGCCTTGCGCGGTCACGGCGTTGCCGACGATGGCGATGCCGGCGAAACTGTTGGCGGCGGAACCGCCAGCCACGGCGTCCGCCGGGTCGGAGAACAGGTGGGCGAACAGGCTGGTGACCGTGGCGCCCGCCGGGTTGGCGGTGTCTTCCGCGATCGTCGGCAGGGTGGCAGTCGTTCCGGTGACGACCGGCGCGTCGTTGACTGGCGTGACGGTGCCGGTCAGGGCGATGGTGCCGGCGCTGTAGACGGTGCTGCCCCCGACGCCACTGGTCAGGTCCACCCGCCCGCCGGTGACCAGTGGCGCACCGCCATCCTCGACCAGCCGGACGATCAGGGCCGGGGTGGTGCCGTTCCAGTTGGCGGCGGGAACGAAGCGCAGCGCCGTGTTCGCGGCCAGCAGTAGCCCGTTGGCGTCGCTCGCCGCGCCGACATTGGCCCAGGCCGTGCCGGTCCAGTACTGCCACGTTCCTTGCGCCGCGGTGGCGGCGTTGCCGACCACCACCACGCCGGCGAAGCCGTTGGCCGCCGACCCGCCGCTCACCGCGTCGGCGGCGTCGGAGAACAGATGGCCGAAGAGGGCGGTGACGGTGGTGCCCGTGGGGTTGGCGGTGTCCTCTGCGATGGTCGGCAGAGTGGCCGTGTCGCCCGTCGCCACGGGGGCGTCGTTGACCGCGCCGACCGTCGTGGTCAGGGCGATGGTGCCCAGGCTGTAGCGGCTGTCGCCACCAGCACCGGTCGCGTCCGCCCGTTCGCCGCTGATGACCGGTCCTTGCGAATCGTCGATCAGCCGGACGGTCAGAGCCGGCGTCGTGCCGTTCCAGTTTGCGGCGGGCAGGAAGCGCAGCTTGGCGTCGGCGGCCAGCAGCAGGGCGTTGCCGTCCGACACCGCGCCCACGGCGGTCCAGCCCGTGCCCGTCCAATATTGCCAGACGCCTTGCGACGTCGCCGCGTTGCCGACGATGGCGATGCCGGCGAAGGTGTTGGCGGCGGACCCGCCGCTCACCACGTCCGCCGGGTCGGAGAACAGGTGGGCGAACAGGCTGGTGACCGTAGCGCCCGCCGGGTTGGTGGCGTCCTCCGCGATGGACGGCAGGAGAGCGGTCGTTCCGGTGGCGACCGGCGCGTCGTTGACCGGGGTGACGGTGCCGGTCAGGGCGATGGTGCCGGCGCTGTAGACGGTGCTGCCGCCGACGCCGCCGGTCAGGTCCACCCGCCCGCCGGTGACCAGCGGCGCGCCACCGTCCTCGACCAGCCGGACGGTCAGGGCGGGCGTGGTGCCGTTCCAGTTGGCGGCGGGAACGAAGCGCAGCGCCGTGTTCGCGGCCAGCAGCAGCCCGTTGGCGTCGCTCGCCGCGCCGACATTGGCCCAGGCCGTGCCGGTCCAGTACTGCCACGTTCCTTGCGCCGCGGTGGCGGCGTTGCCGACCACCACCACGCCGGCGAAGCCGTTGGCCGCCGCCCCGCCGCCCACCGCGTCGGCGGCGTCGGAGAACAGATGGCCGAAGAGTGTGGTGACGGTGGTGCCCGCCGGGTTGGCGGTGTCCTCCGCGATGGTCGGCAGGGTGGCCGTCGTGCCGGTGGCGACGGGCGCGTCGTTGACCGCGCTGACCGCGGTGGTCAGGGCGATGGTGCCGAGGCTGTAGCGGCTGTCGCCGCCCGCAACGGTCGCGTCCGCCCGCTCTCCGCTGGTGACCAGCCCTTGCGAGTCGTCGATCAACCGCACCGTCAGGCTCGGCGGCACGCCGTTCCAGTCGGCGGCGGGCAGGAAGCGCAGCTTGGCGTCGGCGGACAGCAGCAGGGCGTTGCCGTCCGACACCGACCCAACGGCAATCCAGGCGGTGCCGGTCCAATACTGCCATTGCCCCTGGGCGGCGTCGGCCGGGTTGGCAACCACCGCCACGCCGGCGAAGCCGTTGCCGGCGGAGCCGAACACCGCGTCGGTGGGGTCGGAGAACAGCCCGCCGAACAGCGACGCCACGCTGGCGCCCGCCGGATCGGCGCTGTCCTCCGCGATGGCGGCCAGCAGCGCCTGAGGGCCGGTCGCCACCGGGGCGCCGTTCACCGCTGTCACCTCCAGCGCCAGCGGGGCGACGTCCGCCGACAGCGGGGTGGTTCCGCCGACGCCGGTCAGCGTGAACAGCCGGTGCTCGGCGCCGCTGAACCCGTCGGCCCATTCGCTGTTCACCGCCCGCAGACCGAGCGACGGGGCGGTGCCGTTCCAGTTGGCGGCCGGTACGAAGCGCAGCAGGGCGCTGTCCGGAAGGACGAGGGCCGCTTCGTCGCCGACCGCGCCCACCGCCAGCCACGCGCCGCCATCCACGCTGTACTGCCAGACGCCGAACGGGGAGTCCGGGTTCGCCACCACGGCAACGCCGATCACATGGCTGCCGGCCTCGCCGGGCCAAAACATCGCCTCGATCAGATGGAAGACGGCGAAACCGGCCGGGGCCGCGGTGCCCTCGGCGATCGCCAGGGTCTTCGCGAAGGCCGCCGCGTCGAAGCTGGCCGCGAGGGTGGGCGCCGCGACCGGCGGCACCGTGGGGATGGCCGGCGGCGCCACGGTCGTGGGCAGCGCGTTGGCCGCGCTTTCGATGGCACGAGCCACCTGCTGCTGGATCTGCGCGGCGACGGCGAAGGGGTCGCTGGTCAGCGCCTTGGTGACCGGCGGGGCGGCGGCGGGCGTGGCGCTGGTGGATGGCGCCGGAGCCGTGGCGCTGGGTGCTGCGGCGTCGGCGCTCTTGGCGGTTCCGGCCGCGTCGAAGCTGATCGCTTTGAGCGCGGGTTCGCTTCCCATGCTGGACTTGGCCGGCGCGGTGGGCGCCTCGCCCTTCGTGGGCGCCGTGTCGGGGGAGGCGTCGGCGGCGGCCTTCTCGCCGGCGTCGCCTTTTGCCTCCTCCTTGGCGCCGTCTTCCTTGGCGCCGTCCTTCTCGCCGCCGCCCTTCTCGCCGCCCTCCTCCTTGCCGTCCCCCTTGCCCTCGGCCGGGGCTTCGGCGACCTGCTCGGCGGGCTTGCCCTCGGCACTGCCCTTGTCGGCGTTCTTGTCGCCGCCCTCCTTGGCCGGCTCCCCCGCGGGCGGCGGGTTGGCGAGATCGGCCAATGCCTTGTTCTCGGCGGAAACCGGAACCTCGCTGCCCTGGGCGTTCTGTTGCACCGTCTCCGCCGTCTGGCGGGCCGTGGCGAGGGCCTGTCCGGGCGCCCGCCCGTCCGCCAGCGCCTGACCCAGGGCGGCGTTGAAGGCGGCGCCGGACCCACCCAGCGCCTGGACCGCCTGCTGCACGTTCTGCCCGCTGGCGAGCGCGGCGATCAGGCCGTCGCTCTTCACGCCCTTCGCCGTTTCCGCCGACAGGGCCATCGCCGTGGACACGGTCTGCTGGGCCGACCCCAGGGCGCCGGACATCTCCTGTCCGGTGGACAAGGCCCGTCCCAGCGCCTCGCCGAAGCCGCCGGACGCCGCGCCGTCGAGCCCGGCGGCGGCGGCGAAGGTCTTGACCGTGGCCGCCACATTCTGGCCGGACGACAGCGAGGCCACCAGGGCGTCCGCCGGCTTCGCGGGAACGGCGGCGGCCTCCTGCCGGGCCGCCATGTCCGTCTGCGCCCTGGCCGAGGCGCCGAGCGCCGCGTCGGGCTGGGCACCCTGCGCCAACGCGTCGTTCAGGACACTGGTGAAGGCGGGGGTGCCGGCCAGCGCGCCGCCCGTCCCGTCCGTCTTTCCGGCGGCGAGGGCGCCGAGCAGGCGCGCGCCGTCGGTCTGTTCGACCGCGACGGATTTGGTTTGAACCTCGCTGGTGGCGCTCAGCGCCTGCGCCGCGGCGATGGCGCCGGCGGCGTCGGCGCCGCTGGACAGGGCGTGCTCCAGCGCTTCGGCGAAATGACCGCCCGGACCGGGGCCGAGCGCCTTCACCGTGTCCTGCACCCCGACGCCCGAGGCGAGCGCCGCGGCGAGCTTGTCGGACGGCGAGACGGGAACGGCGTCCGCCGCCGCGGGGGCGGTTGGGGGAGCGGCCAAGGCCTGCGACAGGGCGGCGATGGGGTCGGCGGCGCCCGCGGGGCGGGCCGCCGGGTCCATCACACCGCTGAACAGCGCCGCCGACAGGTCGGCGGCCGCCTTGGGATCGCCGGCACCGCCGGACCCCAACCCTTGCCCGATTCCCTGCCCCTGGGCCAGGGCGACGGCCAAACGCTGCTCCCCGGTCAGGGCTGCGGTTTCCTGGGCGGCCTGGGCCATGCGCGCCGCGGTGCCGGCGGCGATCCGGCTCGCCTGCGCGATGGCGTCGTCGGGCGTGGCGCTGGCGCCGACCCCCGCGGCGACGTCGCGCATCCAGCCGTCCGCCACGCTGCCCGCGGCGCCTTCCGGCAAGCCCTGTCCGGTCAGCGCCGCCGCCAGCTTCTCCTGAACGGCCTTCAGCGCGCCGGCATCGCCGCCCAGCAGCACCGCCGCCGCTTCGGAGGCCAGGGCATCGGGGATGGTCAGAAGCGGAGCGCTGGCGTCCAGGGTGTCCGGCATGTTGGCCCTCTCGCCATCGCGGCGGTCGCGTATCGGGAAGGCCAATAACAAAGGGATTTATTAAAGAAATTCTGAACGCTGCCGATCTTTTGGCTGAACGGCATTTAATTCCGCTGGGATCGGCGGTCATGCAACAACAAAATCCCCGCAGAATGGGGATGGTTACTGCATGAATTTTGGCTCATGCGGTAGCAAATTGTCGATTATTGACACATTTGAGACTTCGGTTGTGAAAGAGGCGGGCTTGGCTTTCTGAAAAGTAGTGTTCGGGAACGGCGCCGCACCTGCCCACCCAATCTGGAATGGAGGCGCGGCGCCGTCGGTTTTGGTGGCGTCAGGACGCCGTGCGGATGGTGCCGACGCGTCCGCCGGCCAGGAAGTCCTCCGCGGCCCGCCCGCCGACGCGGACGCCGCTGTCCTTCTCGAACAGCGAGAAATCCTTCAGCAGGCAGTCGATCCCGACCGCCTCGCCGACGCGCAGCTCGCTGTAGCCGGGGACGGACACCATCACCTCGTCGGTCAGGCCGCCGTCGTCGTCATGGGCGGTGTGGACGCCGGACAGCTTGACGGAGATCAGCGATTCCGCCCCCACATGCTCGACCAGGGTGACGGTGCCCGGCAGGCTCTTGCCCTGGCCCGGCGGCACGATGGCGAGCGCGCCGGGGCGCAGGCCGAGCCACACCTTCATGCGGCTGGTGCCGCCCGGCCTCTCGGCCTTGTCGGGCAGCGGCAGGACGCTGGAGCCGATGCGAACGGTCATGCCCTCGACCTCGGCGTCGATCAGGTTCATCGGCGGCGTGCCGATGAAGCGGGCGACGTAGGTGTTGGCCGGCTTCTCGTAGATCTCGCGCGGGGTGCCGTATTGCTGGAGGTGCCCGTCGCGCATCAGCGCGATGCGGGTGCCCATGGTCATCGCCTCGATCTGGTCGTGGGTGACGTAGACGAAGTTGCCGCCGACCCGCTGGTGGAGCTGGGTGATCTCCGCCCGCATGGCGGTGCGCAGCTTGGCGTCGAGGTTCGACAGCGGCTCGTCCATCAGGAAGGCCGACGGCTCGCGCACCATGGCGCGGCCGAGCGCCACGCGCTGGCGCTGGCCGCCCGACAGGGTGCGCGGGTGGCGGTCCAGCACCTTGGTCAGGGCCAGCGTGTCGGCGGTGCGCTCCACCAGACCGCGGACCTCCGGCGAATTCTCGATGCGGCGCTTGAAGTAGTCGCCGATGAAGGGGACGTGGAACCACCAGCGGAACTGCCGCATGATCAGCGGGAAGGCGATGTTCCGGCGCACCGTCATGTGCGGGTAGAGCGCGTAGGACTGGAACACGAAGGCCATGTCGCGGTCGCTGGGCGGCAGCTGGTCCACCCGCTTGCCGCCGAGATGGATCTCGCCGCTGGTCACCGTCTCAAGCCCCGCGATCATGCGCAGGATGGTGGACTTGCCGCAGCCCGACGGGCCGAGCAGCACCAGGAACTCGTCGTCGCCGGCCTCCAGGCTCACGTTGTCGATCACGGTCAGCTGACCGAAGGACTTCGTGACGTTCTGCAGTTTGATAGCCATGGGCTTTTCCCTTTTATCTCTCGGGCGTGTCGTTGCAAGGGGGGCGGGATCGGCCCACGGTCAGCCCTTGACGCCGCCGGTCGTCATGCCGGCGACCACGTAGCGTTGGACGAACAGGTAGAAGACGACCGCCGGCAGCGTGTAGATGAAGCCGACCGCCATGACCGTGTGCACCGGCGTGCTCAGCTCGCCCACGAAGCTGGCGAGGCCGACCGAGGCGGTGCGCAGGGCGTCGTCGCTGATGAAGGTCTGGGCGAAGACATACTCGTTCCAGCCGTGGAAGAAGGCGATCACCGCCGCCGCCGCAAGCGTCGGCGCGATCAGCGGAACCACCACCGCCAGCACGATGCCCAGGCGGGAGCAGCCGTCCACCCTTGCGGCCTCCTCGATCTCCGACGGCACGCCATCGATGGCGCCCTTCAGGATCCAGGTCACCACCGGCACCGTGAAGGCCGTGTTGGCGAGGATCAGGCCGAGCAGCGTGTTGAGCAGCGACAGCTTGGTGAAGATGTCGTAGAGCGGCACCACCAGCATCGCTTCCGGCAGCATCTGCGTCATGAACAGCGCGAAGCCGAGCAGCAGCTTGCCGTTGAAGGTCAGCCGCGACAGCGCGTAAGCCGGCAGCACCGACAGCAGGATGCTCAGCACCGTCGTGCCGACCGCGACGATCAGGCTGTTGACCAGCCATTGGCGCAGCGAGGTCTCGGTGAAGGCGTTGGCGTAGGTGCCGATCTGCGACAGCGTCGGCAGCAGGTTCGGCGTGGCGTCGAACAGCCGCTCCGACGGGGTGAGCGAGGTCACCAGCATCCAGTAGAGCGGGAAGGCCGCCACTCCGAGGAGGACCAGGACGGCGAGCGAGCGGGCCGTGGAATTGTGTTTCATGGGATCACCGCTTTCCGGCGGCCTTTTCCGCCCGCGTCGTCAGCCAGAAATAGACCAGCGTCACCAGGATCGCGACGACCAGCCCGATGATGCCGACCGCCGCCGCCCGGCCGAGGTCGAGATAGACGAAGGCGCGGCGGTAGAGGTCGATGACCAGCGTGTTGGTCTCGCCCAGCGGGCCGCCCTGGGTCATCAGCCAGATCACGTCGAAGCGGCGCAGCGACCACACCGTGATGAGCAGGGTCAGCAGGGCCACCGACGGGCGGATGGTCGGCCAGGTGACGGCGCGGAAGATGCTCAGCCGGTCGGCCCCGTCGATCACCGCCGCCTCGCGCAGCTCCGACGGCACGCCCTGGAGGGCGGCCAGGATGACCACGGAGGAGAAGGGGAAGATCTGCCAGATCGTGGTGATGAGGATGGCCGGCAGGGCGAAGGACGGCTCGTCCAGCCAGTTCACCCCGCCCTCGGCGAAGCCCAGGAACTGGGCGAGGTGACTGAACAGCCCGTACTGCGCGTTGAACATCCACACGAAGATCAGCGCCGCGGCGACCGGCGGGGCGGCCCACGGAATGGTGACCAGCGCGCGGGCGATGCCGCGCCCCCGGAAGGTGCCGTCGAGCAGCAGCGCCGCCAGCAGGCCGAGCCCGATGGAGGCGACCACGCAGACCAGCGTGTAGACCGCGGTGACGCGCAGGACCTGATGGAACTCCGGGTCGAAGACGAGCTCGCGGTAATTGTCCAGCCCGACATAGGTCTGCTGGCCGGGCGAGAGCAGCGAGGTGGAGGTGACGCTGAGCAGGAATTCCTGCACCAGCGGGTAGCCCTGGAAGACCAGGAGATAGAGCGCCACCGGGGCGACAAAAAGTGCGGGGACCCAGCGGCCATGGTCGATCGGCGCGCGCCGCGCGGCGGCCCTGGGCTGGCTCACGGTCCTGCTCATCATGATGCGGTATCCGGAGTTGGGACCAAGGCGATCGCTTCCGACATCCCCTCTCCCCTCCGCTCACGCGCAAACTTCGTTTGCGCTGACGCGACAGGCGGACCTTCGGTCCGCCGAAAGCGGGGAGAGGGTTAGGGTGAGGGGGTTGCGCGTGTCGGTAGGCTCGACAAAAGCGCAACCCCCTCACCGGCCCTTCGGGCCACCCTCTCCCCAGGGGGGAGAGGGTTAAGAATGCCGGATGCAATCGCCCTGGAATTGTGCGGGCGTTACTTCTGGGCGAGGACGCGGGCGGTGATCAGGCGCTGCGCCTCGTCCATGGCGGTCTGCGGGGCGACGCCGCCCTGGAGCACCTTGAGGAGCTGCTGGACGACGATCTGCTGGATCTCCGGCGCCTTGGTCTCAAGCCCCTGCGGCAGGGCGGGGACGCTGTTCGGGGTCTGCGCGTCGTAGACCTTCAGCCAGGGCATGGCCTGAAGCTCCTCCGGCGTGCGCTCCACCGTCGTCGCGACGTTGGCGGCACCCAGCAGGGTCTGGAGTTCCTGCTGCTGCTGGGGCTGGAGCGCCCATTGCAGGAACTTGCCGGCGGCGTCCTTCACCTTGGTGTTGGCGTTGATGGTCACCGGAGCCAGGATCATGCCCTGCTCCTTGTGCGGGAAGGGCGACGGGGCGGCGGCGATGGGGTGCGCCTTGCCCTGCGAGGTCAGGATGGTGGCGACGCCGCCGTTGTCGATCTCCATGGCGACCTTGCCTTCCCAGAACATCCGCCGGTAGGTGGCGGCGTCGGTGCCCTTGGGGATCATGCCGGCGTCGTAGACGGTCTTGTAGGCGGCGACACCCGCCACGACCTCCGGGCTGTTGAAGGTCGGCGTGCCGTCCGGCTTGGACCAGCGCCCGCCGAAGCCGTAGACGAAGTTGGTCAGGTCGTACCAGACGCCGCCGCGCTCGGCCATCGTGGCGCGGAAGGCGAAGCCGTAGTTGCCGTCCTTCGTCGCCTCCTTGCCGAGCTTCACGAACTCCTCGAAGGTCTTGGGCGGCGTGCCGTTGGGCAGCAGCGCGGCGTTGTAGACCATCGCGTAGTTGGCGGTGTCGAAGGCGAAGCCGTAGCGCTTGCCCTCGACCTTCATGTACTGGTCGGCGGCGGTGAAGTTGTGGGCGCCGTCCTTCACGATGTCGTCGATCGGCAGGACCGACTTGGCGGCCACCGCCGCGTAGAACTCCGGCAGGTCGAAGCGGATGACGTCGGGGCCGCCGTTGCCGCCCATCTGCGTGAAGATGGTGGTGGCGAAGGAGGAGAAGGGGATGGTGACCGGCTTCACCTCGATGTCCGCTTGGGACTGGTTGAACGTCTCCACCCAGGCCTTCAGCCGGTCGCCGCGGCCGACCTCGGCGAAGTGGGACGCAGCGAAGGTCACCACCGTCTTTCCGGATGACTGGGCCAGGGCGACCGACGCGGTGCCCAGCGCCAGGGCGGCGGCCAGCCCGCCGGCCAGGATGGGGGTGATGCCCGTGATTGCGCTCAGAAACGGCTTCATGCTGCGTCCTCCTCTGAATTTGTTCGTTTACTGTCTTTTTTGGTTGGTTTGGCCCGCAATCCCGGAACCATACCAGAGTATGCGGGCCGGTGGTCGGGGTTCAGTGCCGGCCCAACGCTCCGTCGATCCGGCGCCACAGCCCCAGCGGGTTGCCGTCGCGCAGGGCGGCCGGCAGCAGGTCGGCCGGGATGTCCTGGTAGCAGACGGGCCGCAGGAACCGTTCGATGGCCGCCGTCCCGACCGAGGTCGTGCGGCTGTCCGACGTGGCCGGGAAGGGGCCGCCATGCACCATGGCGTGGCAGACCTCGACGCCGGTCGGCCAGCCGTTCGCCAGGATGCGGCCGGCCTTGCGCTCCAGCGTCGGCAGCAACGCGGCCACGGCGTCGCCGTCCGCCGCGTCCATCTGCACGGTCGCGGTGAGCTGGCCGTCCAGCCGCTCCGCCACGGCGCGCAAGGATTCCAGATCCGGGCAGCGGATGAGCAGCGAGGCGGAGCCGAACACCTCCTCCCGCAGGGACGGGTCGTCGAGGAAGGCTTCGGCGGTCGTGGCGAACAGGGCCGCCCGGCATTGGTTGGGGCCGTCGCCGTCCAGCCCGCGGGCCAGCGTCGCCACGAGGGCGTTGTCGGCCAGCGCCGCCACCCCGGCGTCGAAGGCGGCGTGGATGCCCGGCGTCAGCATGGTCGGCGCCGCGCTGCCGCCCAGCGCGTCCACGGCGGACGCCACGAAGCGGTCGAGGTCCGGCCCGTCCACCGCCAGCAGAATGCCGGGGTTGGTGCAGAACTGCCCGGCGCCCATGGTCAGCGAGGCGACGAAGCTCTTGCCCAGCGCCTCCGCCCGCGCGGCCAACGCCGCCGGCAGCAGGAAGACCGGGTTGATGCTGCTCATCTCCGCGTAGACGGGGATCGGTTCCGGGCGCTTGGCCGCCACCTCCATCAGCGCCACGCCGCCGCGGCGCGAGCCGGTGAAGCCGACCGCCTTGATGCGCGGGTCGGCGACCAGCGCCGTGCCCACCGACGAACCGGCGCCGAAGATCAGCGAGAAGACGCCCTCCGGCAAGCCGCATTCCGCGACGGCGGCCTGGACGGCGCGGCCGACCAGCTCCGACGTGCCGGGATGGGCGGAGTGGGCCTTGACCACCACCGGGCAGCCGGCGGCGAAGGCCGACGCGGTGTCGCCCCCGGCCACCGAGAAGGCCAGCGGGAAGTTGCTGGCGCCGAACACCGCGACGGGGCCGAGCGGGATGCGGCGCTGGCGCAGGTCGGGGCGGGGCAGGGGCGCGCGTTCCGGCAGGGCCGGGTCGATGCGGGCGCCGATCCAGCTTCCCTCCCGCACCACCGCGGCGAAGAGGCGGAGCTGGCCGACGGTGCGGCCCCGTTCCCCCTCCAGCCGGGCGCGCGGCAGGCCGCTTTCGGCCATGGCGCGGACGATCAGCGCGTCGCCGAGGTCAAGGATGTTGCGGGCGACCGCCTCCAGGAAGACGGCGCGGTCCTCCGGCGCGGTCTCGCGGAAGCGGTCGAAGGCGTCCCAGGCGAGCTGGCAGGCGCGGTCCACCTCCGCCGCCCCGCCGCCGCCGAAGGCGGGCTCCAGCTTCGCCCCGGTGGACGGGTCGATGGCGTGGATCTCGCCGTTGCGGCCGCGGTGGCTCTCGGCGCCGATCAGCATCATGCCGGTGAGGGTCACGGGCGGGTCCTTTCCTGGTCTCGGTGCTCTTGGTCTCGGTGCTCTCGGGCTTGGTGCTCTCGGTCTGGGGGCGGCATCAGCCGAGCAGGCCGCGGCCCGCGAGGTTCCGCATCAGCGCGGCGGCGCCGAAGTCCCAGGGCGCGCAGTCGGCGCAATGGCGGACCCGGTTGGTCAGGCTGCCCAGCGCCGGGGCGGTGATGGTCACCACGTCGTCCAGCTTGTGGGTGAAGCCCTCGCCCGGACGGTCGCGGTCCTCGACCGGCGCGAACATGGTGCCGAGCAGCAGCACGAAGCCGTCCGGATACTGGTGGTTCTCGCCGATGGTGGCCTCCACCAGCTCCACCGGGTCGCGGCTGATCTGCGACATGGAGCTGGAGCCCTCCAGCCGGAAGCCGTCGCTGCCCTCGACCACCAGCCCAAGCTCGGCGCTGCGCACGCCGTCCAGCGTGAAGCGGTCGTCGAACAGGCGGATGAAGGGGCCGATGGAGCCGCTGGCGTTGTTGTCCTTGGCCTTGCCGAGCAGCAGGGCGGAGCGCCCTTCGACGTCGCGCAGGTTCATGTCGTTGCCGAGCGTGGCGCCGACGATGTCCCCGCGGCTGGAGGCCAGGACGGCGATTTCCGGCTCCGGGTTGTTCCACACCGACGTGGGCGGGATGCCGACATGGGCGCCGGTGCCGACCGCCGACATCGGCTGGCCCTTGGTGAAGATCTCGGCGTCGGGGCCGATGCCGACCTCAAGGTACTGCGACCACACCCCGCGGGCGATCAGCGCCTTCTTGACCTCCATGGCCTCCGGCGAGCCGGGCTTCAGGCTGGACAGGTCGCGCCCGATCAGCGAGTCGATGTCGGCGCGGATGGCCAGCGCCTTGTCCGGGGCGCCGCGCGCCTGCTCCTCGATGACGCGCTCCAGCAGGCTGACCACGAAGGTCACGCCGGACGCCTTCACCGCCTGGAGGTCGATGGGGGCCAGCAGCCAGGGCCGCTCCGGGTCGCGCCGGTCCTCGTCGGAGTTGGCGAGGAGGGCGGCGGCGGTGCCGATCCACTCGCCGGGCACGTCGCGGGCGATGGCCGCGGCGGCGCCGGTCTCCACCAGATCGCGCACGGTGGGCGCGTCGCGGCTGGTGATGTCGAACACGTCCCGGCCGCGCACGGCGATGACCGAGGGGCCGACGCCGGGGCGCCAGGCGCGCCCGACCAGAAGCGCGCCCTCGTCCGCCGGCAGGGCGGCGGCGGGGTCGAGGGGAAGGGGTCGCTTGCTCATGGTTTCCGCTCCTCTTGCTTGCGCCGGGTCGTTACTTGCGCCGGAAGACCGGGCTGCGCTTTTCCTTGAAGGCGGCACGCCCCTCGGCGGCGTCCGCCGTGGCGAAGCAGATGGTCTGCAGGTCCCGCTCGTACTCGATGGCCTTCTCCACCGGCATGGTGTGGGCGGCCTTCAGGTTCAGCTTCGCCGTCTCCGCCGCGATGGGGGCGCGGCTGGCGACGATGGCGGCGATCTCCTGCGCGCGGGCGAGCAGCCGGTCGGCGGGCACCACCTCGCTGACGAGCCCCCAGGCCAGCGCCTTGTCCGCCGGGATCGGGTCGCCGGTCAGGATCATCATCGCGGCGTTGGAGGTGCCGATGGAGTGCGACAGGAAGGCCGCGACGCCGCCACCGCCGATCCAGCCGAGCTTGATCTCCGGCGCGCCGAACTGGGCGTTCTCCGACGCGATGCGGATGTCGCAGCTCATCGCCGTCTCCAGCCCGCCGCCGAAGGCGTAGCCGTTGACCGCGGCGATGCTGGGCTTGCGCAAGGACCGGATGGCGTCGCAATAGTCCTCGCGGTTGCGGAAGTTCCAGGCGGTGTCGTAGCGGTCCAGCTCGCGGATGTCGGAGCCGCAGCAGAAGGCGCGCGGTCCCGCACCGGTCAGCACGACGCAGCGGATGTCGTCGTCGGCGTTGCAGCGGGCGACGGCGGCGACCAGCTCCGCGGCCATCTCCGGGGTCACCGCGTTCAGCTTCTGCGGGCGGTCGAGCGTGATGGTGGCGACGAAGCCGTCCACCGTGACGGTGACCTTGCCAAGCGCCGGATCGGGGGTGTTGAGCGAGTCCATGGGATGGGCCTTATCGTTCGGCGCCGGCAACCGGGCGGCTGGCGGCGTAGCGGTGTTGCAGACGGTCGAGCAAGGCGGCGTGCGGCGTGCCCTCGGCCAGTGCGTCGCGGATCATCGCGGCGGCTTCGGCCTGGAAGGCGATGTAGCCGGCGTGGCGCGGACGGACATAGGCGGCCTCCAGCGTCGCGGCGGTGTTGCGGTAGAAGTTGCCCCAGCGGGCGTTCACCGCCTCGTCCGCCCAGGCGTCGCGGCGGCTCGGCTGGCCGTCGTGGGCCGGGATGAAGCTCCGCTGCGCCTCGGCGCCGAGCAGCCAGCGCAGATGGTCGAGCAGGGCGGGCGTCACCTCGCAGCGCACGGAGACGCCGACGCCGGTGCCGCCCAGCGTCGAGCCGGGACGCCCGTCCGCCGTGGCGCGCGGCGCGTCGGCGAAGGTAACGGGCTTGTCTCCTGCCGCGGTCGGCGCCGCGTAGTTGACGTAGCCGTAGACCAGCGGGCAGAGCGCCACGTCGTCGGTGCGGGCCATGTGGCCGAGCAGCCCGATGGGGTTCAGCCCGCGCACCGCCGCCGGCATCCGCCCGGCCAGCGTCGCCATGAGGTCGAGCACCCGCTCCCCGACCTCCGCCGAGACCAGCCGGTCGGGATCGGCCACGGCGGGCGGGTCGCCGAAGGCCGCGGCCATGGACAGGAAGGTCAGGCAGGCGTGGGGTCCTGCCAGCGACAGGGTGACCGGAGCCCGTTCGGACAGGGCCACGACCTCCGCCCAGGTGACGGGGACCGGCCCGTCCAGCAAGTCGGCGCGGCAGGCCGTGACCTGGGTCGCCGCGTCGAGCGGCAGCGCCCAGTGCCGGTCCGCGAAGCGGTAGCTGGCGAGGCTCGGCCCGATGCTGTCGCGCTGCCAGCCGGCGAGGTCCTCGGCGGTGAACAGGTCCTCCAGCGGGATCAGGCCGCGTTCCGCGACGGCTTCACCGACATGGGGATGGTCCAGCACGATCAGGTCGTAGCGGGCGCAGAGGTCGCCGATCGGGTGGGCCTCGAAGCCTTCGAGCGGCTGCTTGTCCCACTCGATGGCAAGATCGGGGGCAAGCCCGTCGCGCGCCTGGTCCAGCCCGGCCGCCGCGGCGGCCAAGGCGTTGTAGCCGCGCGGGTGGTCCCAGGTCAGCGCGCGGTAGCGCATGCCCGAACCTCCTCTTCCTCCGCCTCCGGCTCGGTGGCGGCGACGACGCCCGCCGCCAGCAGGCGATCGATGGCCTCGGCGGTGAAGCCGGCGGCCTCCAGCACCTCGCGGGTGTGCTCGCCGGTCAGCGGGGCGCCGCGCTCGACCTCGGACGGGGTCTTGGAGAACCTGATCGGGAAGCCCGGCGTCTTGACGCGGCCCTCGGTCGGGTGGTCGTACTCGACGAATGTGCCGTTGTGCTTGATCTGCGGGTCGTTCACGAGGTCGGCGTAGCCGTAGACCGGCCCGGCCCAGACCCCGGCGGCGTTGAACAGCTCCAGCCACTCCGCGGAGGTCCTGGCGGTCAGCCGGTCGCGGGTCTTGGCGAAGATCTCGTCGCGGCGGCTCCAGCTGTCGGTCTCGTCCTCCATGTCGAGGAAGGACGGCTCGCCGATCAGCTCGCCCAGCAGCTTCAGCGGCGGGAAGGCCACGATGATGAAGCCGTCGCTGGTGGCGAAGGCGCCGTAGGGGGCGCGGATGTAGACGTGGGCGTGCGGCTCGGCGGAGCGGGTCTGCGGCTTGCCGCCGACCGTGAAGACCGACAGCTCCTGCATCTGGATCGTCGTGATGGCGTCCAGCATGTTGACCTGGACGAGCTGGCCCTCGCCGGTGCGCTCGCGGTGGAGCAGGGCGGCCAGCACGCCCTCGAAGGCGGTGTAGCCGGTGATCGCGTCCACCAGATACTGGCCGGCGGGGGTCGGGGCCTCGCCCTCGCGGCCCGCCGACAGCATGGCGCCGGACATGCCCTGCAACAGCAGGTCCTGGCCCGGACGCTGGACGTAGGGGCCGGTCTCGCCGTAGCCGGAGATCGACAGGTAGATCAGGCGCGGGTTGATCGCGGAGAGCGATTCATAGTCCACGCCCAGCCGCTTGGCGACGCCGGGCCGGTAGTTCTGGAGGAACACGTCGGCGGTCTTGACCAGCTCCATGAGCAGGGCCTTGCCCTCGGCGTTCTTCAGGTCGACGGCGAGCGAGCGCTTGTTCCGGTTCAGCGACAGGAAGGAGACGTTCACCTTGTTGCCGGTGATGCCGCCCGCCGCGGTGTGGCGCTGCCACTCCCCGGTCACCGGCTCCACCTTCACCACGTCGGCGCCGAGGTCGCCCAGGCGCTGCGCCGCCAGCGGGCCGGCCATGGCGATGGAGCAGTCGAGCACACGGTAACCGCTGAGGATGTTGCGTTTCTTGTCCATGATGTCCGGATCTTGTTGCCGTGGGTCCGCCGGCCATGGCGGAAGGATGGGGCGTAGGGATGGATTCGGTCAGCCGTTGGTCGCCGGAGCTTCGGTGAAGAAGGCGCGGTTCCAGACGGGGCTGATGAGGATTTCGTTGACGCAGACGTGGGGCGGCATCTCGGCCACGAAGCGGATGGTGCGGCCCAGGTCTTCGGGCTGGAGCAGGCGCTCCATCTCCTCCGCCGGGGGCGGGGAGGGGCGCTGGCCCAGCAGGTCGGTCGCCACCTCGCCCGGCATGACCACGCAGGAGCGCAGGCCGTTGCGCCATTCCTCCATGTTCAGGCTGTGGCTCAGCGTCACCAGCGCCTGCTTGGTCGCGTTGTAGCCGGGGCCGCCGAGGACGAGCGCGTGCCGCCCGACCCAGGAGGACACGATGATGACGGTGCCGGACCGGCGCTCCCGCATGGCGGGCAGCACCGCCTGGATGGCGTGCATGGTGCCGTTGAGGTTGACGTCGACCAGCCGCCGCCAGCCCTCCGCCCCGACCGTGCTGAAACTGCGGTTGGGCAGGTTCATCCCGGCGCTGGCGACCAGCGTGTCGATTCGCCCGTGGCGGTCGAGGATCGCCGCCGCCACGCGCCGCACCGCCGCTTCGTCGGCCACGTCGAGGACCGCGGTCTCGGCCTTGCCGCCGGCGCCGCGGATGGACTCCGCCACGCGGTGGAGCGCGTCCTCGCGCCGTCCGGACAGGACGACGGTGGCGCCGCCCTGGGCCAGCGCCCGCGCGCCGGCTTCCCCGATTCCGCTGCCGCCGCCGGTGATCCAGGCGACGCTGTCCGCAAGAACGTTCATGTCTTGCCCGCTTCGTTGCTTGTCTTTGTTGCTTGCCCGCCGGCGGCCGTCGGGCCGCCGCGGTGGTCCTCCCCGCGGCCCCCGGATCGTCCGCCTTCGCGTCCGTTCCGAGTGACCGCTAACGTGACCGGTAACATGATTGGTTGGGGCAATCAAGCATCTTTGATGAGCGTTGGCGTTATCGCTCACGTGACCGCTAACATGAAATGCGGTATGGATTGTGGAAACGGTGCCGCACCCGGCTTGCAACGGCGGGCGCGGCCATGCACAAGAAGGCGGCCGGTCGGTGCCCGAAGGCGGGCCGGCGAAGGCAGGAAAGAGGTCATCCCAGGTGTCGGACGAAGGACAGCTTTCGCTCAGGAAGGCGGAGTCACGGCGGCGCTCCGCGACCCGCGCGGTGACGATGGCCGATGTGGCGCAGGCCGCCGGGGTCTCGACGCAGACGGTGTCGCGCGCGCTCCGCGATCCCCGCAGCGTCGGCCCCGACACGCTCGCCCGCATCGAGGAGGCGGTGCGCGAGACCCGCTACGTGCAGAATTTCGCGGCGAGCCACCTCGCCTCCAACCGCAGCATGACGGTGGCGGCGATCATTCCGACCATTTCCGCCTCGATCTTCGCGGAAACCATCCAGGGCCTGACCGACGTCCTGCTGCCGGAGGGCTATCAGGTCTTCCTCGGCCACACCGACTACATGGCGGGGCGCGAGGAGTCGCTGGTCCGCAGCTTCAGCGGGCGGCGCCCCGACGGCTTCTTCATCATCGGCACCCGCCACACCCAGGAAACCACGGCCCTCCTCAAGCGCACCGGGGTGCCGGTGGTCGAAAGCTGGAGCTGGACGAACCGCCCCGTCGACATGCTGGTCGGCTTCTCCAACCACGCCGCCCTGATGAGCGTGGTCGATCATCTTGTGGGGCGCGGTTACCGCCGGCTGGCCTTCACGGGCGTCATGAAGCCGGGCGACCACCGCGCCAAGGAGCGTCTGAAGGGTTTCCAGGACGCCCACGAGCGTCATTTCCCGGGCGTGACGCCACGCGTCGTCACCGTTACCAGCGGACCGATGGTGATGGCGACCGGCGTGGAACTGCTGAAGCTGGTGCGGGAGCAGCATCCCGACACCGACGCGGTGGTGTTCGTCAGCGACGTGCTCGCCTCCGGGGCCCTGCTGGCCTGCGCCGGCATGGGGATCTCGGTGCCGAAGGATCTGGCCATCACCGGGTTCGGCAACTACGACATCGCCGGGCAATTGACGCCGGGCCTGACCACCATCGCCATCGCCAGCCGCAGGATCGGCACGGAATCCGCCAACCTCCTGCTGCGGCGGATGCAGGGCGGCGAGGTGGAGAACCGCACCCAGGATGTGGGGTTCGAATTGCTGGTGCGGGGCAGCGCCTGATTTAGCCCGGCGCGCCTCATAACCCTCTCTCCCCTGGGGAGAGGGACCTTTGAGGCGCCCGAAATTCCCGTAACGATATCAGGGATATAAAGACGCGCGGGGTCACCGGAACGGTGACGTTGCCCCCTTGCGCGATCCGCGGCCTGATGCTTAGAATGAAAATCATTCGCATTCAGCCGATCAGCGCAGATGTTCGACGTTTTTGAAACGGACAGGGTGCCGGTCGCTAACGCTGCGCCACATATACACCTTTTGGTAGAGGAACTGGCATAATGTCTCAATCTTGCGGCAAGGACGCCCTGCGCCTGACCGCCCGCCGCCGCGGTGCCGCGCATGACGTCTTCGCACCGGGTCTGCGCCCGGTCGCCATGGCCGTTTGTTTTGCCAGCGCCGTTCTTGCGGGCGGCCTTCCCTTCGCCCCAGCCGCGCAGGCCCAGACGGCGGCGGCGCGCACGATCGACGCCAACGTGCCGCCGGGTCCGCTGGACGCCGCGCTGCGCAGCTTCGCCGCCCAGGCCGGGGTGAGCGTCGCCGTGGACCCGGCGCAGGTCCGGGGCAAGACCTCCCAGGGGCTGCGAGGAACGACGACGGTCGAGGACGGCTTCCGCCGCCTGCTGGACGGCAGCGGCTACCAGATCGCGCGCACGCCGTCGGGTTACGGCCTCGTCGCGCAGGCCGCCGCGGCGGCCGTGGACGCGCCGGCCGGGGCGACGGTGCTGCCCACCGTCCAGGTTTCGGCCAACGCCGGCGCGCTGCCGGGCGAACCGCCGCCGCCCTACGCCGGCGGTCAGGTGGCGCGCGGCGGCACGCTGGGCCTGCTGGGCACGAAGAACACGCTGGACACGCCCTTCAGCACGACCAACTACACCTCTGAACTGATCGAGAACCAGCAGGCGCGCACGGCGGCGGACACGCTGATCAACGATTCGTCGGTGCGCACGACCACCGGCGGCAACGGCTTCGACGACACCTTCCAGATCCGCGGCTTCGCCGTTCCGTCCGGTGACGTCGGCTTCAACGGCATGTACGGGCTGGTGTCCTCCAACCGCGTGCCGTCGCAGATCATCGAGCGGATCGAGCTGCTGAAGGGGCCGGGCGCGCTGATCAACGGCATCGCCCCCAACGGCAGCATCGGCGGCGGCATCAACATCCTCAGCAAGCGCGCCGGCGACCAGCCGCTGACCCGCGTGACCGGGCTCTACCAGAGCGAGGCCAATTTCGGCGTCCATGTCGACACCGGGCGCCGCTTCGGCGAGAACAACGCCTGGGGCGTGCGCTTCAACGGCCTGCTGCGCGGCGGCGAAGCCTCGATCGAGGATGGCGACGTCAAGACCGGCCTCGGCTCGCTGGCGGTGGATTACCGGGGCGAGCGGCTGCGCTGGTCGCTCGATGGCATCATCCAGCGCGACGACACCGACAATTTCCGCCCGCAGATCAGCATCCTTCCCACGACGACGGCGATCCCGTCGCCGCCCGACGCGCGGAGCAACTGGTACCCGAACACCAAGCTGGTCCAGAAGGACAAGACCATCGCCTCGAACATCGAGTTCGACGTGACGGACTGGCTGACCGCCTACGCCGGCATCGGCTACCGCGACGGCACGAACGATCAGGTGTTCCCGCAGTCCAACCCCGCCGTGAACGCGCTCGGCAACTTCACGGTCCGCAACTCCTACTACGACTCCTACAGCGAGACGGTCAGCGGCACGGCCGGCGCGCGCCTGCGCTTCGAGACGGGTCCCGTCCGCCATCAGGTCAACATCGGCTACACCGGGTTCCAGCGGGAGGAGGGCAACGCCTACATCCAGGCCGCCGGCTCGGCCCCGTCGAGCATCTACAACCCGGCGCCGCTGCCGGTCATCACCGCGCCGCGCACCGACCCGCGCAAGTCGGCCGAGACGACGCTCAGCAGCATCGCCATCGCCGACACGCTGTCCTTCGTCAACGACCGTGTCCTGCTGACGCTCGGCGTGCGCGACCAGACGGTGAAGGTGAAGGGCTACAGCACGACGACCGGCGCGCAGACCAGCAACTACGACGCCAGCGCCACGACGCCGCTCGCCGGTCTGGTCGTCAAGCCGCTGGAGAACGTCGCGGTCTACGGCAACTACGCCGAGGGCCTGTCGCGCGGCACCATCGTCGGCGCCGGCTACGCCAACACCGGCGCGGTGCTCGAACCCTACAAGTCGAAGCAGCTCGAAGGCGGCGTCAAGGTCGATTGGGGCACCATCACCACGACCGCCGCGGTCTTCCAGATCACCCGCCCCAGCTCGATCCGCACCGCGTCCAACGAGCTGGCCTATGACGGCGAGCAGCGCAACCGTGGCCTGGAGCTGTCCGCCTACGGCGAGATCCTGCCCGGCTTGCGCGCCATGGCCAGCGCGACCTTCCTGAAGCCGGAGCTGACGAAGACCGCCGTCGCCTCGGAAGAGGGCAACGACGCCGCCGGCGTGCCGGACAAGAGCTTCTCCGCCAGCCTGGATTGGGACACCCCGTGGGTCGAGGGCCTCGCCCTCAACGGGCGCGTGATCCACACGTCCGGTTCCTACCTGACCAACGCCAACACGCTGCGTTTCGACGGCTGGACCCGCTTCGACATCGGCGCCCGCTACACCACCGACGTGTCGGGCAAGCCCGTCGTGCTGCGCGCCAGCGTCGAGAACCTCTTCGACAAGGAGTACTGGCTGACCACCGGCACCTACGTGACCGTCGGTTCGCCGCGGACCGTGCTGCTGTCCGCCACCGTCGACTTCTGATCCCTCAGGCCATTCTTCCGGAATTCGTCATGAACAAACTGTCGCTCGCTCTCATCGCCGCGCTGGGCGTCGCCATGCCCGCCGCCATGCCCGCCCAAGCCCACCAGATCTGGATCGAGCAGCCCGAGCAGGGCAACGCCACGATCCGCTTCGGGGAGTTCGGCGAGAACCTGCGCGAGGTCTCGCCCGGCCTGCTCGACAAGTTCGGCAAGCCGGCCGGCGCCCTCCTCTCCGCCAAGGGGGAGCAGAAGGCCGAAGCCGCCAAGACCGCGGACGGCTTCGCGCTGCCCTTCAAGGCTGCGGCCGGTGAGAGCATCGTCGCCGAGGACACGCTCTACCCGCTCTACACCTGGAAGCAGGGCGACAAGGAGACCACCAACTGGTTCCACCCCGCCGCGCGCCTGATCACCGGCTTCGCCGAGCAGGCGCCGAAGCTGACGCTGGATCTGGTGCCCACCGGAAAGCCCGGCCAGTTCAAGCTGGTCTTCCAGGGCCAGCCCAAGGCCAAGACCAAGGTGGCGCTGGTCACCCAGTCCGGCTGGGCCAAGGAGGAGCACACCGACGAGCAGGGTCTGGTGACCTTCGACCTGCCGTGGAAGGGCACCTACGTGGCCGAGGTCAGCCTGAACGAGCGCACGCCCGGCGAGCGCCAGGGCGCCAACGGGGCCGAGAAGTATGACGGCGTCAGCTACGTCACCACGGTGACCTACGTCCACCCCGACGGCCTGGCGCCGGTCCCCGCCGGCCCGGCGGCGACGCCCAACAAATGACCTCCGTGGCCGGACGGGTCCGTGCAGCCTTTGATGCTTGGGGCGGCCCGCTCGTCTCGCGCATAGCCGCCGCCCTGTTCGGCGGCTATGCGCTGGCCGCACTCGCCAGCGTGGCGGTGCTGGCGCTTCCCATGAGCAAGCCGCAGGCGGTGCTCACCGGCCAGTTGGCGAGTTTCATCATCTACGCCGCCGCCGTGATCTGGGTCTTCGCAGTCCGCAGCGCCCTGCGCGCCTGGGCGGGCCTGCTTGTCGTGGCCGCGCCGCTGTTGCTGGCGGCGTGGTCGGTCTGGTGATGGGGAGCCGAGCGTGAAGACGGATCAGCAAGCGCGCCCCGACGGCCGTGGACTCCGCCAGAGCATGTCCGATCTGCACACCTGGGTCGGGCTGCTTCTCGGCTGGGTGCTCTACGCGATGTTCCTCACCGGGACGGTGTCCTACTTCAAGGACGAGCTGTCGCAATGGATGCGTCCCGAACTGCCGGCGCAGAGCGGGGTGCCGGATCAGGCGGTGGTGGCCCAGCGGGTGGCCGACGAACTCGTCGCCCTGGTGCCGGGCAGCCCGCAATGGAGCCTGCGCGTGACGGACGCCCGCAACAACAGCGTCTACGCCTTCTGGCGCACCGCCGGAGCCGCTCCGGGGCAGCGCGCCTTCGGCGAGGGCAACTTCGACCCGGCGACGGGCCGGAAGGTGTCGTCGCGCGAGACGCTGGGCGGCGACTTCTTCTACCGCTTCCATTTCCAGTTCCATTACATGCCGGTGGTGTGGGGGCGCTGGATCGCCGGAATCGCGGCCATGTTCATGCTGGTGGCCATCGTCAGCGGGGTCATCACCCACAAGAAGATCTTCACCGATTTCTTCACCTTCCGCTGGGGCAAGGGGCAGCGCTCCTGGCTCGACGCGCACAACGCGCTGTCGGTGTTCGGGCTGCCCTTCCACGCCATGATCACCTACACCGGGCTGGTGACCCTGATGGCGCTCTACATGCCCTGGGGGCAGCAGGCGGGGATCAAGACCGCGGCGGAGCGCCAGCAGCTCAACGCCGAACTCAGCGCCTTCATCCAGCCGGGCAAGCCCAGCGGCGAGGCGGCGCCGCTCGCCTCGATCGAGGACATGGTGCGCCACGCCCAGGAGCGCTGGGGCCGCGACGGCGTCGGCCGGGTCACCGCCACCCATCCGGGCGACGCGGCGGCGCGGGTGGCGGTGGCGCGCGGTGACGGCGGGCGCGTCTCCATGAGCCCGCAGTATCTGGAATTCGAAGGCACCACCGGCAAGCTGCTGGCCGTCCATGAAGGGGTGGGGGCGGCGGCGGAGACGCGCGGCGTGCTCTACGCCCTGCATCTGGGGCGTTTCAGCGACTCGGTGACGCGTTGGCTCTACTTCCTCGTCAGCCTCGCCGGCACCGCCATGGTGGGCACCGGTCTGGTGATGTGGACGGTGAAGCGCCGGCAGAAGCTGCCCGATCCGGCCCGGCCCCACATCGGCTTCCACGTCGTGGAGCGGCTGAACATCGCCAGCATCGCCGGCCTGTCGGTCGCCATGGCGGCCTTCCTGTGGGCCAACCGTCTGCTGCCGGAGACCCTGGCGGACCGCGCCAACTGGGAGATCCACAGCTTCTTCATCGTCTGGGCGCTGACGCTGCTGCACGGCGTGCTGCGTCCGGCCAAGAAAGCCTGGGTCGAGCAGTTGTGGCTGGCCGCGGCGCTGCTGGCGCTGCTGCCGGTGCTCAACGCCGTCACCACGCACCGGCCGCTCTGGCGCAGCTTGGCCGACGGGGACTGGGTGTTCATCGGCATGGACCTGATGTGCTGGGCGCTGGCGGCGCTTCACGCCGTCCTGGCGGTCCGCGCGCTCCGGCACCGGCCCAAGCTGCGGCCCGCCCGCAAGCCGGCCCCCAAAACCGTCAACGAACCCGCCGGCGGCGCCGTCCTGCGCGAGGGATGATCATGACCCACCTGTCGTCTTTCATCCTGTGCCTGACGGGCTTCGCCGCGCTGGCCCTCGCGATGGACCGCCCGCAGCACGACCTGTTCGGCCGCCCCCTGCCGGCGCTCGCCACGGTCGCCCTGCGCGTCGGCGGGGCGGCCTCCCTGCTGGGCGCGCTGGGCCTGCTCGTGGCGTGGCAGGGCTGGGGACTCGGCCTCGTCATGTTCAGCGGCCACACCAGCCTGGGCGCCGGTCTCGTCCATGGCGCGCTCATCGTTCGGCAACGCCGGGCCGCCCGCCCAAATTGAGGGTACGCCTTATTTTTGACCCATTTTGTCGCGACCGGACAGTTTGCTCTTTCCGTTCGGGCGTGATGGGAGGATGATTCTCCATCGTATTCATCAGGTTCATCGTGCTTTTCGACGATTGCGAATCGTTTGGGAGGAGTACGCATGCCCCGCATCCTCAATCACGCGCCGTGGCTGGTTCTCGCCGTGCTGGGAGCCTTCGCGCTCGGCACCGTCGCGCTGGCGCGCGGCGAGACCATCAACGCCCTCTGGCTGGTGGTGGCCGCCGTCTGTACTTATCTGGTGTCCTACCGCTACTACAGCCTGTTCATCGCCACCCGCGTCATGCGGCTGGACCCGGCGCGCCCGACGCCGGCGATGCGCCACAACGACGGGTTGGACTACGTTCCGACCAACCAGTACGTCCTGTTCGGCCATCATTTCGCGGCCATCGCCGGCGCCGGCCCGCTGGTCGGCCCGGTGCTGGCGGCCCAGATGGGCTATCTGCCGGGCATGCTGTGGATTCTCGCCGGCGTGGTGGTCGCCGGGGCGGTCCAGGACTTCATGATCCTGTTCGTCTCGATGCGCCGCGACGGACGGTCGCTCGGTGAGCTGATCAAGGCCGAGCTGGGGGACATCCCCGGTGTCATCGCGCTGTTCGGCACCTTCATGATCATGGTCATCATCCTGGCGGTGCTGGCCCTGGTCGTGGTCAAGGCGCTGACCAACAGCCCATGGGGCTTCTTCACGGTCGCCGCGACCGTGCCGATCGCCCTGTTCATGGGCGTCTACATGCGCTTCCTGCGTCCCGGCCGGATCGGCGAGATCTCGGTGATCGGCTTCTTCCTGCTGATCGCCGCCATCCTGCTCGGCGGGCAGGTCGCGCAGAGCGAGACCTGGGCGCCGGTCTTCACGCTGACCGGCGTGCAGATCACCTGGATCCTGATCGGCTACGGCTTCGTGGCGTCGGTGCTGCCGGTGTGGCTGCTGCTGGCGCCGCGCGACTATCTGTCGACCTTCCTCAAGGTCGGCACCATCGTGCTGCTGGCTCTGTGCATCCTGCTCGTCGCGCCGCCGATGAAGATGCCGAGCGTCACCCGCTTCATCGACGGCACCGGCCCGGTGTGGTCGGGCAGCCTGTTCCCGTTCCTGTTCATCACCATCGCCTGCGGCGCGGTGTCGGGCTTCCACGCCCTGATCTCGTCGGGCACCACGCCGAAGATGGTGGAGAACGAGGTCCACACCCGCTTCATCGGCTACGGCGGCATGCTGACCGAGTCCTTCGTCGCCATCATGGCGCTGGTCGCCGCCTCCTGCATCGAGCCGGGCATCTACTTCGCCATGAACAGCCCGCCCGCGCTGCTCGGCACCACGGCGGAGTCCGCGGCCCAGGTCATCAACAACTGGGGCTTCGTCATCACGCCGGAGATGATCACCCAGACGGCTCAGGACGTCGGCGAGGTGAGCATCCTGTCGCGGGCCGGCGGCGCGCCGACGCTGGCGGTCGGCATGGCGCAGATCTTCTCCGAGCTGTTCGGCGGCAAGGGCATGATGGCCTTCTGGTACCATTTCGCCATCCTGTTCGAAGCCCTGTTCATCCTGACCGCCGTCGACGCCGGCACCCGCGCCGGGCGGTTCATGCTCCAGGACCTGCTGGGCGTCTTCTTCAAGCCGCTGCAGCGCACGGCGTCCTGGGCCGGCAACCTGATCGCCACCGGCCTGTGCGTCGCCGCCTGGGGCTACATCCTCTACCAGGGCGTGATCGATCCGCTGGGCGGCATCAACACCTTCTGGCCGCTGTTCGGCATCTCCAACCAGATGCTGGCGGGGATCGCGCTGATCCTGGCGACGGTGGTGCTGTTCCGGATGAAGCGCGAACGCTACGCCTGGGTGACCATGGTGCCGGCGGCGTGGCTGCTGATCTGCACCCTGACCGCGGGCGTGCAGAAGGTCTTCCACAGCAACCCGGCGATCGGCTTCCTCGCCCACGCGGAGCGCTTCAGCACCGCCGCCAACGAGGGCCGGCTGCTCGCCCCGGCGACCTCGATGGAGCAGATGCGGCAGGTGATCTTCAACGATTACCTGGACGCGGCGCTGGCGTCGCTGTTCGTCCTGGTGGTGCTGGCGGTGCTGGTCTTCGGCATCCTGTCCTGCCTGAAGGCGCTGCGCAGCGACCGCCCGACCACGCGGGAAATCCCGACCGGCGGCGCCACCGCCCGCGCCGGGGATTGATCGCCGGAAAGTGATTGCCGCACACCGCTCCCTCATCCCGGCAGGGGTGAGGGAGCGGCCTATTGGAAAAGGACGACGGATGAGCGGCTTGAAAAGCAACCTCAGCCGGTTCCGCGGTTACTTCGAGCAGACGGCCAAGCTCATGATCGGGGTGCCGGATTACGACACCTATCTGGAGCATATGCGGACCCGGCATCCCGACCAGCCCGCGATGACCTACACCGAGTTCCTCGACAACCGTCTGCAGGCCCGTTACGGGGCCGGCAAGGCCGGCTGTTGCTGATAGGGGGCGTTGTCCCCTCTCCCCTCCGGGGAGAGGGTTAGGGTGAGGGGGGTGCGCGTGGCGGTACGTCCGGCAAAAGCGCAACCCCCTCACCGGCCCTCCGGGCCACCCTCTCCCCGGAGGGGAGAGGGTTATAAGCGCTAATTCGCCCCCACGGGTTCGAAGCGCAGGATGTCCGGGGTCCGCATGTCGGCGGGGATCGGGGCGTCCTTGGCGGCGCCGCGCATGGCGGTGGGCGGACGCGGCAGGCCGCTGCGGTCGCTGTAGTCGGGTGGCGGAGTCCAGGCCGCCGCTTCCTCCCGGTGCAGCATCGCCGTGCACAGCACGTCGAGCGCCGTCACCGCGGCGACCGTGCCCAGCGCCGTGGCGACGTTCTCCCGGCGCGGGTTGCCGTCGTGATGCGCCGTCGCCAGCGTGGCGATGTCCAGCGCGTCCCCGGCGATCCGCCCCCACATCCAGGGGCGGGCGTCGCCCATCGCCAGCAGGCCGACTCCGGTCGCCACCTCGCGCGCGCCGTAGGTCCGGATCAGGCCGGCCTGCTCCTCCATCCCCATCCAGCGGGCGAGGCGGCGGGCGGCCACCAGTTCGGCGACGCCCAGCCCGATGCTGAACCAGCCCAGGCCGCGGGCCATCCGGTCCGCGGACGAATTCCTGCGGTAATACGCCATGGTGCGCCTCCCTGTTACGGCTTGAGCACGACCTTGATGCAGCCGTCCCGCTTGTCGCGGAAGGTCTCGTACATGCCCGGCCCCTCGGCCAGACCCACGGTGTGGGTGATGACGAAGGACGGGTCGATCTGGCCCTCCTGGATGCGGCGCAGCAGGTCGTCGGTCCAGCGGTTGACGTGGGTCTGGCCCATGCGCCAGGTCAGGCCCTTGTTCATCGACATGCCGAAGGGGACCTTGTCGATCAGCCCGCCATAGACGCCGGGGATCGACAGCGTGCCCGCCGGGCGGCAGACATACATCATCTCGCGCAGCACATGCGCGCGGTCGGATTCCAGCATCAGCGCCTGCTTGGCGCGGTCGTAGATGGAATCGAGCGTGGCGGTGGCGTGCGCCTCCATGCCGACGGCGTCGATGCACTTCTCCGGACCCTTGCCGCCGGTCAGCTCGTTCAGCCGCTCGACGACGCTTTCCTCTTCGAAATTGATGGTGATGGCGCCGCCGGCCTTGGCCATGGACAGGCGCTCGGGCACGCGGTCGATGGCGATGACCTGCTTGGCGCCCAGCAGGACGGCGCTGCGGATCGTCATCTGCCCGACCGGGCCGCAGCCCCAGATCGCCACGGTGTCGGTCGGCTGGATGTCGCACTGGGCCGCGGCCTGCCAGCCGGTGGGGAAGATGTCGCCGAGGAACAGCACCTGCTCGTCGCTCAGCCCGTCCGGGATCTTCACATGGGTGCGGTCTGCGAAGGGGACGCGCACGTACTCCGCCTGACCGCCCGCGTAGCCGCCGGTCAGGTGGGTGTAGCCGAACAGCCCGGCGGTGGTGTGGCCGAACAGCTTGTCGGCCATCGCCTTGTTGCGGTTGGAGCGCTCACAGACCGAATAGTTGCCGCGGCGGCATTGGTCGCACTCGCCGCACCAGATGGTGAAGGGCACGACGACGCGGTCGCCGACCTTCAGGGCGCTCTTGGCCTCGGCCCCGACATCGACGACCTCGCCCATGAACTCGTGACCCAGGATGTCGCCCTTCTCCATGCCGGGCATGAAATGGTCGTAGAGATGCAGATCCGAACCGCAGATGGCGCAGGACGTGACCTTGACGATGGCGTCGCGGGGCTGCTCGATCTCCGGGTCGGGGACGGTGTCGTAACGGACGTCAGCGGTGCCGTGCCAGACCAGGGCTTTCATGCGGGGCTCCTCCGTAACGGGTGGTGGGGAAGGTGGGCGGGAAACCTGCGATCAGTGGTGGCCCGAACCGGGCTCGGCCTGCTTGCGGTGCTGCTCGGCCAGCACGCCGGAGGGAGTCACGGCGGCCACGGCGGTCTGCAGCTTGTTCTTCCAGCCGGCCACCACGTCGCCGTCGCCGCGCATCATCGCGTCGAAGCCGACCTTGGCGACCATCGCCGGGTCGTCCTTCTTGCCCTGGCCGATCTTGGTGTCCTCCATGCCGGCGCGCTCGAAGAACGCGGTGTCGGTGGCGCCGGGCATCAGGCAGGTGACCGTCACCCCGGAGTCCTTGATCTCGTGGCGCAGAGCGAAGGAGAAGGAATCGATGAAGGCCTTCGTGCCGTTGTAGACCGCCTGATAGGTGCCGGGCATGAAGCCGGCGATCGAGCCGGTGATGAGGATGCGGCCCTGCTTGCGGTCGCGCATGCCCCGCCCGATCGTCTGGATCAGGTAGAGCGTGCCGGTGATGTTGGTGTCGATGACGTGCCGGGCCTCCTGGAAATCCTGATCGAGGAAGCCGTGGCCCAGCCCGTGGCCGGCGTTGGCGAGCAGGGCGTCGACCGGACGGCCCTTCACCGCCGCGAAGAGTGCGTCGACCCCGTCGAGGGTGGCGAGGTCCGCCTGCACCGTTTCGACCAGCGCCCCGAGGGAGCGGAGTTCCTTGGCGGCCTCCTCGATCGCCGGGTCGTCGGCGGCGATCAGGAGGTCGAAGCCATTCCGGGCGCATTGCTTGGCGAGTTCGAGGCCGATGCCGGTGGACGCCCCGGTGACGACGGCAAGGGAGCGGGTGGCTGCACGAGCCATGGGAGCGGTCCTCTTTGCGAATCGGGAGAATCCCTCAACCCAACTGGAGCCGGCAGCCGTTGGTTCCGCCATCTTCGCCGCCGTCCCTCGCCATGGGGGGCAAGCGCAACGAGACGGTGCCGCAAAAAAATGCATAAGGCTTAATCAGGTCGGGTCTCTGCCCGAATCTTGATCATGCGCGGCGCCGATCCCCAGCGATTCCGCGCCGTTCCGGCTGGCACGCCTCTTGCTCAACAGTCTTGTATACAAGATTGGTGCGGCAGCCTGATGACCCAGCTTCCCGACAGCATCGAAGACAGCGTGATCTCCGCCATCCTGGGCGGCCGGCTGCGGCCCGGCACCCGGCTGGGCGAGGCGAAGCTGGCCGAGGTCTACGGCGTGTCCCGCACCCGCGTGCGCGAAGCGATGATGCGGCTGGAGACGCGCGGCATCGTGCATGTCAGCGCCCGGCGCGGCTGGTTCGTCGTCGAGCCTTCGGCGACGGAGGCGCGGGCCGCCTTCCAGGCGCGGCGGGTGATCGAGACCGGGATGCTGCGCGACCTGCACACGCTGCCCGGCGACGCCGTCGCCCACCTGCGCGCCCATGTCGAGGAGGAGCGGGAGGCGCTGCAGACCGGCCATGTCGGGTCGCGCACCTGCCTGCTCGGCGACTTCCACATCCACCTCGCCCACGCCTTCGGCAACGCCTTCCTGACCGACATCCTGCGCGACCTGACCGCGCGCACGACGCTGGTCTCGATGCTCTACCAGTCCGACCAGGACGCCGCGGCGTCCAGCGACGACCACGCCGGCATCGTGACGCTGCTGGCCGACGGCGACTACGCCGGCGCGGCGCGGCTGATGGACGAACACATCCGGCGCGTCGAGGACGGCCTCGACCTCGCCGCCGCCCCCGATCCCCTGGCCGGCCTGCGCGAGATCCTCTCGCCCGGCGCCCCCGCCTGACCCTTTCAAACAACCATTCCATCCAGCAAAACCGGAGGAGTTAGAGACATGAAGCGCAGGACCCTGCTCGCCCTGGCCGTCGCCGCCGTCGCCGGTCTGTCCATCGCCCAGGCCCCCGCCGCGCGGGCCGACGCCCTTCAGGACATCACCAAGCGCGGCACGCTGCGCGTCGCCGTCCCGCAGGACTTCCCGCCCTTCGGCTCGGTCGGCCCGGACATGACCCCGCTCGGCTACGACATCGACGTGGCGAAGCTGATCGGCGCCAAGATGGGCGTGAAGGTGGAGCTGGTGCCGGTGACCAGCGCCAACCGCATCCCCTTCCTGCAGACCAACAAGGTCGATCTGGTGATCTCCAGCCTCGGCAAGAACGCGGAGCGCGAGAAGGTCATCGACTTCACCGACGCCTACGCTCCCTTCTTCAACGGCGTCTTCGCCCCGGCCGGCGTGACCGCCTCGAAGCCGGAGGAACTGGCCGGCAAGACCATCGGCGTGACCCGCGGCGCCATCGAGGATCTGGAACTGACCAAGATCGCCCCGGCCGACGCGGTCATCAAGCGCTACGAGGACAACAACGGCACCATCTCCGCCTTCCTGTCCGGTCAGGTCGAGGTGGTGGCGACCGGCAACGTCGTGGCGGCGGCGATCCTCGCCCGCAACCCGCCGAAGCGGCCGGAGCTGAAGTTCCTCATCAAGAACTCCCCCTGCTTCATCGGCCTGAGCAAGGAGCAGCCGGCCCTGCTGGAGAAGCTGAACGGCATCCTGGCGGCGGCCAAGGCCGACGGCTCGCTGAACGCCATCGCGCAGAAGTGGCTGTCCGCCGACCTGCCGAAGGACCTCTGACCCAGGGACCTCTGACGATGACCGGGCCGGGACGCCGCGGGTGGCTTCGGCCGCCCCGGCGGCCCGGCGTGTGGAGGGTTGACCGGAGGGCCGCATGACCTACCGCTTCGATTATTCGTGGATCGCCGAATACTGGCCCGTCATCCTGAAGGGCCTGCTGACGACGGTCGAACTGACCCTGATCGGCACGCTGTTCGGGGTGGCGCTGGGCATCGCCTGCGCCTGGACGCGGTCGCTCGGGCCGCGCTGGATGCGCCCGCCGGTCGTCGCCTATGTCGAGCTGATCCGCAACACGCCCTTCCTGATCCAGCTCTTCTTCATCTTCTTCGGCCTGCCGTCGCTCGGTGTGCAGATGACCGAGTTCCAGGCGGCGGTGCTGGCGATGGTCATCAACCTCGGCGCCTACAGCGGCGAGATCATCCGCGCCGGCATCGAGGCCACCCCGCGCGGCCAGTTCGAGGCCGGGGCCAGCCTCGCCATGACGCGGTTCGAAACCTTCCGCCACGTCGTCCTGATCCCGGCGCTGCAACGGATCTGGCCGGCGCTGTCGTCGCAGATCGTCATCGTCATGCTCGGCTCGGCGGTGGTGTCGCAGATCGCGGCGGAGGACATCACCTTCGCCGCCAACTTCATCCAGTCGCGGACCTTCCGCGCCTTCGAGAGCTACTTCCTGACCACCGGCCTCTATCTGCTGCTGGCGCTGGCGCTGCGGCAGGCGCTGCGCGGCGTCGGGCGGATGCTGTTCCCGCGGAGGGCCGCGCGATGATGAGCTTCACCCTGTGGGACATCCTGCGCAACCTGCTGTTGGCGGCGCGCTGGACGGTGGTCCTCTCGCTCGTCTCCTTCATCGGCGGCGGGCTTTTGGGGATGGCGCTGCTCTACCTGCGGATCGGCAAGGCGCGGGCCGGACAGATGGTCGTCCAGGGCTATGTCGAGCTGTTCCAGGGCACGCCGCTGCTGATGCAGCTCTTCCTCGCCTTCTTCGGGCTCGGCCTGTTCGGCATCGACGTCCCGGCCTGGCTGGCCGCCGGGCTGGCGCTGATCCTGTGGACGGCGGCCTTCCTGGTGGAGATCTGGCGCGGCTGCGTGGAATCGGTCGCCCGCGGCCAGTGGGAGGCGTCGGCCAGCCTCGGCATGGGCTACGTCCAGCAGATGCGCTACGTGATCCTGCCCCAGGCGGTGCGCGTCGCCGTCCCGCCCACCGTCGGCTTCTCCGTGCAGGTGGTGAAGGGCACGGCGCTGACCTCGATCATCGGCTTCGTCGAGCTGTCCAAGGCCGGCACGGTCGTCACCAACGCGACCTTCGAACCCTTCACCGTCTACGGGCTGGTCGCCCTGATCTACTTCGCGCTGTGCTGGCCCCTGTCCAAGAGCAGCCAGATTCTGGAAAGGAAGCTCAATGTCGCTCATCGCAATCACTGAGGTGAAGAAGCGCTTCGGCGACGTCGAAGTCCTGAAGGGGATCAACCTGGACGTCGAGCGCGGCGAGGTCGTCGCCATCATCGGCAAGAGCGGTTCGGGAAAGAGCACGCTTCTGCGCTGCGTCAACGGGCTGGAGATGATCGACGACGGCTCGATCATGGTGGCCGGCGCCCAGCTCATCAACGACGACCTCCACCTGAAGGCGCTGCGGCTGAAGGTCGGCATGATCTTCCAGCAGTTCAACCTGTTCCCGCACCTGTCGGCGGGGCGCAACGTCATGCTCTCGCAGATGGTCGTCAAGAAGACGCCGGCGCGCGAGGCGGAGGCGATGGCCCGCCGCATGCTGGAGCGGGTGGGCCTGGGCCACAAGTTCGACGCCTACCCCGACCAGCTTTCCGGCGGGCAGCAGCAGCGCGTCGCCATCGCGCGGGCGCTGTCCATGCAGCCGATGGCCCTGCTGTGCGACGAGATCACCTCCGCCCTCGATCCGGAGCTGGTGAACGAGGTGCTGGCGGTGGTGAAGGAACTGGCCGCCGACGGCATGACGCTGATGATGGTGACCCACGAGATGCGCTTCGCCCGCGAGGTCTGCGACCGGGTCGTCTTCATGCACCAGGGCCGCGTCCACGAGATCGGCCCGTCCGAGGAGGTCTTCGGCAACCCCCGCACCCCGGAACTCCGACAGTTCCTCGGTGCGCAACTGGTCGTCTGACAGCAAAAGGGCGCCGGTGGCATGACCGCCGGCGCCCTTTCCCAAGAACGGATGATGCGAACTCAGCGCGCCGCGGTCTTCTCGCTCATCACCCGCGGGGTGTCGATCATGTCGGCGACGAACTCCGCCAGACAGCGGTAGCTGAGGTCCTTCAGGTGGAGGCCGTCGTTGCTCAGCACCTGATCGGCGGCGAAGTGCCGGCTTTCCAGCCACCACGCCATGATGCGGTAGCGGTCGAGCACCGGCACGTCGAGTTCCCGGCCCAGCGCCACCACGGTGGACGCGTAGGCGGCGTAGGAGTCGACCTTGGCTTCGCCGGGGAAGGACTGCGGGTTCATCAGGATGACGTCGGCGCCGGTCTTGCGGATCCGGGCGATGCCGTCGCGAACGGTGGCGGCGAAGGCGTCGAGCGGCACCTTCTGGAAGCTGTCGTTGGTCCCGACCTGCCAGACCACGAGGTCCGGCTTGGCGTCCAGCACGTCCTTGTCGAAGCGGACGAGGTTGGCCCCCGCCGTCTCGCCGCCGATGCCCTTGTTCAGGACCTGAATGGCCGAGGTGGCGTGACGCTGCTCAAGAATGGCGTCGAGCTGGGCGGGGTAGGTGGCGGTGACGCTGGTGGCCCCGACGCCTTCCGTGCTGGACGACCCCATCGCGACGACCGTCAGCGGCTGCCCGGCGGCCAGGGCAGCCCGGCTGTGCGCCAGTCCGGCGGCGGCTGAATCCGCGCCGGGGGGGACCGGGCAAAGCGCCGACGCGGCGGCGGCACCGCTCCACAAAACCCAAGCGGCCAACACTCCGCCAAGCACCCGTCCCGTCATGAGCCACGCTCCCCTGGTTCGCCTCGTCGAGGCACGCTGTCTGAGGGCATGGTCCGGTGATCATGGTTAACGCATCGCTAAGCGGAGGAGCCGCTAACCCCTTTTCGTTCCTCATCAAAAGGGATGCTTTGCCGGGTTCGTCTGTATTCGGAATACGGACAAATAGGTGGGGGCGCGTTATGACCAGGCACCATCTTCTGGATGGCCTGCGCGGCTATTTCCTCGTGTTCATGCTGGTGAACCACATCTGGTTCGACGGGGGAAATCCGGTTGCCCTGGTCAATCACAACCAACTCGCCTTCGTCGAGGATGCGCAGGGCTTCATCCTCATCTCCGGACTGATCGTCGGGCTGTATTACGGCCGGCTCTACGCCGCCGGGCGGGACGAGGAGGCCGGGAAGCGGCTGCGCGCCCGCGTCTGGCAGCTCTACCTCTACTCGCTGGCGGTCTTCGCCGCCGTCGTCGCGATGGCGCTGCTGATCCCCGGCGCGCGCAGCGGCTGGGAGTCGCAACTGGGCAGCGCGCTCGGCCCGGCCCTGCCGGCGGTCCTGCTCCTGCTGCACCAGCCGGCGCTGATGGACATCCTGCCGCAATACATGCTGTACCTCGCGGCCTCGCCCCTGCTGATCCGCCTGACGCTCGCGGGCAAGGGCGGCGAGGTCATCGCGGGGAGCTTCGCCCTGTGGGCGGCGGTGCAGTTCGGCCTGCATCTGCCGCTGGCCGCCTCGCTGGAGGCATTGGCCGGCTCGGTCATTCCGGATTTCGCCCTGCGCGGGCACTTCAACCCGCTGGCGTGGCAGATCGTGTTCGTCACCGGGCTG
Organism: Azospirillum sp. TSH58; assembly: GCF_003119115.1. Lineage (NCBI taxonomy): Bacteria > Pseudomonadati > Pseudomonadota > Alphaproteobacteria > Rhodospirillales > Azospirillaceae > Azospirillum > Azospirillum sp. TSH58. The sequence goes on from NZ_CP022367.1 coordinate 1,209,382, forward strand.
GTGATCGGGACGCTGATGGCGGCGGAGCGGATCGACCTGCGCCCCTGGCTGTCCCGGGACCGCACGCTGCTCGCCCGGATCGCGCTGTATGTGGTGCTCGCCTTCATGGCGTGGCGGCTGGCCTTCACCTTCGACCTCGTGCCGGAGGACATGGCGGCGCGCTTCTGGAGCCTGCACGACCGCACCGAGTTCAGCCTGATCTTCCTGGTGAATTTCGCGGCGCTGGCCTTCCTGGTGACGTGGCTGCTGTCCGCCGGCGTCGAGGCCGCGTCCCCCGCCGCGCGCTGGGCGGGCCAGGCCCTGCAACGGCTCTTCCTGTTGCGCTTCCTGCGCTACCTCGGCGGCCATTCGCTGCAGGTCTATGCCTACCACGTCGTGCTCGCCTACGGGATCGTGCTGATCGACGAGGCGGTCCGGCCGGTGGGTGTCCTGGGCAAGACGGGCATCACGGTCCTGGCGGTCGCCAGTCTGGCGCTTCCGGCGTGGCTGCACGGGCGCTTCGCCGTGCCGGCACCGCGGCGCGCGGAGGTCCGGCGCCCCGCGACCGCCGCGGACCGGCGGGCGACGACCTGAGGCGACGGGCGGCGCGCCATCGCCTGACAACGTAACCGCGAAACCAAGCCGCTGCCGTGCTGTTCAACAGGATGGGCGTGGGTGCTTGAGGTGACTTAGCCCTCTCCCCTCCGGGGGGAGGGAAATGCTGATAGCGCCCGCTCGTCCATCCCGTCGCTTCGCGTGGTTGAAGGCATGCATCTGGCTGATCTGTTCGTTGCGCTGCGGCACCAACTGGATCGACACCCGCAAGAGACCGAACGCGCCGCACGGCGCTTGGAATTCGCGCCGGACGATGCGGGTGATGTGCTGCGCCGGCTGATGGTGTTGTTGGAGGCTGACGACGGCGCCGAGGCGCTCAAGGCTTGGCTGGACTCGTCCGACGAGCGGACGCCGGCGGAACGGCGGGTGCTGGCGGCCCAGGCCATCGACCAGTGGTTCGCGCCGCTGGCCTCGCGCTTCCTTTCGCGAAGCGCGCTGTCCGGTGGTCATCTGCGGGCGCGGCAATGGTTCAAGCGGCACGCGCGCTTCAACAGCGACCCCGCCGACGGCCAGCTCATCCTGCGGCCCGGCCTGTTCGACCGGTCGGTGAACATCCGGGAGGTCACGCCCCTGCGCGAGTCCTTCGACGTGGCCGACCTCTTCCACTCCCTGCTTCTGCTGCCGCCGACCCTTGCGGCGGAGTGCCCCCACGGCGAGGAGGGTGAGCGGCCCGTCTCACTGGCCTTCCACCGCATCGCCGAGGTCGCCGACCAGTGCCCCAGCGATCCCGACTGGGCGCCGGTCGTCGGCGTCGTCCCGCTCGCTCTGGCCGAGGACGACCTCGCCATCCGGACCTTTGCCAAGGACGGCGCCGACTGGTACGCCGCCGTTCCCGGCGACCTCGGCGCCCGCGCCACGTCGGCCATCGACGCCTTGGCCGCCAAAGGCGCGACCATCGTCGTCTTTCCCGAGGTGACCGCCAATGCCGCGACGCTCGACGCCATCAAGGCGGCGGTGCGGCGTCACGCGGTGGACGGCCCGATCCGCTACGTCCTCGTCGGCGTCCGGCAGGACGGGGAGGGAGGAGGCAAGCCGCGCAGCATGGCGGTCCTGCTCGACCGGACGGGGGCGGAGATTTTCCGCCAGACCAAGCTGCACTGCTGGGACCTCGACGCCGACCAGTGCCGCTCCTACGACGTGCGCGGCCCGGACGGGCGGTTGCCCGGCGCGGCGAAGGAGTTCATCGCGCCGGGGGACGGCGTCACCATCGTCGAGCTGCCCAACATGGGCCGGCTGGCGGTGATGATCTGCGAGGATCTCGGGCGCGAACAGCCGGCGGCGTGGCTGTGCCGGGCCAAGCTGCTGGACTGGATCGTCACCCCGGTGATGGACGCCGGGCTGACGGAGGACCGGTGGCAGGCCCAGGCCGGCGACGAGTCCTCCCGCGCCGGGTCCTGCCGGGTGGTGGTGGCCAACAGCATGGCCTTCTCGCACCGCTTCAACCGCGTCTGCGACGCCGATGGGCAGGAGGACAAGCGCATCACCGACTGCGGGGTGGCGCTGTTCTTCCAGCCGCGCGCCGACCCGGCGCAGAATTCGCGCATCCGCCGTCTGTCGCTCCCCATCGACGCGCCGGAGCCCGGTTGTGTCGCGGCGCGTTGGGAACCGCAACGCTGGCCGGAACTGAAGACGGAGAGCGGTCCATGAGCGGGGAGGCGTATCGGGCTTTGGCCGACGACATCCGGGACGCCGTCGCGGCCGGACGCTGGGACGAGGCCGACGCGGACCTCGACACCCTCGCCGAGGAGGCGGCGCTGTGCCTCGTGCAGGACCGCGCCGCCGATCTCGCCGCCCTGGCCCGGGAGGTCGCCCGTTGCCACACGGCGCTGGCGCTGCGCGGGGACGGCAGCCCCGACGCGATGCACCGGCTGGGGCAGCTTCGCGCCATCGCCGCGATGGTCGCCGCCGGCCGGGCGAGCCGGCCCGCCCGCAGCGAGGCGGCGCTCGCCCAGCCCGGAACGCCGACCGCGGTGGTGCTGCATGCCCTGGAGGGCGGAGCGAAATCGGGGCCGGCGCTGGTCGAGGCGACGGGCCTGTCGCACGACGCGGTGGCCCGCGCCCTGCCGGAACTGCGCGCCGCCGGGCTCGTCCGCTCCTGGCCGTCCGGGCGGCTGGTGATGAACGAACGGACCACCGCCGCGGGGTATGGGGCCGCGGGGCAGGGGGTCGCGGGGTAGGGCGGTTACTCCTTCGGGACCTCGCGCTCCAGCTCCTCCAGCCAGATGCGGGCGTTGCCGTCGGACGGCGCGCGCCAGTCGCCGCGCGGCGACAGGGAGCCGCCCGCCGTCACCTTCGGCCCGTTGGGCATGGCCGAGCGCTTGAACTGGCTGAAGCCGAAGAAGCGTTGGATGAAGACGCGCAGCCAGGAATGGATTTCGGCCAGCGTGTAGGCGCTGCGCTTCTCGACCGGATAGCCCGCCGGCCAGTCGCCGCGCGCCGGATCGGACCAGGCGTGCAGGGCGAGGAAGGCGATCTTCGACGGGCGCAGCCCGTAGCGCAGCGTGTGGAACAGGTGGAAGTCCTGAAGCTCGTAGGGGCCGACGACGGCTTCCGAACTCTGCAGGGCGCGGTCGCTGCCGGCGGGGACCAGTTCGGGCGAAATCTCGGTGGACAGGATGTCGCCCAGCGTGTCCAGCACCTCGTCCGGAAACTGGCGGGAGCCGATGACCCAGCGGATCAGATGCTGGATCAGCGACTTCGGGACGCCCGAATTGACGTTGTAATGGGCCATCTGGTCGCCGACGCCGTAGGTGCACCAGCCCAGCGCCAGCTCCGACAGGTCCCCGGTCCCCAGCACGATGCCGCCCCGCTGGTTGGCGAGGCGGAACAGATAGTCGGTGCGCAGCCCCGCCTGGACGTTCTCGAAGGTCACGTCGTACACCGCCTCGCCGCGGGCGTAGGGGTGGTCCATGTCCTTGAGCATCTGGTTGGCGGCGGGGCGGATGTCGAGTTCATGGTGCGACACGCCGAGCGCGCTCATCAGGCGGAGCGCGTTGCCCTTGGTCTTGTCGCTGGTGCCGAAGCCCGGCATCGTGAAGGCGAGGATGTCGGTGCGCGGCCGGTCGAGCAGGTCCATGGCGCGGGCGGCGACGATCAGGGCGTGGGTGGAATCCAGCCCGCCCGACACGCCGATCACGATGCGCGGCATGCCGGTCGCCCGCAGCCGCTGGACCAGCCCGGCGACCTGGATGTTGTAGGCCTCGTAGCAGTCGAGTTCCAGCCGCTCCCGGGCCGCCGGAACGAAGGGGAAGCGGGGTACGTTGCGGCGCAGCCCCAGGTCCCCGCCGGGCGGATCGACGCGGAAGGCGATCCGCCGGAAAGCCGTGCCGTGCAGGCGGCGGTTGTCGTCGAAGGTGCCCATGCGCAGCCGTTCCTGGCGCAGCACGTCGAGGTCGACATCGGCGACGGCCATCTGGGCGCCCTTGGGGAAGCGCTCGGTCTCGACCAGCGTCTCGCCGTTCTCGAAGATCGACGCCTGGCCGTCCCAGGCCAGATCGGTGGTCGATTCCCCGGCCCCGGCGGAGGAGTAGAGATAGGCGGCGATGCAGCGCGCCGACTGCGACTTGCAGAGCAGGCGGCGAGTCTCCGCCTTGCCGATGGTGATGTTGCTGGCCGACAGGTTCGCCAGCACCGTCGCCCCGGCCAGCGCCGCCTCGGAGCTGGGCGGGACGGCGACCCAGAGGTCCTCGCAGATCTCGGCATGGACCACCAGCCCGTCCAGATCCTCCGCCGCGAACAGCAGGTCGGGGCCGAAGGGGGCGTCGAGGGCGCCGTCTTGGGCGCCGTCTTGGGCGCCGATGCGGATCGTACCGCCCTCGGTGCCGGCGCCCGACGCGAAATGGCGGCGCTCGTAGAATTCCCGGTAATTGGGGAGATGGACCTTCGGCACCACCCCGAGCAGCCGGCCGCGATGCACGGCGACCGCGGTGTTGTAGACGCGGCCGGCGTGGCGCAGCGGCGCGCCGACGAGGATCAGCGGCATCAGGTCGCGCGACCGCTCCACGAGGTGGACGACGGCGTTCTCCACCGCGTCGAGCAGGCAGTCCTGAAGGAACAGGTCGTCGATGGCGTAGCCGGACAGGGCCAGCTCGGGGAACAGAGCGACGGCGACGGCCTGTTCGTCGCACTCCCGCACGCTGTCCAGAACCGCCGCGGCGTTCGCCATGGGGTCGGCGATCGTGCAGGGCGTCGTGCAGGCGGCGACCCGGGCCATTCCATGGCGATAGAGTGATCCAAAGCTCATGGTCCGAGCCGTACCGTCAACCGTCATCGTGATCCTCTCCCAACCGGTCCTGCGGTAAAGCACACGAGAGGGAAACCGGCGGAGGCCGCCGGCCGTCTCGCGCCGCACCGCCGCATTCTGGCCGCTGACGGCGCGGCGCTCAACCGATTGATCGCGATCCGACCGATTGGGGGCGGCCGGTCGGGAGGGATCAGGCCGTCTTCACCTCGGCGATGAAGGCGTCGACGCTGCTCTTGAGGGCCACGGCGCGGCCGGCCACCTCGCGGGCGGATTGCAGGACCTGCACCGAACCGGCGGCGGTCGATTCGGAGGCGACGCGCAGCGTGCCGATGGTCCCGGTCACCTCCGCCGTGCCCTGCGCCGCCTGGACGGCGTTGCGCCCGATCTCGGCGGTGGCGGCACCCTGCTGCTCGACCGCGGCGGCGACGGCGGTCGCCATCTCGTTCAGGCGGTAGATGACCGTGGCGATCGTCTGGATGGCCGACACCGCGCCGCCGATGGTCTCCTGCATCGCCCCGACCTGACCGCGGATCTCGTCGGTCGCCTGCGCCGTCTGGTTGGCGAGCTGCTTCACCTCGCTCGCCACCACCGCGAAGCCCTTGCCGGCCTCGCCGGCGCGGGCGGCCTCGATGGTCGCGTTCAGCGCCAGCAGGTTGGTCTGGCTGGCGATGCCCTGGATGAGGTCGATCACCTCGTTGATGCGCTGGCCGGACTCGGTCAGGGCGCCGACCCGTTCCTGGGCCTGCTGGGCCTGCCGCGTCGCCTCGTCGGCGAAGCCGCGCGCCTCGTTCATCTGGCGCGACACCTCCTGCACGGTGGAGGTCATCTCCTCCGTCGCGGCGGCGACCGTCTGGACGTTGGCGGCGGTCTGCTCGGCGGCCGCACCGACGACGGTCATCCGTTCCGACGCCTGCTCCGCCCCGGCGGACAGGGAGTTGGCGGTGGCCTCCAGCGCGGCGGCGGCGTCCTTCATGACGTGCAGGGCCTCGCCGACCTCGCGGTCGAAGCGCAGGATCGTCGCGCCGACCGCCTCGGCGCGGTCGAGCTTGTGCCGGGCCTCGGCCTCCTGCTCCGCCTGGATGCGCTGGCGGTCGAGCGCGTTGTCCTTGAAGACGGCGAGCGCCCGCGCGATGTCGCCCACCTCGTCGCGGCGGTCGGCGCCGCTGATGACCACGGTCAGGTCGCCGCCGGACAGGCGGCGCAGGCAGGACACCGCCTCCACGATGGGGGCGACGATGCCGCGCGCCGACAGCCAGCGCCCGATCAGCCCGCTGGCGAGGATGCCGAGCAGGGCGACCGCGGCGATCAGCCACGTGGTCCGGTTGGACAGCGCTTCCGCCTCCTCGGAGATCCGCGCCGTCTTGGCGACGGTGAGGCCGTTGTAGTCCTGGACGGCGCGGATCAGCGCCTCCACCTGCTCCTGGCTGCCGGAGACGTTGTTCAGCACCTCGCGCCGGGCGTAGGTGATGCCCATGTCGGCGTGCTTCTTCGCCGCCGCCACCGTGGCGTCCAGGCTGCTGACATAGGCGGCGTATTGCGTCTCGATGCCGTCCAGCAGCGGCCGCTGCTGCGCGTCGGCGGCGGTGCGGGCGTGGTCCAGGTGGGCGCGGACCTCGGCCTTGCGGTCGGCGACGACGGCCTCGATGGTGGCGACGCTGGCCGGGTTGGCGCCCATCTGGTACTCGGCGCGGCTCAGCTCGACCAGATAGCGGTTCAGCCGGGCGCCCTGAGTCGCCTCGCGGCCCGCCTCCTCGACCCGGTTCAGCTCCCCGCCGAGCGTGGCGAGGCCGTAGCCGCTGACCAGGGCGGTGGACACCGAAACGGTGCCCAGCACCACGACGATGCCGAGAATCTTCCCGGCGATGCGCACATTTTTCAACTGCATGTCGGCCTCGGTCGCGCCCTCTTGCGGGTCAGCGCGCTAAATCGATGCGGTGGATGGGTAAGCCGGCGTCGGTTCCGGCGTCGGTGTTTGCGGCGCGGACGGCCCAGGCGGCGATCGCCAGATCCTGGATCCCCATGCCGGTGGAATCGAAGACGGTGATCTCGTCCGCGTGGGCGCGGCGGGGCGCCTTGCCCTCCAGCACGTCGCACAGCGTGCCGCGGATGGCCTCGCGGGTCAGGCCGTGCGCCAGCGCGTGCTGGCATTCGCCGAGCGCCGAGGCCTGCGCCCAGTCGTCCACCCACACGGCGGCGTTGAGCAGGATCGCCGGGTCCAGCTCCTGCTTGCCGGCGGTGTCGGCGCCCATGGCGCAGATGTGCGTGCCGGGGCGGACCCAGCCGGCCTGGACCACCGGCTCCCGCGCCGTGGTCAGGGTGATGAGCACGTCGGCGCCGCGCGCCGCGGTCTCGGCGTCCACGACCTCGACGGGCAGCGGCCCGCCGAAGGAGGCCGCCAGCTCCTCGGCCCGCGCGCGGTCGCGGTTGGCCACCAGGATGCGGTCGAAGCCGCGCACCAGCAGCGCCGCCTCCAGATGGTGCGCCGCCTGCCCGCCGGTGCCGATCAGGGCGAGCACCCGCGCGTCGGGCCGGGCCAGCTCGCGGATGCCGATGGCGCAGGCGGCGGCGGTGCGCAGCCCGGTCAGGTGGTTGGAGCTGACCAGCGCCGTCGGGCAGCCGGTCTCCGGGTCGGTCAGGACGGTGGTCGACTGGTGGTTGGTCAGGCCCCGCGCGCGGTTGCCCGTCCAGTAGCCGCCGATCTTCAGCCCGAGCAGCCCGATGGCGAGGTCGCCGCCGGCCTTGATGCCGTAGACGTCCGGCCCCGGCAGCAGCCGCTCGCGCACCACCGGGAAGTTGCGCGCCTGCCCGCGGGAGACCTCGCGGAAGGCCATGTCGATGGCGTCGATGGCGTCGGCGGGGGAGACCAGACGGCGGGCGGCGGTTTCATCGATGACGATCATTCTTGTACTCCCGCGGCGTCGAGCACCAGCCGCGACAGCGCGTCCTCCGGCTTTTCCATCCGTGCCATGATCGAGAAGTGATCCTCCCCGGCCAGCGTGTGGTAGGAGCAGCGCGAACCGCGGCTCCGGCACAGCGTGGCGAAGTCGCGCGACTGGGCGATCCAGGCGGGCGTCTCCACCGAACCGACGACGACCGTCAGGGCCGTGGCGGTGAGGGGCGGGTGGCGCATCGGGCTGACCTCGTCGACCATCTCCGGGCGCAGCCCGATGGTCTCGTTGACGGTGATACCCAGCACCGGCGCCAGCTCGTAGATGCCGCTGATCAGGACGGCGGCCTTGATGGCGCCGTCCTCCAGCCGGTTCGCCCCGGCGTCGTCGGCCAGCGCCATGGCGATCAGATGCGCCCCGGCGGAATGGCCCGACACGGTGAGGCGGTCGGGATCGCCGCCCAGCAAGGCCGCGTTGCGGTGAATCCAGCGCAGCCCCTCGCGGGTGCGCTGCGCGATCTCCGGCAGGGTCGCCGCCGGGCACAGGTCGTAGTTCATGACCACGGTGGTGACGCCGCGCGGCACCAGCGCGTCGGCGACGTAGCTGTAGTCGGCCTTGTCCCGCCCGCGCCAGTAGCCGCCGTGCAGGAAGACGTGCAGCGGGGCGCCGGGTGCGGCCGCCGGAAACACGTCGAGCGTGGACAGCGGGCTGTCGCCGTAGGCGATGTCGCAGCGCGCGGCGCGGCGGTCGCGGACGCCCCGGCTCAGCTCCGCGGCGCGCTCGGCGTGGCGCGCGAAGTCGGGAACGGAATGGCGGGGGTTGTACTGCCACTCGTGATCGTCGGGGGTGACTGACACGATGGGACCTCCTGGGTTCCGGAGAAGGGGGGCGCTCAGACCAGGTCCATCAGCTGGTTCCACAGCCGGTGCCGCTTGGCGACGTATTCCGGCGTGTCGCGCAGCGCCTCGCCCAGGCTGGCGCGCGGGCGCGGGATGTCGATGGGCACGATCTCGCGGATGCGGCCGGGGCGGGGCGACATGACCACCACCCGGTCGGCGAGGCAGACGGCCTCGTCCACGCTGTGGGTGACGAAGAGGATCGTCTTGCCCATGCGCTCGGTCAGGCCGAGCATCTCGTTCTGCAAAATCTCGCGGGTCAGCGCGTCGAGCGCGCCGAAGGGCTCGTCCAGCAGCATGATCTCCGGCTCGATCGCCAGGGCGCGGGCGATGCCGACGCGCTGCTGCATGCCGCCGGAGAGCTGGTGCGGGAAGCGGTCGCCGAAGCCCTTCAGCCCGACGGTGGCAAGCACGCGCTCCGTCGTCTCGCCCTGGCGGTTCGGCGGGATGCCCTTGGCCTCCAGCGCGAAGCCGATGTTCTGGGCGGCGGTCAGCCAGGGCAGCAGGCCGTACTGCTGGAAGACGAAGCCGCGGTCGTGGCCGGGGCCGGTGACCGGCTTGCCGTCGATGAGGATCTCGCCGCTGGTGGCCGTCTCCAGCCCCTGGATGATGCGCAGCAGCGTGGTCTTGCCGCAGCCGCTGGGCCCGACGAAGGCGACGAACTCGCCCTCCTCCACGTCCAGGTCGACGCCGTCGAGCGCCGTCATCGACGGCCCCCCGGACACCGGGAAACGCTTGGTCAGGTTGCGGACGGACAGCTTGGGCATGGGACGGCACCGGGTCTTGAAGCGGGAAAATGGCGGTCGTGGCTATCGCATTCGGCCTTCATAGCCCTCTCCCCTCCGGGGAGAGGGTGGCCCGGAGGGCCTTTCGCGCTGGCTAAAGGCCAGGGCTGACGGCGGCAGGCGGATGCCCATGGCATCCGCTGAGAGCCGGTGAGGGGGATGTGCGTGGCGGTACGTCCGGCACACGCGCAACCCCTCACCCTACCCCTCTCCCCGCTTTCGGCGGACCAAAGGTCCGCCTGTCGCGTCAGCGCAAACGTCGTTTGCGCGTGAGCGGAGGGGAGAGGGGATACCGCAGGCGATGGCCTTAACAGGATTACGGCTGCTTGTAGGTGCCGATCTCCGCCAGCACTTCCTGGACGATGCTGGTGTCCAGCACCTTCTCGGCCGGGTGGACGGCCTTCTGCAGGCCGCCTTCGACGTTCAGCTCCTGCATGTACTTGGCCTGTTCGGCGGTGACGGTGCCGTTCGGGTTCCAGATGCCGCCGATCTTGTAGAACTCGTAGAACTCGGCGAGCTGCTCGTCGTTGTAGTCGAAGTGCTTCTTCGCGACGTCCAGCGCGCCCTTCTCGTTGTCGAAGATCCAGCGGGTCGCCTCCAGCTCCGCCTTGACGAAGCGCTTCAGCACGTCGCGCTTCTTGGTGATGGTCTCCTCGCGCACGTCCCAGGGGGTCATCACATAGTCGGGCAGCTTCTTGGAGACGACGAACAGCACCTTGGCGTTCTTGTCGTGCGCGGCCTTCGGGTCGTAGTTGGAGACGGTCGCGTCGATGGTGCCGGTCAGGATGCCGTTGATGCGCGCCGAGGAGCCCTTCAGCGAGACCCACTGGACCGACTTGATCTGCTCCTCGCTCATGCCGGCCTGGCGCATCAGGGCGGTGATGACGACGTGCGGCAGCGAGCCGGGGGAGGAGATGCCGACCTTCTTGCCCGGCAGGTCGGTGACGTCCTTCACGCCCGACGCGGCGTTGGCGTAGAAGGCGTAATGCAGCCCGGTGTGGACGCCGCCGATGGTCTTCAGCGTGCCGCCCTTGTCCGTCGCCGCCAGCGTCTCCGACATGCCGGCCTGGCTGACGTCCAGCTCCCCGGCGATCAGCGAGCGCACGGGGATGGAGCTGTCGGCGATGTGCACCAGCTCCACCGTCAGGCCGTTCTTCTCGTAGAAGCCCTGGTCCTGCGCGACGAACTCGACGAGGTTCAGGAACATCTTGGCCGGCATGCCGATCTTGATCGCGTCGGCGGCGAGCGCGGCGGTGCTCATCGCCACGGAGAAGGCACCCGCCAGCAGGGCGGCCTTCAGCGAACGGGACATCATGCTCATGATCCCTCTTCCTTCCTCAATCCGGTGTGGTGTGGGGCACGTGTGGTGTTGGGGGGCGGGCCGCTCAGCGGCGGCGCCAGCGGCCGAAACGCTCTTCGACCTTCTGAACCAGGATGGTGAGCGCGTTGGCGAGCAGGGCCACCACCAGGACCGGGGCGAAGGCCTTGGCCGTCTCGAACGCGTTGGTGTAGTTGATGATCAGGCCGCCGAGGCCGGAGATGGAGGTCAGGAACTCCGCCACGATCATCGCGATGATGCCGCGGCCGAGCGCGATGCGCAGCCCGCTCGCCACGTAGGGCAGGGCGTAGGGCGCGATGATCTTGCGGTAGACCATGAGCCGCGAGGCCATGAAGGCCTTGCCGATGTCCAGATAGTGCCGGTCGACGTTCTTCACACCGGTGACCGTGTTGATGATCACCGGGAAGACCGCGAACAGGATGATGATCGTGATCTTGGCGAGGAAGCCGATGCCCACCCACAGCATCAGGATCGGGATCAGCGCCACCAGCGGCATTGCGTAGAGCGCGTTGATGTAGGGATCGAGGATCACCTCCACCGTGCGGTTCGTTCCCATCGCGAAGCCGATCACGATGCCGATGACCGAGGCGATGACGAAGCCCAGGACGAAGGTCGACATGCTGTCCAGCGTCGCCCAGAACAGCTCGCCGTTCAGCAGCAGGTCCCAGGTCGCCACGGCGATGTCGCTGGGCACCGCGACCAGCAGCTTGTTCGCGTCGCGCGCCGCGAATTCCCAGACGGCGAGCAGAAGGACCAGCGTGCCCAGTTGCAGCAGCCGTTCGCGGCGCCTCTGCCGGTTGGGGTCGGACGCCGCCGCAGGCTCGTCGGCGCTCTTCGAAACGGCGCCCGCTTGTGCACTCCGCTGCACGCCTGCCTCCTGTGTGCGAGGTGATGGTATGGTGTGGTGGGTGTGGCGTTTGCCGCCATGGGCCGCCGCTCTGGGCCACCGTTGATACGTATGCTAATCGAAGGTGGTAGTGTGGCGCAAGCAGATCGTCATACTGTCTGACAAGAAGAGAAATTTTATGTCAAATTTGCCGATAAATATCGTCCGCGTCGCCGCTCCCCTGCGCCAGCAGGTGATCGACCTGTTGCGCGCGGCCATCGCCGATGGGCGCTATTCCCCCGGCGACCGGCTGGTCGAGCGCGAGCTGTGCGAGACGCTGCAGGTCAGCCGCCCGATCCTGCGGGAGGCCCTGCGCCAGCTGGAGGCAGAGGGGCTGGTCCACAACGTGCCCCAGCGCGGGCTGGAGGTGGTGACCCTGACGGCGGAGGATGTCCGGCAGATCTATCAGGTGCGCGGCGCGCTGGAGAGCCTCGCGGCTGCGGAGTTCATCGCCCAGGCCAGCCCGGAGCAGTGGGCGATCCTCGCCGACGCCATGGCGGCCTTCGAGGCGGCGGCGGTGGAAGGCGTGCCGTCGCGCATCCGCACGGCGAAGACCATGGTCTACGACACGCTGATCGCCGGCTGCGGCAACCCGACGATGGCGCAGATCCTCAAGGCGCTGCACAACCGCATTCAGCTGCTGCGCGGGGTGTCGCTGGCCGAGCCGGGGCGGCTGCCCAACACGATCCGCGAAATCCGCGAGATCTACGAGGCGATGACCGCCCGCGACACCGTCCGCACGCGCCAGCTCTACGACGAGCACATCGCCAGCGCCGCCCGCGTGACCATGCAGGCTTTAACCGCCGGACGATGAGGGACGAACGACAAGGGTGATCAGGCGCCGCCGATGCCCTCGGTGAAGGTCTCGCCGGTCCTGGGGTCGATGTCCTCGCCGGTTCCCGGCGTGCCGGGCGCGGCCTCGTCCCGATCACTGGGGCGGTCGCTCGCCGGCTTCTGGCTGTTCGGGTCGTAGCTGCGCGGGGGATGGATGCCGGTGTCGTCCGGCTTCTTCGGGTCGCTCATGCGCCACCTCTGCGAAAGGGATTGCAACCTTCCCGTCAACAAGGGAGAGGGCGTATCCTCACGCGCATCGGCAACGCACCGACAGGGAGGGGACGAACCATGACGACCGCCAAGAACACGATCTGCCTGTGGTACGACAAGGACGCGGAGGCCGCGGCCCGCTTCTACGCCACGGTCTTTCCCGACAGCGCGGTGGGCGCCGTTCACCGCGCTCCCGGCGACTACCCGTCCGGCAAGGCGGGCGACGTGCTGACGGTTCAGTTCACGGTCGCCGGCGTTTCCTGCCTCGGCCTCAACGGCGGGCCGACCTTCAAACACACCGAAGCCTTCTCGTTCCAGATCGCCACCGACGACCAGGAGGAGACCGACCGCTACTGGAACGCCATCGTCGGCAACGGCGGCCAGGAGAGCGCCTGCGGCTGGTGCAAGGACCGCTGGGGCGTCTCCTGGCAGATCACCCCGCGCGTTCTGACCGAGGCCTTGGCGGCCGGCGGCGAGGAAGCCGGACGCGCCTTCGCGGCGATGATGGGCATGACGAAGATCGACGTCGCCGCGATCGAGGCCGCGCGGCGCGGCTGACGATCCCCGGGGGGGCAGGGCTCACCGGCCATGGGCCGGCGCCTCCACGGCCTCCGCCGCGCCGCTTGCGGGAACGCGCAGCAGGCTGACCAAACCACCCGCCAGGGCGAGGGCGGCGGCCACGGCGAGGCCGAGGCGCGGCGCCGCCTCCGGGCCGGACAGCAGCGAGAACAGCAGCGTCATCAGCACCGCCCCGGCGGTCTGCCCGACCAGACGCGCGGTGCCCTGCATCCCGCCGGCGGCCCCGCTGCGCGCCTTGGGCACGGTCAGCAGCATGTTGCGGTTGTTGGGCGTCTGGAACAGCCCGAAGCCGAAACCGCACATCACCATGAAGGCCAGCAGCGGCCGCGGGTCCTGTGCGAGCGGCCAGACCGCCGCCAGGGCGAGACCGGCGGCGAGGAGCAGACCGCCCAGGGCGCACAGCCAGCCCGTCCCCACGCGGTCGGACAGCCGGCCCGCGATGGGTGCGGCGACGGCGGTCGCCAGCGGCCACGGCACCAGGAACAGCCCCGCCGTCACGATATCCTGCCCAAGCCCGTGCTGCAGATGGAAGGGAAGGGCCACGGCGGCGGCCATCTGGCCGGTGAAGCAGAGAACGGAGGCGACGACCGACAGGCGGAAGGAGCGCACCCGCAGCAGGTCGAGCGGCACCAGCGGCGCCTCCCGCCCGCTCTCCCGCCGGACGAGGCCGGCGAGGCCGAGCGCCGCGGCCAGCAGCAGCGCGCCGCCGCGCACGGGCTGCGCCGCGACGGTCTCGGCCCCCATCACCAGGGCGGCGAAGAATCCGGCGTTGAGGGCGACACTGACGGGGTCGAGGCGGCGCTTGGACCCCGCGACGGCGGGCAGCGCGCGGGCGGTTGCCAGCACGACGAGGCCGACCGGGATGTTGACCGCGAACAGGACGGGCCAGGGAGCGACGGCGAGGATGCCCGCCCCGATCGTCGGCCCCGCCGCCGAGGCGAGCGCGATGGCCAGGGCGTTCCAGCCGATGGCGGCGCCGAGCAGCCGCTGCGGATAGACGAAGCGCAGCAGCGCGACGCCCAGCGCCATCACCGCCGCGCCGCCCAGCCCCTGCACGAAACGCGCGGCGATCAGCCAGGGCAGCGTCGGCGCCAGGGCGCAGCCGGCGGAGGCGGCGGTGAACAGCAGCACCCCGCCGGTGAACACCTTTCGATGCCCGACGCTCTCGCCAAGGGCGCCGACGGGCAGGAGCGCGATCACCAGCGCCAGCTGGTAGGCGGTGATGATCCAGACGGTGTCGGCGGGCGGAACCCCGAGGGTGGCGGCGACGGTCGGCAGGGCGATGTTGGCGATGGCCCCGTCGAGCACGACGAGCACGATCGCGGCGATGACGGACGCGGCGGCCACGGCGCGGCCGGGCATGGGCAGCCCGTCGGGATGCGGGGTATCGGGTGTTCGGGCAATCGTGGAACGGGGCATCGGCGTCTCCAACACGGGTTGGATCAACTATGCCCGCCGCCGCACATGGCGGAAGACGCCGCCTGTGCAGGTTATTCCTGCATGGAACGCCATGTGTTAGCCTCGGGCTTCATGGCCGATCCCGATCTCAACCTTCTCATCGCACTCGACGCGCTGCTGGCGGAGGGCAGCGTCGTCAAGGCGGCGCGGCGGCTCGGCCTCAGCGAGTCCGCGATGAGCCGCACCCTGGCGCGGCTGCGCGCGGTCACCGGGGACCCGCTGCTCGTCCGGGCCGGGCGCGGCCTCGTCCCGACGCCGCGGGCCGTCCAGCTGCGGGAGCGGGTGCCCGGCCTCGCCGAGGAGGTCCGCGCGGTGCTGCGTCCGGCGGAGGCCGTCGACATCGCCCGGCTGGAGCGCAGTTTCACCCTGCGCGCCAGCGAGAGCTTCATCGAGGTCTACGCCGCCCGGCTGGTCGGCCGCGTCGCCGCCGAGGCCCCCGGCGTCCTGCTGCGCTTCGCGCCGCGGGGGAACCGCGACGCGCAGGCGTTGCGCGACGGGCTGATCGACCTCGACATCGGGGTGCATTCGGAAACCACGCCGGAGCTGAAGGTGCAGAGCCTGCTCCGCGACCGGCTGGTCGCCGCCGTGCGGGAAGGCCATCCGCTGACCCGGCGGGCGACGGTGACGCCGGAACAGTACGCCGCCTGCGGCCATGTGCTGACCTCGCGGCGCGGGCTGGTGCGGGACCGGGTGGACGAGGCGCTGGCCGCGCTCGGCCTCGCCCGCAAGGTGGTGGCCGTGGTGCCGAGCTTCCCGGCGGCCCTGGCGATCGTCCGCGCCTCCGATCTCACCGCGCTGGTCTCCGAACGCCAGCTCGCCGCCGGGGTGGCCGGGGTCCGCATCCTGCCGCTTCCCGCCAAACTGGCCATCGCCCTGGACGAGGTCGTGGTGACGCAGATGTGGCACCCCCGGCAGGACGCCGACCCGGCCCATCGCTGGCTGCGCGGGCGGATTCTCGCGGCCTGCCGCGAGGCGGACTGACCCGCGACGCACCCTCGGCGGAGCGGAAGCGGCGCAACAACCTCCCCCTCCCGGCATTGATAAGGTCGGATCGACTTCGACGGCTGGGACGCAATGACCGGATTCCGACGCGCGCTCGCGGGCTTGCTCCTCGGCGCCCTTCTCGCCCTGCCGGGCGCGCCTCTCCGGGCGGCGCCGGTGCCGAAGGACGTTCTGGTCGTCGGCCAGATCGCCGAACCGGCGTCGCTGGACCCGGCGGTCAGCACCGCCACCAACGATTTCCGCATCCTGGTCAACCTCTATGAGGGGCTGGTCCGCTACCGGCCGGGGACCCTGGACGTCGAGCCCGCGCTGGCCGAGCAATGGACCGTCTCCGACGACGGCCTGACCTACCGGTTCACGCTGCGGCCGGGCATCACCTTCCACGACGGCACGCCCTGCGACGCGCAGGCGGTGAAGTTCAACTTCGACCGCATGCTCGACAGGACGCACCCCGCCGCCGACACCGGCCCCTTCCCGCTGGCCTTCTTCTTCGCGGCCATCGACCGGGTCGAGGCGCCGGACCCGCTCACCGTCCTCATCACGCTGAAGGAACCCTTCGCGCCCTTTCTCTCCAACCTCGCCTACCCGACGGGACTGATCGTCTCGCCCGCCGCCGTGATGAAGGAGGGCCGGGGGTTCGGCCGGCGGCCGGTCGGCACCGGCCCTTTCCGCTTCGTCGAGTGGCAGGGCAGCCGGCGCCTGACCATCGAGCGCAACCCGGACTATTGGGGCACGCCCGCCAAGCTGCGCGCGGTGATCTTCCGCCCGGTCGGCGATCCGAACACCCGCGCGATGGAGATGCTGGCCGGCGGCCTGGACGTGATGGTGGAGGTGCCGGCGGACGCGCTGTCCCAGTTCCGCGACGGCGACGGCTTCCGGGTGCACGAGCAGGCCGGGCCGCATCTCTGGTTCCTGATCCTGAACACCCGGCACGGGCCGCTGCAGGACCGGCGGGTCCGGCAGGCGGTGAATTACGCCATCGACAAGCGGGCCATCGCCGACAGCATCCTGCAGGGCACGGCGATCCCGGCCCGCGGACCCACCGCGCCCGCCTTCGACTGGGCCACGAACCCCGCGGTCGCGGGCTACCCCTATGACCCGGCCAAGGCGCGGGCCCTGCTGAGGGAGGCCGGGGCGGAGGGGGCAAGGCTCACCTTCTACGTCGCGGAGGGCGGGTCCGGCATGCTCGACCCCGTCGCCATGGGGACGGCGATCCAGGCGAACCTCGCCGCCGTGGGGCTGGCCGTCACCATCGAAACCTACGAGTGGAACAGTTTCCTGGCGCGGGTGAACGGCGGGCTGGGCGAGGCGGCGGACATGGCCGAGATGGCCTGGATGACCAACGATCCCGACACCCTGCCGTACCTGACCCTGCGCTCCGGCGCCCTGCCGGAGGCGGGCGGGTTCAACTCCGGCTACTACGCGAATCCGGACCTCGACCGCCTTCTCGAACGGGCGCGGCGCAGCGGCGACCGGGCCGAGCGGGGGGCGCTCTACCGGGAGGCCGAGCGGATCATCGTGGAGGACGCGCCCTGGGCCTTCGTCGCGCACTGGAAGCAGAACGCCATCACCACGGCGGCGGTGCGCGGCTTCGCCCTGGAGCCGTCCTTCTTCCTGCGGCTCGACCGCGTGTCGAAGGACTGAGGGGGCGCCCGTGGGGTCCTACATCCTCGGCCGCCTCGCGGCGCTCGTCCCCGTGCTGTTCGGGCTCAGCGTGATCGTCTTCCTGATCATGGCCCTGATCCCCGGCGACCCGGCGACCGCGATCCTCGGCCCCTACGCGACGCCGGAGAACGTGGCGCGGCTCCGCCAGGACCTCGGCCTCGACCACAGCCTGCCGGTGCGCTACGCGACGTGGCTGGGCAACGTGGTGACGGGCGATCTCGGGCGCTCCTCCAGCCTCAACCGGCCGGTCCTCGACGAGGTGGCGGAGCGCTTCGCCGCCACGCTGGTGCTGGCCGGTGCGGCGCTGGTGCTGGCGTCGGTGCTGGGGTTGCTGGCCGGCATCCTGTCCGCGGTGCGGCAGTTCGGCCTCGCCGACAAGCTGGTGACCCTGGCCGTGCTGGTGGGGATCTCCATGCCGAGCTTCTGGCTCGGCCTGCTGCTGATCCTGGTCTTCGCCGTCCGCTGGCGTCTGCTGCCGGTGAGCGGCATGGTCTCCATCTACGGCGGCGGGGACCTGCCGGACCTGCTGTGGCATCTGGCGCTGCCCGCCGCGACGCTCGCCATCGTGGCCGCCGGGGTGATCGCCCGGCTGACGCGGTCGGCCATGCTGGAGGTGCTGCGCCAGGACTTCGTCCGCACCGCCCGCGCCAAGGGGCTGACGGAGCGCCGCGTGGTGTTCGGGCACGCGTTGCGGGCGGCCCTGGTGACGGTGATCCCGGTGATCGGCATCCAGGCCGGCTTCGTCCTGGGCGGGGCGGTCTACATCGAGACGGTGTTTCAGTGGCCGGGCATCGGCCGCATGCTGGTCGACGCCATCGCGACGCGCGACGTGCTGCTGGTCCAGGGCGGCGTGCTGGTGGTCGCGGCCAGCTACGTGCTGTTCAACCTGCTGGCCGACATCCTGCAACGCCTGCTCGACCCGAGGATCGCGCCGTGAAAGGCGGCTTGGCTCTCTTGCGCCGCGTGATGCGCAACCGGCTGGCGGCGCTGGGCCTCGTGCTGCTGACGCTGATCGTCCTGGCCGCGC
This sequence comes from Azospirillum sp. TSH58, assembly GCF_003119115.1. Taxonomy (NCBI): domain Bacteria; kingdom Pseudomonadati; phylum Pseudomonadota; class Alphaproteobacteria; order Rhodospirillales; family Azospirillaceae; genus Azospirillum; species Azospirillum sp. TSH58. Next base: position 1,227,788 of record NZ_CP022367.1, read on the forward strand.
TCGCCGCGCCCATCCTGCCGCTGGCCGACCCGGACGCCATCGATCCCGCCCGGCGCCTGCTGCCGCCCTTCAGCGCCGGGGCGTGGCTCGGCACCGACACGCTGGGGCGGGACGTGCTGGCCCGGCTGGTCTGGGGGACGCGGCTGAGCCTGGGGGTCGGCGTCGCGGCCTCCCTTCTCGCCGCGCTGGTCGGGTCGGCCATCGGCCTCGTCGCCGGCTACGCGGGCGGGCGCACGGACGGCGTCCTGATGCGCGGGATCGACGTGCTGATGGCCTTTCCCTATCTGCTGCTGGCGCTCGCCGTCGTGGCGGCGCTGGGGCCGGGGCTGCTCAACGCGCTGTACGCCGTGGTGGTCGCCAACATTCCCTTCTTCGCCCGCAACGTCCGCGGCGCCACCGCGGGCCTGCGCCGCCGCGAGTTCGTGGACGCGGCGCGCCTGTCGGGCATGGGCGAGGCACGCATCCTGCTGGGCGAGGTGCTGCCCAACGTGCTGCCGGTGATCATCATCACCGCCTCGACCACCGTGGGCTGGATGATCCTGGAAACCGCCGGCCTGTCCTTCCTGGGGCTGGGGTCGCAGCCGCCGCAGGCCGATCTCGGCTCGATGCTGAGCGAGGGGCGCAAGGCGCTGATCACAGCACCGCACGTCGCGGCGGTGCCCGGGCTGGTCGTCTTCCTGATCGTGATGAGCATGAACCTGATCGGCGACGGGCTGCGCGATGCGCTCGACCCGCGCCTGCGCTCCGGCATCCCCGGCGCGCCGGGCGCCGCCACGCGGGTGGCGCGGAGCGCCGGGAGCGAGGTGGTGGGGGACGCGGCGGCGGACCCCGGCGCGCTGTTGCAGGTGACCGGCCTGCGCACGGCCTTCGACACGGCGGGCAATCGGGCGGGCAATGGGGCGAACGGGCCGGTGGACACGGTGAAGGGCGTCGACCTGCGCGTCGCCCCCGGCGAATGTCTGGGCATCATCGGCGAGTCCGGGTCGGGCAAGTCGGTCACGGCGCTGTCCATCGCGCGGCTCGTCGCCTCGCCGCCGGGCGTGGTGCGCGGCGGCGACGTGCGGTTCGGCGGGAACGATCTGCTGGCGATGCCGGTCGGGGCGTTGCAACGGCTGCGCGGCGGGCGGATCGCCTACGTCTTCCAGGACCCGCTGACGACGCTCCATCCGCTGATGCCGGTCGGCGCGCAGGTGGCCGAGGCGCTGCGCGCGCATCGCCCGGTGACGCGGGCCGAGGCCGGGCGGCGGGTGGTGGAACTGTTCGCCGCGGTGAAGCTGCCGGACCCGGCCACCCTCGTCCACGCCTACCCGCACGAGCTGTCGGGCGGGCAGCGCCAGCGGGTCGGCATCGCCATGGCTCTGGCCAACGACCCGGAGCTGATCATCGCCGACGAGCCGACCACCGCGCTCGACGTGACCGTCCAGGCCGAGATCCTGGACCTGCTGGACGAACTGCGCCGACGCCGCGGCCTCGCCGTCATCTTCATCAGCCACGATTTCGGCGTCATCGCCCGCCTCTGCGACCGGGTGGCCGTGATGTTCCAGGGCGCGATCGTCGAGGAGGGCGACACCCGCAGCGTCCTCACCCGCCCGCGGCACGACTACACCCGGCGCCTGCTCGCCGCCGTGCCGGTTCTCGGACGGTCGCGGCGTCCGGAGGGGGGGCCGCCGCGGGCCTCGTCCGGGGCGGGGTGGGCGATCGAGGTCCGCGATCTGGTCAAGACCTACGCCGCGCGCCGGTCCTTGTTCGGGCGGTCGCGCCCGGCGATCGCCGCCTTGAAGGCCGTGTCGCTGCGGGTCGCCTCCGGGGAGACGCTGGGAATCGTCGGGGAGTCCGGCAGCGGCAAGTCAACGCTCGCCCGCAGCCTCGTCGGGCTGAGCCGGCCGACCGGCGGGACCGTCCTGCTCGACGGGCGGCCCCTCGCCGAGTTGACGGCCGGAGGACCGCGTGCGCTGGGCCGGACCGTGCAGTATGTCTTCCAGGACCCGCTGTCCTCGCTCAACCCGCGCAAGACGATCCGGCGCACCCTGACGGCACCGCTGCGCTTCCTGGCCGGCGTGCCGTCCGGGGAGCGGGAGACGCGGCTGGCCGAACTGATGCGGTCGGTCGATCTCGATCCCGCCATCCTGGACCGCTACCCGCACGAGCTGTCGGGCGGGCAGGCGCAGCGCGTCGCCATCGCGCGGGCGCTCGCCGCCGGGGCCGGGATCATCGTTCTCGACGAGGCGGTCTCCGCCCTGGACGTGTCGGTGCAGGCCCAGGTGCTGCGCCTCCTGGCGGCGCTGAAGGAGCGGCACGGGCTGACCTATCTGTTCATCAGCCACGACCTCGCCGTGGTCGAAGCCGTCGCCGACCGGGTCGTGGTGATGGCCGCCGGCGCGATCGTCGAGGAGGGGCCGAGCGACCGTCTGTTCGCCGCTCCGGAGCATTCCTACACGCGCCGGCTGATCGCCGCGGTGCCGTCGCTTCCGTCGTGACGGGGGCCGACCGTGGCCAGGCTCCGCGTTCCGCCGAAGAACCGGCCGGATGCCGCTACCGCGGGTAGCCGGCGAACTTGTTGACGGAGATCGAGGTCGCCGCCACCTGGACATGCTGGGCGAGTTCCTGCTCGGCCGTCTCCGGCGTCCAGCGGGTGGTGGGGACGGAGATGTTCAGGCCGGCGACCGCGTGCCCATGCTCGTCGGTGATGGCGGCGGCGACCGAGATGTCGCCCATCACCGTCTCGTTGGTCACCACGGCGTAGCCTTTTTCCGCCGCCTCCTGAACGCGGGCGCGCAGCCGGCCGGGGTCGTTCACGGTGAAGGGGGTGAGCGGGCGGAGGTCGGTGCGGGCCAGGATCTCCTCCCGCTCCTCCTCCGACAGGCGCGACAGGATGGCGGTGCCCGAGGCGGTGAAGTAGGCGGGCAGCCGGCTGCCGACCATGATGTCGATGTTCACCAGATGCCGGCCGGGGAAGCGGGCGACGAAGACGATCTCGTGACCGTCCAGCTCCTGCAGATTGGCGGTTTCGCCGACGCTCCGGCTGATCTCCAGCAGGTAGGGCGACGCCTTCTCGATCAGTTCGTTCGCCCGCAGGTAATTGTAGGAGAATTGCAGCAGCTTCGGGCTGAGCGCGTAGTTGCGCGTGCCGCGGACGCGCCGCAGATAGCCCAGCGTCTCCAGCGTGTAGACCAGCCGCTGGGCGGCGCTGCGGTCCAGCCCAGCCGCCTTGGCGATCTCGGACAGCGGCATCTGCCGGTGCGGGCCGTCGAAGGCGTGCAGGATCTGGAAGGTCTTCTCGGTCGAGCCGACGAACAGCGACGACTCGCGCGGGTCGGCCTTCGGCTTGACGGCCGGCGCCGTGTCGGCCTGTTGGCCGTCGCCGTCCGCCATGCCGTCCGCCATGCCGCCCGTCCTGGTGGTCTTTCCGGCCTTCATGGGTGCTCGTCCTCGCGTCGTCGGCATGGTTCGCCTACGCATAGCATCCGGCGCACCGGATGCCACGCGCAAGCGTTGCCACCGGTCAGGCCACCGCGGCCGCCGGCAGCCCTTCATAGGTGGTCAGAAGGCGCGCCAGTTCGCTTTTCAGCGCTTCGCGCAGCTCCGGCCGCGGCTCGCGCAGCGGCGGCAGCATCGCCGGGGCGTTCACGCCGATCAGCCCCATCACCGACTTCATCGGGCCGGGGTTGGTCTCGGCGAAGGCGAGGTTCATCATCGGGATGAGGGTGCGGTGGACCTCCAGCGCCTCGGCGGTCCTGCCGGACGAGGCGAGGTCGAAGACCAGGCGCCAGGCACGCGGCAGGAGGTTGGCGGTGACCACGATGCCGCCCTTGGCCCCGGCGGCCACATGCAGCGGGAACAGCGTGTCCTCGCCGCTCAGCATGGCGAAGGACGGGTCCAGCCCGGCCATGGTGCGCAGGAAGTGGTACATGTCGGTGTTGCAGGCCTTCATGCCGACGATCCGCTCGTGGCGCGACAGCTCGTGCAGGACCTCCGGATCGACGGCGATGCGGGTGCGGTAGGGGATCTCGTAGATCAGGATCGGAACCGGCGACTCGTCGGCGTAGCGCAGGAAGTAGTCGCGGATGCCGGCCTGGGTCGGGTTGGTGTAGTAGGGCGTCAGGACCAGCAGGCCGTCCACGCCGGCCGCCGCGAAGTCGCGGCCCGCGGCCAGGGCGTCGTGATAGCCGGTGTCGAGGACGCCGGCGATGACCGGCTTCTTGCCCGCCATCGCCTCGACCGTCAGCGCGGCGAAGCGGTTGCGCTCGGCCCGCGCCAGCGCGCCGTACTCGCCGGTGCCGCCCAGCGGAACCACCCCGTCGATCCCCTGGCGGTTCAGCCAGGAGAACAGCGCCTTCGACGCCGCGACGTCGATGGTGCCGTCGGCGGTCACCGGCGTCGGGGTGGCGGGCAGAATGCCGCGGAGTTTGGTGGCATCGAGCATGATGTATCCTTGGAAGTGCGAAGAGGTGGATGCGTCGGCGCTGGCGATGGTCAGGAGGCCAGGCTGCGCCGGCGCAGCCGGTCCGCGGCGTAGATCAGCACCGCGACGAAGACGAGGAGACCGGTCGACACCGCCGCGATGACGGGGGAGACCTGCAGCGTCACCTCGTCCCAGAACTGCTTGGGCAGGGTGGCGCTGAGCCCGCCCGACGAGAACAGAGAGATGGTCAGCTCGTCGAAGGAGGTGGCGAAGGCGAACAGGAAGGACGACAGCATGCCGGCGCCCAGGATCGGGAAGGTGACGTGGCGCAGCGCGGCCAGCGGACGGGCGCCCAGGCTCTGCGCCGCGAGGTCGAGTCGGGTGTCGTAGTTGCGCAGCACCGCCGTCATCGTCATCACCACATAGGGGACGGCGACGACCGTGTGGCCGATCACCAGACCCAGGATGGTGCCGACCAGCCCCATCTGGGCGAACAGGTAGAACATGCCGACGGCGATGATCATGCGCGGCACGATCACCGGCGACAGGATGAAGGCCAGCATGGCGCCCTTGCCCCGCATGCGGCTGCGCACCATCAGGAAGGCCGCCGGCACGCCGATCGCCATCGACAGCAGGCCGGTGCCGAAGGCCACCACCAGCGAGCGGGTCAGCGCCTGCATCCACAGCGGCGACTGGAAGAGCTGCTCGTACCATTGCAGCGAGAAGCCGGTGGGCGGCCAGGCCAGCCCGGCCTTGCCGAAGGACAGCGGGATCATCAGGAAGGCCGGCAGGCTGATCAGCACCAGCATCGTCCACACCACCATCCGCAGGGCGGTCGACGGCGTCTCGCCGGTGCCGCGCGGGCGGCGGCGCGGGAACAGGCCGAGCAGGGCGTCGCTCGCGGCACCCAGAAGCCCGAGCACCCGGCCGCCCAGCCGCCGCATGGCGGTGTCGCGGTTGTGCGCGGCCCCCGCGGTCTCGCCGGTCAGCGTGGCGAAGCCGAAGACGCGGTCGTAGAGGACGAAGACCGCCAGCACCACCGTCAGCAGCAGCACCGAGATGGCGCCCGCCAGACCCCAGTTCAGCGTCTGCTGGATCTGGTCGATGATGAGCTGGGTGATCATCGTCTCGCGCCGCCCGCCGAGCAGGGCCGGCACGATGAAGAAGCCGATGGCCGACACGAAGACCATGATCGCCGCGGCGGCGACGCCGGGAAGCGACAGCGGGAAATAGACGGTCCAGAAGGCGGTGCCGGGGCGCGCGCCGAGCGTGCTGGCGGCGCGGGGCAGGGTGCGGTCGATGTTCTCCATCACCGCCAGCATGGTCATCACCGCCAGCGGCAGCATGGCGTGCACCATGCCGACCAGCACCGAGCCGAAGCCGTAGAGCAGGTCGATGGGCCGGTCGATGATCCCCAGCGACATCAGCGTGCCGTTGATCACGCCGTTGCGGCCGAGGATGATCACCCAGGCGAAGGCGCGCACCAGGAAGCTGGTCCAGAAGGCCAGCAGCACCCAGAAGATCAGGCGGCTCTTGGCCGGCCCCTTGGCGACGGAGATCAGGTAGGCGATGGGGTAGGCCCCGGCCACCGAGACCAGCGTCGTCGCCAGCGAGATCTTCAGCGTGATCCACAGCACGGTGACGTAGAGGCTGGACGAGAAGAGCTGCTGGTAGGGCGCCAGCGTAAAGCCCTGGCCGTTGTAGACGCTGAGCGCCAGCAGCTGCCCGACCGGGAAGACCAGGAAGACGGTGAGGAGCAGGACGATGGGGGCGCCCATCAGCACCGGCTTGCGCCAGGCCGGCGGGGCGCCGCGCCGTGGGGCGGCGTGGGGCATGCTCATGATCTGGTCGCTCATGTCAGGCCGCCTTGGCCGTGGTTGCGGGCATGGCCGCCGGGCCGCGGTCCGCGATCACCACGGCGTCGCGGCTGTCCCAGGACAGCGCCAGCACGTCGTCGATGCGGATCGCCTCGGCCTCGTTGCGGGTGGCGAAGGCGGCGACCAGCGGCGGCAGGGCGTCGTCGAGCGGCTGCATGTAGACCTTGGTCAGGCTGCCGGTGACCATCACGTCGGACACCCGGCCCATCACGGCCGGTTCGTCGCCGGAAGGACGGGCGATGGTCAGGTTCTGCGGGCGCACCATCACCCGCACCGGGGTGCCCGGCGGCAGCTCCTGGCCATTGGCCAGCGCGCGGCCCGGAAGGCCGGTGCTGCCCAGCCGGACCTCCGCCTCGTCGCCCATACGCGGCCCCAGCGAGGCCGGCAGCAGGTTGGACTCGCCGAGGAAGTCGGCGACGAACAGCGTGCGCGGACGGAAATAGAGGTCGGCCGGCGTGCCCAGCTGCTCGATGCGGCCGGCGTTCATCAGGCAGATGCGATCGGACATTGTCATCGCCTCTTCCTGGTCGTGGGTGACGTAGACGACCGTGGTGCCCAGCTCGCGGTGCAGGTGCTTGATCTCGAGCTGCATGTGTTCGCGCAGCTTCTTGTCCAGCGCGCCCAGCGGCTCGTCCATCAGGATGATCGACGGCTTGTAGACCATGCAGCGGGCGAGCGCGACGCGCTGCTGCTGGCCGCCCGACAGCTCGCGCGGGTAGCGCCCGGCGATGTGCGGCAGGTGGACCATCTCCAGCGCCTCGCGCGCCCGCTTCTTCGCCTCGGCCTCCGGAATCTTCCGCATCTTCAGCGGGAAGGCGATGTTCTCGACGATGGTCATGTGCGGGAACAGGGCGTAGTTCTGGAACACCACGCCGATGTCGCGCTCGTAGGGCGGGGCGTAGGTCACGTCCTGCGCGCCGATGCGCACGATTCCTTCGTCGGGCGGAACCAGCCCGGCGAGCAGACTGAGCAACGTCGTCTTGCCCGAGCCCGACGGGCCGAGCAGGGTCAGGAATTCACCGTCGGCGACCACGAGATCCGTGGGGGCGAGCGCCACGAAATCGCCGTAGCGCTTGGCGAGGCCCTGGACGGTTAGGCTGGACGACGACATGGCAGGTCTCCTCGCGTCGAAAGGGGAGTGGAAAAAATGCGGGAGCCCCGCGGCCGGCCCCGCCATGGGGGCAGGGGAGGCCGGTCGCGGGTCCTCTCAGGGACGGATCCTCGGTCGGGACGGAGCGTCCCGGCGCCTCAGCTCAGCAGCCAGGCGTTGTAGCGCTCGAGCGCCTTCTGCTGGTTGTCCAGCCAGTACTGCGCGTTGATCTTGACGCCCTTCTCGATGTTCTCCGGGAAGGTCGGGCAGTTGGGGGCGATCGCCGCGTCGATGTGCTTGAAGGCGTCCGGCAGGGTGACGCCGGCCGGGAAGTACTTCACCAGCTCCGCCTGCCGCTTGGCATCGCAGGTGAACTTGATGAACTGGCGGCAGGCGTCGGCGTTCGGCGTGCCGGCCAGGATGGCCCAGCTGTCGAGGCCCCAGATGTTCTGGTCCCAGACGATGCCGACCGGAGCGCCGGCGGCGATGGCCGCCTGCGGGCGGGACACCCAGGTCGGGACGAGATCGACCTCGCCGGAGATCAGCATCTGCTCGACCTGCGCGCCGCTGGTCCAGAAGATCGGGATGTCCTTCTTGATGCGGTCCAGCGCCTTGAAGGCGCGGTCGAAGTCGCAGGGATAGACCTCGCCGGTGGGCACGCCGTCGGCCATCAGCGCCTGCTCGATGGTGTCGAAGGGGTGCTTGCGCAGGGCGCGGCGGCCGGGGACGCCCGCGACGTCGTAGAAGTCCTTCCAGGAGGCCGGCGCCTTGCGGCCCTTGAAGGCGTCGGTGCGGTAGGCCAGGACGGTGGTGTAGACGTTGGTGCCGACGCCGTAGGCCGACATGTACTGCTTGGGAATCTCGGCGACCGCCGGATCGTTCTCCAGCCCGTGCTTCTCCAGCATCGGCTTGTCGCCGCTGGTCAGCATCAGGATGGCCGGCTCGCTGATCTTGGCCATGTCCCAGGTGTAGGACTTCGCCTCGACCATCGAGCGGATCTGCGCGGTCGGCTCGGCGTTGGCCTGGACGCCGACGACCTCGATGCCGGTGGCCGCGGTGAAGGGCTTGTAGAAGACCTCGCCATAGGCCTTGGTGTAGATGCCGCCGTCGTCGCGCACGACGATGCGCTTGTTCTGCGCGCGGGCCGGGCTCCAGATCGCCGGCATGGCGAGCGCCGCGGTGCCGGCGGCGCCGGCTTTCAGCAGGGTGCGGCGGGACCAGCCGGATTGGCGTGTGCTCATGTCGGAACTCCTCAGGATGGGCCGGGACGGCGGATGGGCGGGGAAAAGAGCGGAGAGGATCAGCCGGGCGGCAGGAGCCGTCCGGGATTGAGGATGTTCTGCGGGTCGAGCGCCTGCTTGACGGCGCGCATCAGCGCCAGCTCCGCCGGCGGCTTGTAGCGGGCCATCTCGGCGAGCTGGACCCGGCCGACCCCGTGTTCGGCGCTGAAGGTGCCCTTCAGCCGGGCGGCCTCGTCGTTGACGGCGTGGCGCAGCGCGGCGGCGAGCGCGTCGCGGTCGCCCGATGCGGCGGCTTCCCAGGCGTCGAAGCCGAAGAAGGGGATGAAGTGGACGTTGCCGTCGCCGAGATGGGCGACGACGATCACCGGCAGGTCCGGCACCAGGGCGCGCACCGCCGCGGTCGCCGCCGCGATGAAGGCCGGCACCGCCGACAGCGGCACCGCGCAGTCGGTGGTCAGGCCGACGCCGGCCTTCTTGTTGGCCTCCGACACGCTGTGGCGGACCTCCCACATGGCGTGGCGCTGCGCCTCGCTGGCCGCCAGGGCCGCGTCGCTCAGCAGGCCGTCGGCGAAGGCGTCCTCCAGGATCGCCTGAAGCTCGGCGTCGAGCGCCTCGCCGGACCCGCTGTCCGACAGCTCGATCAGCACATGCCAGTCGGCCTCGCTCTCGATCGGGCTGCGGCGGCCGGGGACATGGCCGACCACCAGATCGAGCTGCAGGCGGTTGATCATCTCGAAGGCGGACAGCCGGGCCGCGCTGCGCTCCTGCACGCGGGTCAGCAGGGTCAGCGCGTCCTCCGGCGACGCCATCCCGACCCAGGCCACGGCGTGGCGCGTCGGCAGCGGGTGCAGCTTCAGCGTCGCCGCGGTGATGACGCCGAGCGTGCCTTCCGAGCCGATGAACAGATGCTTCAGGTCGTAGCCGGTGTTGTTCTTGCGCAGGCCGTACAGACCCGACCAGACGGTGCCGTCGGCCAGCACGACCTCCAGCCCCAGCACGTTCTCGCGGGTGTTGCCGTAGCGCAGGACCGAGGTGCCGCCGGCGTTGGTGGCGATGGTGCCGCCGATCTGGCAGGAGCCCTCGGCGCCCAGGCTGACCGGATAGAGCCGCCCGGCGGCGGCGGCGGCCTCCTGGACGGTGGCGAGGACGCAGCCGGCCTCGACCTCCATCGTGTTGTTCACCGGGTCGATGGCGCGGACCGCGCGCATGCGGGTCAGGCTGAGAATGACCGGGGCGGGGCCGGATTCCGACGGAACGGCGCCGCCGCACAGGCTGGTGTTGCCGCCCTGCGGCAGGACCGGCACGCCGTGCCTGGCGCAGCAGCGCACCACGTCGGCCACCTGCCCGGCGTTGGCGGGGCGCGCGAGGCAGAGCGCCGGGCCGCGGTAACGCCCGCGCCAGTCCTCGGTCACGGCGTCCAGATCGGCGGGGTCGGTCAGGACGGCGTCGGCGCCGATCAGGCTCGTCAGTTCAGCGATCACGTCCACGCGCGATCTCCTTGATCTATCCATTATTCAATCGCAATGCGATTGCATCAACTGGAATATGATAACTTGAGATTTGTACTCCAACAAACCTCTTTTTGCAGAGAGGGCGAATTTTCGGTGTGCGGAAGGGTCGGCACCGGCGCTGGTCGAACCCATCGGCGGCTTTCCTTTCGCCAAGGCCGAGGCGCCACCATGTTCAAAGCCAGGACGTCGCCACGGCGGCGTGGCTCAAGCCACACGGGTCCGGCGCGGTTGAACCATCGGCGGCCCGCTCTACCATCACCCTGCGTGGGATGGGGGGCTCATGAACGGCATCGCGGGTTTCACCGGTTCGATCCGGGCGGTCGTGATCGGGGCGAGCGGCGGCATCGGCGCCGCCGTGACGCACCAACTGCTGGCGGATTCCGGGGTGACGGAGGTCGTGGCCCTGTCGCGCCGCCCGATCGCACCGGCGGAGAAACTGCGCACCGGTTTCCTCGACCTTGCCGACGAGCCGTCCATCGCCGATGCGGCGGCGCTGGCGGGGGCGGTCGATCTGGTTTTCATCGCCAGCGGCCTGCTGCACCAGGATGCGGTGCGACCGGAGAAGAGTTGGCGGGCGTTGGACCCGGCCGCCATGGCGCGGCTGTTCCAGGTCAACGCCATCGGCCCGGCGCTGGTTGCCAAGCACTTCCTGCCGCGGATGCCGCGGCAGGGGCGGGCGGTCTTCGCGGTCCTCTCCGCCAAGGTCGGCAGCATCGCCGACAACCGGCTCGGCGGCTGGTACGGCTACCGCGCGTCCAAGGCGGCGCTCAACCAGATCGTCCGCACCACGGCCATCGAACTGGCGCGCTCGCGACCGGACGCCGTTTGCGTCGCGCTGCATCCTGGCACCGTCGACACCCCCCTGTCGCAACCGTTCCAGGCCGGGGTGGCCCAGGGCCGGCTGTTCAGCCCCGCGGTCGCCGCCGGGCATCTCCTCCATGTCCTTGGAGAGCTGACGCCAATGGACAGCGGCGGGCTGTTCGCCTGGGACGGCCAGCGGTTGCCCTATTGAACCGGGCGACCCGCTATGGCCAACCCATCACCCGCGCCCCGTCCTTCCGGGTGTTCACCGGCCGTGTGTCCGGAAAAACCCGTTGAGCGCGTCGAATGGTTCGGCTTCGCCGAGGGCGTCGAAGCGTCCGTGGTCGGCCAGCATCCGGGCCGCCCGCAGGAAGCCGCCCCAGGCGGCGCGGTTGAGCCCGCTGCCCAGGCTGATGCGCCGCACGCCCAGGGCGGCGATCTGCTCCACCGACAGGCCGATCGGTGAGGAGACCAGCAGGTTGAGTGGTTTCGGGCGGACGGCATCGACCGCCGCCTTGATGACGTCCGGGGTCAGCAAGCCCGGCGCATAGAGCACATCCGCTCCCGCCGCGGCGTAGGCCGGCAGGCGGCGCAGCGCCTCTTCGACGGCCGCCGGATGGTTCACCAGCAGGGCCTCGCAGCGGGCGGTCAGGAGGACGCCGGTTCCCCGCAGCGCCTCCGCCGCCGCGGCCACGCGCTCGACGGCGTGATTGAGATCGTACAGCGGCTTCGCCGGGTCGCCGGTGGCGTCCTCGATGGACAGGCCCGCCACGCCGGTGTCGGCGCACAGGCGCACGTTGCGTGCCAGCCCCTCGCAGTCATGGGCATAGCCGGACTCGAAATCGGCGTTCACCGGCAGGTCGGTTGCCGCGACCATGTCGGCGATGTGGGCCAGCATGTCGCCGCAGGGCACGGCCCAGTCGGCGTCGGGAAGCCCACGCGCGAAGGCGAATCCCGCCGAGGTGGTGGCCAAGGCGCGGAACCCGAGATGCTTCAGCATCATGGCGCTTCCGACGTCCCACGGATTGGGGATGACGAAGCAGCCGGTCCGGTGAAGGTCGGCGAACGCGGCACGGGCTTGTTGGCGAGGATCGGCCATCACGGGGGTCCTTCCAGGGCGGCGGATCAACCTCTGCAGGCTGACGCGGGCAGGGTACGCTTTCATTCCCGTGTCGTCCAACCGCCGAAGGGCGGCGTCGCCTTGCTTGCCTTCGGCGCCATCGGCAAAAGAATTCCGGATGGATTGAACATTGCGTCGCGAGAACCGTCCCCGGCTCCTGTTGAAGGGAAATGGCCGAGCTATTCCAGCCATCGGTCGCATCAGCATCCCACGGGGAAGGCATTCATGTCGGAACAAGCACTCAAGGAACTTCTTATCAAGGAGTTGCAGGACACCTACAGTTCGGAAACGCAGATCGTCGAGGCGCTGCCGGCCATGGTCGAGGCCGCTTCGTCGCCTCAGCTCAAGCAGGCTTTTGAAAACCATCTGCGCGAGACCGACGGTCAGGTCAAACGCCTGGAGCAGATCTTCCAGATACTCCAGGCCGAACCGGGCGGGAACACCTGCGAGGCGACCCAGGGGCTGATTGAGGAAGCCGAGGAAATCATCGACGAGGGCCTTCCGGCGGAAGTGCTCGATGTCGCGCTCATCATGGCCGCGCAAAAGGTCGAGCATTACGAGATCGCCAGCTACGGTTCGCTGAGGACATTGGCCGAGACCTGTGGGATGACCGATATCGCCCGTCTGCTCGAACAGACCCTCGAAGAGGAAAAGGCGACCGATCAGAAACTCAACCAGCTCGCCGAGGGCGACATCAACATGCGTGCCTTCCGGGCGGCGTAGGACGCCGTCGCCGTTCCCGCTGTGAAACGTGGGTACACTCGGAGGGCGACACGGGCCCGTGACGGATGGACCATCCACCCACCGGTCCATTGTCACTCTCCGCCGGAGGGGTGGGGGTTGGGCGGTATGGCCGGCGGCGCCGGTTCGAGCCGGGCGGTTGCGATCGGGGCGAGCGGCGGCAGGGTTGCCGCCGTGACGCACCGGATGCCCGCCACCCCTGGGGTGACGGAGGTGTCGGCCCCGTCACGCCGCCGCACACCTCCCCACATCCTTGGTGCGCCGAAGCCAATGGGCAGCCAATGGGCAGCGGCGGGTTGTTCGCATGGGGCGGCCAATGGCTGCCCTGGTGAACCATCAGCCACGATTGTTGCGCCATTGCGGTCAATCGACCGGTCCGCGTCAATTCCGGGGGAGGTCCTGTGCCCTCGCCGATGGCGCGGAGAAGCAGAAAACGAAGGAATAGGCACCGAATGGCTGAGCCCAAGCTCAAGCTGAGCCAAAGGAAAGCATTTCTGTCGATGCGAAGACTTTCTTTTTAATGATCAAGCATTTTTGCCCGACTGCATGATGCCTGTTTATGTCACAGGAATCAGCGTTGTTAGTAAAATCTTTACCAAGATTCTTATTTTTCCGTTAAGCGGGGCACCTCAACCTCTGGGCTAAGACGTTGGTCTAGAGTTCTATGAGGTCCGAGATGGCTGCCGAAACTACCGAACTGATGGACGTCACCTTCACGGTGAACGCCTGGGGCGCTCCCGCAGGCGGAAAGTGGCCGCATTTCGTGCTGCGGCTTGATGGGGTTGAGATCGGGCAGGCGACCGTCGCGTCGGCGTCGCTGGGCCGCTACACCTTCAACGCCCGCGTTCCGGCCGACAAGGCCCACAAGCTTCAGCTTCAGTACGACAACGACGGCTCCGTGAACGGGGAGGACCGCAACCTCTTCGTCAAGTCGTTCGAGGTGAACGGGAAACCGATCCTCAGCATCGACCCGCTGGTGACCTACGACACCGGCGACATCGACGGCAAGAACGTCATTGCCGGGCAGACCGAGATGTACTGGCGCGGCGCGCTGAACGTCGATCTGCCCAAGACCATGTTCGCCAGCGCGCAGGAGCCGGAGCCCGAGGCGCCGGCCACCATGACGACCGAGATCGTCGTGAAGGCCTGGGGCGCCGCCGCCAACGGCACGCCGCCGCATTTCAAGCTGCTGGTGGACGACAAGGTGGTCGGCGACGCCTGGGTCAGCGCGACCAGCGCGACCGGCTACACCTTCAAGGTCGATGTGGACCCCAACGAGGCCCACAAGATCCAGATCCACTACGACAACGACGCCACCGTCAACGGCCAGGACCGCAACCTGTTCGTCCAGGGCATCACCATCGACGGGCAGGAGATCAAGTCGACCTCCCCGCTGGCCTCCTACGACAAGGGGCCGGTGGACGGAAAGTTCGTGGTCGCCGGGCAGGAGGGGCTGTTCTGGGGCGGTGCGCTCACCTTCGGTGTGCCGGAGGAGTATTTCGACGGCCCCTACGTCCCGCCGCCGCCCCCGCCGCCGCCGACCAAGCTGACGCCGACGGACATCGTCGTCACCGCCTGGGGCCAGTCGGCCGGCGGAGTGGCGCCGCACTTCAAGCTGCTGGTGGACGGCAAGGTGGTCGGCGAGGGCCGCGCCACCTCCAGCGACCCGCAGCCCTTCAGCTTCACGGTCGATCTGGACGCCAAGGAAGCCCACAAGATCCAGATCCACTACGACAATGATTCCGTGGTGAACGGGCAGGACCGCAACCTGTTCGTCAAGTCGGTGTCGATCAACGGCCACACCGTCGCGGCGACCGACCCCATCGTCACCTATGACAAGGGAGCGGTGGACGGAAAGGACGTGGTGAAGGGCCAGGAGGGTCTTTTCTGGGGCGGCGCCTTGAACGTGGACGCTCCGGCGTCGCTGTTCCAGCCCCCGGCCGAGCCGCCTCCGCCGCCGCCGTCCGGCCCGGCCTTCTACGTCGCGGCCAACGGCAAGGACAGCTGGTCGGGCAAGCTGTCCGCGCCGAACGCCGACGGCACCGACGGTCCCTTCGCCTCGCTGGAGCGCGCCCGCGACGCCATGCGCGACAGCGACGTCGACACGACCTATGTGCGCGAAGGCACCTACCGCCTGACCAAGACGCTGGAACTGACCGGCGCCGACAACGGCCACAGCTTCCGCAACTATCCCGGCGAGACGCCGGTGCTGAACGGGGCGGAGAAGGTCACGAACTTCGTCAGCGAGGGCAAGGGGATCTACTCCGCGAAGCTGTCGCAGGCCACCGACCTCGACCTGACCATCGGCGGCGTTCGCCAGACGCTGGCCAGCAAGGGCATCGTCGACGCCGACAACCCCACCACCACCGGCTGGTACTTCGCCGACGCGGCCAACGGCGGCCCCAGCGGCTGGTCGGTGCGCTACCACACGGGCGACATGTCGTCGGGCGACATCATCCCCGGCATGAAGATCCAGCTGATGGACGCCGAGCGGCTGTCCGACACGCTGACCGAGATCGCCGGCGTCAACGACGCCACCCGCACCATCACGCTGAAGAACGGCACCTCGCTGCCCTTCGCCGAGGGAACGACCTACAAGCTGCTGAACAACCCGTCCTTCGTCGACCAGGCGGGCGAGTTCGCGTGGCGCGCGTCGGACAAGTCGCTGGTGTTCAAGCCGGAAAACCCGGCCACCCTGGCGCAGGACGGCGTCGAGGTGGCGCGGCTGGGCACGCTGATCCGCCTGACCGGCAGCAGCGACGTGACCATCGAGGGTCTGGGCTTCGCCAACACCACCACCTGGGGCTACGCGGTGGAGCTGAAGGGGGCGTCGGGCAACAGCATCGGCAACAACAGCTTCCTCAACGTCGGCACGGCGATCAAGCTGACCGCGGCCTCCTCCAACAACCTGGTGGGCGGCAACACGCTGGACCATCTGGCGGTCAACGGGATCGAGCTGGACGGGCGCAGCAACGGCAACACCATCTACGCCAACGACATCTCCCACGTCGGCGAGGTGCGCAAGGGCGTCGCCGGGATCATCGGCACCGGGGTGGACAACAACCTGATCGCCCACAACGACGTGGACTCCAGCGCCCGCTACGGCATCTCGCTGAAGAACTGGGACTCCAGCAACATCAACCGCAACAACGTCATCGAGTACAACCGCGTCACCAACACCAACCTGGAGACGGCGGACGGCGGCGGCATCGAGGTGCTGGGCCGGTCCAGCGTCGACACCGGCACGATCATCCGCGGCAACTGGGTGGAGCATGTCGGCGGGTTGGCGACCAGCAACACCGACCAGTGGCTGACCAACCACAAGGGCTTCGGCATCTATCTGGACGACATGGCCGGCGGCGTCACGGTGACCGGCAACTTCCTGAAGGACACCGGGCTGGCCGGGGTGCACATCCACGGCGGCGACAACAACCTCGTCACCAACAACTTCTCGATCATCGCCAGCAACGCCGAGGAGTTCATCCGCGTCGGCTGGGCGCCCAAGCACGGCGACCCCGGCCTGCCGCGCAACAACACCATCACCGGCAACCTCATCAGCGGGACCCTGCCGCTGGACGACTACATGGAGCTGCTGACCGCCGGAAACCCGCTGATCGACCGCAACCTCGTCTACAACGTGCCGCGCTACGGCGACAACGACGTGACGGGCAAGCCGCTGTTCAACAACCCCTATTGGGGCGACTACTCGCTGCAACCGAACTCCCCGGCGCTGGCCATGGGCATCCATGACCTGGACTGGGCGATGATCGGCCAGAGCGGCTACACGGCGTCGGACGGCATGCCGCATTTCTGGGACGCCTGATCCCCGGCCCGGACGGGGGCTAAGCGGGATCAAAAGCGGGCGGAGGCTTGTTCTTCCGGGACAGGTCCCCGGGGAAGGAGGCTCCGCCCGTGCTCCCGCATCCACACGCCTTACGGCGGTCCGCCGTCGTCCTTCTGCTCGCCGCGGCCGGGGGCTTGGCGGGCTGCGCCGATCCCCGGGCCGACGTCGCGCTGGCCGCGCAGAGCGCGCTGGTCGGCATGCCCAAGGGAACGCTGCTGTCCTGCGCCGGGGTGCCGCACCGGCAGGCGGCCAGCGGCGCCCTGGAGTTCTTCACCTACCGCGCGGGCTCCATCGATTACTACGCCCCACCGCCGCCGCCGGTGGGCTACGGATGGGGCTATCCGTGGGGCTATCCCGGCTGGCGTCATCGCGGGCTCGACTACGACCCGTGGGACTACTATCCTCCGCGGGCCGGCGACGTGGTGGACAACCGGTGCGAAGCGACCTTCACCTTGAGGAACGGGGCCGTCGAGCAGCTGGTCTACCGGGCGTCGTCGCTGGGCGCCTGCGCCGCGGTCGTGCAGAACTGCATGGCGCTCGTGCCGCAGAGCCTTCCGCCAAGGCCCACCCCGTCCGGCTAGAACCGGCAGAGGCATCCACCGTGACACCATCGAGGAAAACGCCGGTGATGAAGGCACCGTTCCGCTCGGCCCTGCTGGCCCTGTGTGCGTTCGCTCTCCTGGCGGGTCCGCCCGCCGCGGCGCAGGACGCGCAGAGCGAGACGAAGCCGAAGTTCGGGCCGGACGCCGTGCCGATGACCCAGGACCGCGACTATCTGCGCAAGGCCGGGGCGCCGGACTTCTGGGCGATGATGCCTTACTACACGGCCCAGCAGACGGGCAGCGCCTGTTCGGTCGCCAGCGTGGCGATGATGATCAACGCGCTGCGCGGCCTGCCGCCGCTCTCGTCCAACCGGCTGGTCACCCAGACGCGGGTGCTCAACGAGGTGGATGACGATGGCTGGAAGGCGGCCACCGCGGAGAACGGGGACGGCGTGTCCTTCGCCGACTTCGCCGGGCTGGTCCGGAAGTCGGTGGACGCCTTTGGTCTGGACGCCACGGTGGAGGTCTTCCGCCCCAAGGACACGTCGCCGGAAACGCTGGGCGAATTGCGGCGCATCCTCGATGAGAACGAGCGCGACGACAGCGACATCATCCTGCTGGCCTACGACCAGGGCACGCTGACCGGCGACGCCACGGTGGGCCACATCGCACCGCTCGGCGCCTACGACGCCGAAACCCACCGGGTGCTGGTCATGGACGTGGACCGGCTGTGGTACGTGCCCTACTGGTCGAGCGACGAGAAGCTGCTGGAGGCGATGGTGAAGCCCGACCGCTCCGACCCCACCGGCAGCGGCCTGATCCATGTCCGGCTCAAGGATGTCCGGCAGAAGGGGCGGACGGCGGGATAACAGCGTTGCCTCATGTTGCGACGCAGCGCGACCGGTTGTCGCATTCCGCGCCTGTGGATCAACCGTCTTCTGGCTAATGATCAACCGTCGTGCGGTTAATTTTGACGATTTTTGAGCGAATCTTTCGCTTGTTCGCTGTTCAAGAAATTTAATTTCGCTTTTTGCTGCCATGCAGCCAGGGTATTGCTGCGATGCGCAATGCCCGGGTTCCAAGAAAAAAGCGATAAGAACCATGTCCGACGAGATTTACGAGCGGGTGCTGTCCAACCCGAAGTTCGCCGCGATGACGGCGAGCCGAGCGCGCTTCAGCTGGCGGCTGGCGCTGATCGTCCTGGCGGTCTACTACGCCTTCGTGTTCGCCTCGGCGCTGGCGCCCGAGCTGATGGCGCGCCCGCTGGCCGAGGGCATGACCTTCCCGGTCGGTCTGGCCGCCGGCATCGTCATCACCGTCTTCTGCTCGCTGATGACCGGCGTCTACGTGCTGCGCGCCAACAGCCGCTACGACGCGATGAACCGCGACCTGCTGAACGAGGTGGGCCGATGAGCGCCGCGCGTCTTCTGGCTTCCGCCTCCGCCGCGCTGCTGCCGGCGCTGGCCGCCGGTTCCGCCTTCGCCGCCGCCATCGACGGCGCGGTGGAGCGCCAGCCGGTCAACGTGACGGCCATCGCCATGTTCCTGCTGTTCGTCGCGGGCACGCTGGGCATCACCTACTGGGCGTCGAAGCGCACCCGCTCCGCGTCGGACTTCTACACCGCGGGCGGCGGGATCAGCGGCTTCCAGAACGGCTTGGCCATCGCGGGCGACTACATGTCGGCGGCGGCCTTCCTCGGCCTGTCGGGCATGGTCTTCGCCAAGGGGTTCGACGGGGTGATCTACACCATCGGCTTCCTGGTCGGCTGGCCGCTGATGCTGTTCCTGATCGCCGAGCGGCTGCGCAACCTGGGCCGCTTCACCTTCGCCGACGTGGCCTCCTACCGGCTGGGCCAGACGCCGATCCGCTCGCTGGCGGCGGTCGGGTCGCTGACGGTGGTCTGCTTCTACCTGATCGCGCAGATGGTCGGGGCGGGCAAGCTGATCCAGCTGCTGTTCGGGCTGGACTACACCTACGCCGTCGTGATGGTCGGCGTGCTGATGATCCTCTACGTCACCTTCGGCGGCATGCTCGCCACGACCTGGGTGCAGATCATCAAGGCGGTGATGCTGCTCGGCGGCTGCACCGTGCTGGTCGGGCTGGCGCTGGCGCAGTTCGGCTTCAACCCGGAGCGGCTGCTCCAGCAGGCCGTCGCCGCCCACGCCGCGAACGCCGCCATCCTGCGCCCCAGCGCCGCCATGGCCGACCCCATCGCCGCGGTGTCGCTCAGCCTCGCGCTGATGTGCGGACCGGCGGGCTTGCCGCACATCCTGATGCGCTTCTTCACCGTCCCCGACGCCAAGGAGGCGCGCAAGTCGGTCGTCTACGCCACCGGCTTCATCGGCTATTTCTTCATCCTGACGGTGACCATCGGCTTCCTCGCCATCGTCATCGTCGGCACCAACCCGGTCTATCTGGACGCGGCGGGCAAGATCCTGGGCGGCGGCAACATGGCGGCCATCCACCTGTCCAAGGCCATCGGCGGCAACATCTTCCTCGGCTTCATCTCGGCGGTGGCTTTCGCCACCATCCTGGCGGTGGTCGCGGGCCTGACGCTGGCCGGCGCGTCGGCGGTCAGCCACGACCTCTACGCCCGCGTCATCAAGAAGGGCAACGCCACCGAGGCGTCGGAGATGCGCGTGTCGCGCCTCGCCACGCTGGCGCTCGGCGTCATCGCCATCACGCTGGGCCTGCTGTTCGAGAACCAGAACATCGCCTTCATGGTCGGTCTGGCCTTCGGTCTGGCGGCCTCGGTCAACTTCCCGGTGCTGATCCTGTCGATCTTCTGGAAGGGGCTGACCACGCGCGGCGCCTTCATCGGCGGCTTCGTCGGTCTGGTGAGCTGCGTCGCCTTCGTGGTGCTGGGCCCGACCGTGTGGGTCAGCGTCTTCAAGTTCCCGGCGCCGATCTTCCCCTACGAGCATCCGGCGCTGTTCTCGATGGTCATCGCCTTCGCGACGACCTGGATCTTCTCGGTCACCGACCGCAGCGCGCGGGCGGCGGCGGAGGCGAAGGCCTACGAGTACCAGTACATCCGCTCGGAAACCGGCCTGGGGGCGGCCGGCGCGGTCTCGCACTGACCGCGTGAAGGGTGCGGCCCCTCTCCTTTACCGGCTTACCGGGAAGGGGAGGGGCCGCGCTTTCTCAGCGGTGCTTTCTCAGCGGTGCTTTCTCCGCGGCGCCTTCTCAGCGGCGTTGCGCCGACTGGGAATAGACGTAGGAGTCGAAGCTGTTCTCGGCGACGCGGAACCACAGCCGCTCCTCGTCGCGGAAGGGCTTCCACGCCTCGTAGACCTTCTTGAAGCGCGGGTTCTTGGCCGACAGCTCGTCATACAGCTCGTTGGCGATCTTCTCGCAGGCCATCATGACCTCGCGCGGGAAGGCGCGGAGCTGGGCGCCGCCGGCCACCAGACGCTTCAGCGCCGCGGCGTTGACGGCGTCGTACTTGGCGATCATCCAGGTGTTGGCCTCCCAGCAGGCCTGCTCCAGGATCGTCTTGTAGGACTCCGGAAGCTGCTCCCACGCGGTGATGTTGATCATCAGCGGGATCTGGGCGGAGCCTTCCCACCAGCCCGGCGAGTAGTAGTATTTGGCAACCTTGTGGAAGCCCAGCTTTTCGTCGTCGTAGGGGCCGACGAACTCCGCCGCGTCGATGGTGCCGCGCTCCAGCGCCGGGTAGATGTCGCCGCCGCCGATCTGCTGCGGGACGAGGCCCAGCTTGCCCATGATCTGCCCGGCCAGCCCGCCGACCCGCATCTTGAGGCCGCTCAGGTCCTCCACCGTCTTGATTTCCTTGCGGAACCAGCCGCCCATCTGGGCCGTCGTGTTGCCGGCGGGGATGTTGTAGATGTTGTGCTCCCGGAACAGCTCCCGCATCAGCTCCAGCCCGCCGCCGTGCATCATCCAGGCGATGTGCTGGCGCGTGTTCAGGCCGAAGGGCATGGCCGTGTCGAAGCAGAAGGTCGGGTCCTTGCCGATGTAGAAATAGGCGGCGGACTGGCCGCACTCGATCGTGCCGTTCTGCACCGCGTCCAGCACCTGGAGCGCCGGCACGATCTCGCCCGCCGCGAAGGTGCGGATCTGGAACTTGTTGTCGGTGGCGGCGGCGACCCGGCGGGCGACCAGCTCCGCCCCGCCGAAGATGGTGTCGAGGCTCTTGGGGTAGCTCGACGCCATGCGCCACTTGATTTCGGGCTGACTCTGCGCGATCGCCGGCGCGGCGACGACGGTGCTGGCGGCCAGACCGACGCCGGCGCTGGTCAAAAAGGAACGACGTTTCATGGCGGGGGAGTCTCCCTTCCCATTCTTTTCAATTATGAGAGGGATTCTGCATCGCCGGGGCGCAGGCAACAAGAAAAAGGCGGAGCCTCGCAGCCCCGCCCGCTTCCGTTTTCCATGTCCTGGGCGTCACCGCGCGGAGCGAACCGCGCGGGAGCGTGATCGTGCGCGGGTCACTCGCGCATCAGCGTCGGCAGGTCCATGGCGACACGGCCGATGTCCTCGCGGCGCAGGCCGCGGGAGGCCAGTTCCGCCCTGCTCAAGGCCGACAGCTCACGATAGACGGTGTAGGCGGCGGATGCTTCGAACCAGGCGCTCACGAACTCGCGGACGCCCTTGACGATCCCCGACAGAGCGCCGTCATGATCGGTGTGCGAAGCGGTGGTGTAAGCCATGGTGCATCTCCTTCGTCGCTGATGGAGATGACGATACACTGGCATACCAAATACCAGATACGCTGAGTATGCAACGCAGCAAGGCAAGAAAATTACAGCCAAGCATTCGACTGACGAATTGTTCACACCGCAACCGGTTGCTCCCCGACTTGGTGCGCGGCGGGTTGCCGTCAGCGGGTTTTCCTCATGGCGCAACGCCGTGCGATGGGGAGACCAGCCTGTTTCTCCGCGTCCAGAACGGCACTCAGCCGGGGGCCGAGCTGTCCGCCATCCAGCGTGATGAAGCCAAGTCTTCGATAATAGGGTTCGTTCCAGGGCACGTCCCTGAAGGTGGTCAAAGTCAGGGAGGGAGCGCCATGCTCGACGGCATGGCGCTGAGCCGCTTCGATCAGCTGCCGTCCGATGCCCTGCCCCTGCTGATCCTGGCGGACGGCCACCTGCCAGATGTGAAGGGCATCGGGTGTCACCGTCCCGTTCAGGAAGGCGACGATTTCATGCCCTTCCAACGCGGCGACGTAGGCGACGCCATCGGCGATCAGGGCGCGATGCCGTTCCTCGGACTGGACGTCGTCATCGGCGATCCACTCCAGCCCCGCCCATTGCCGAAAGATCTCGCCGGAACTGCGCTCGATCCCTGGCAGAGCGGGGGCATCGCACGGGCTTGTGGGTCTGATGCGGATCATTGATGCCCCACCCCCAAGACATGGGGAGGCCAGGATAGGAAACGGGCGGAGCCTTTCGGTTCCGCCCGTTTCACGTTTCGCGCCGATTGTCCGGGGAACCCCGCGAGAACCGTTTAAACGTCGAGGTTGGCGACCTTCAGGGCGTTCTCCTGGATGAACTCGCGGCGCGGCTCGACGATGTCACCCATCAGGGTGGAGAAGACCTCTTCCGCCTGATCGGCGTGGTTGACCTTCACCTGCAGCAGCGAGCGCTTGGTCGGGTCCAGCGTGGTTTCCCAGAGCTGGTCGGGGTTCATCTCGCCCAGGCCCTTGTAGCGCTGGATCGTCACGCCGCGGCGGCCCAGCTCCATCACCGTGTCGAACAGGGCGACGGGGCCGGTCAGGCTGCGGCTCTCCTTCTGCTTCTCGAAGGCGCGGCCCGGCTCGGCGTAGACGCGCTTCAGGTCCGCCGCGATGGCGTCCAGCTTGCGGGCCTCGGCGCTCTTCAGCAGATCGGCGTCCAGATGGTGGCGGTGGGTCACGCCGCGGCGCGTCCGCACCAGCGCGTAGCCACCCTGGAGCAGGCTCTCGCCGCGCCAGCCGCCCTCCGCGTCCAGCGCGTTCAGCCGGGCGGCCACCGTCTCGGCCGCCTGCTGCGCCTGGGCGGTGTCCTGCGACAGGGCGACCGACAGGGCGCCGCTCACCGCCGCCGATTCCACCACCGACAGGTTGCCGGCCTTGCGGGCCAGCGTCTCGATGTGGAGGCGGGCGCCGCGCGCCTGTTCGACCATCTCGCGCAGCGGCTCGCCGGTCAGCAGGGAGCCGTCGGCGGGGCGCACGGACAGGTCGCCCAGCGCCGCCTCGATCAGATACTCCTCCAGCGCCCGGTCGTCCTTCAGGTACCGTTCCTTCGCGTTGCCGCGCTTGATGCGGTAGAGCGGCGGCTGGGCGATGTAGAGATAGCCGCGCTCGATCAGTTCCGGCATCTGCCGGAAGAAGAAGGTCAGCAGGAGCGTGCGGATGTGGCTGCCGTCCACGTCCGCGTCGGTCATGATGATGATCTTGTGGTAGCGCGTCTTGTCCGGGTTGAACTCGTCGCGCCCGATGCCGGTGCCCAGCGCCGCGATCAGCGTGCCGATCTCCGCCGAGGACAGCATCTTGTCGAAGCGCGCCCGCTCGACGTTCAGGATCTTGCCGCGCAGCGGCAGGATGGCCTGGAACTGGCGCGACCGGCCCTGCTTGGCCGAGCCGCCCGCCGAATCGCCCTCCACGATGAAGAGTTCGGACAGCGCCGGGTCGCGCTCCTGGCAGTCGGCCAGCTTGCCGGGCAGGGAGGCGATGTCGAGCGCCCCCTTGCGCCGGGTCAGCTCGCGCGCCTTGCGGGCGGCCTCACGGGCGGCGGCGGCCTCGACCACCTTCTGGACGACGCGCTTGGCGTCCGCCGGATGCTCCTCGAAATACTGGGCGAGGCATTCGCCCACCACCGCCTCGACCACCGGGCGGACTTCGGAGGAGACCAGCTTGTCCTTGGTCTGGCTGGAGAATTTCGGGTCGGGCACCTTCACCGAGAGCACGCAGGTCAACCCCTCGCGCGCGTCGTCGCCGGAGAGGTTGACCTTCTCCTTCTTCGCGATGCCCGACTCGTTGGCGTAGTTGTTGATCGCCCGCGTCAGCGCCGCGCGGAAGCCGGCGAGGTGGGTGCCGCCGTCCTTCTGCGGGATGTTGTTGGTGAAGCAGAGGGTCGTCTCGTGGTAGCTGTCGTTCCACTGGAGCGAGCATTCCACGCTGACCAACCCGCCATGCTCGGTCGGGCGTTCCGCCTTGATGGAGATGGCCGGCTTGTGCAGCGGCACCTTCGAGCGGTCGAGCCAGTTCACGAAGGCTTCCAGGCCGCCTTCATAATGGAGGTCCTGAACCCGCGGCTCCACGCCGCGGGCGTCGGTCAGCACCAGCCGCACGCCGGAGTTCAGGAAGGCCAGCTCGCGCAGCCGGTGTTCCAGCGTGGCGAAGTCGAATTCGGTGTTGGTGAAGGTGTCCTTGGACGGCAGGAAGGTGACCTCGGTCCCGGAGAGCGGCTTCTGCCCGCCCTTGCCGTCGTCCACCATCGGAGCCGCGCCGATGTCGGCCAGCCGCTCGTCGGCGACGCCGTGGCGGAAGCGCATGAACCATTCGCGGCCGTTGCGCCAGATGCGCAGCTCCAGCGTCTCCGACAGGGCGTTCACCACCGAGACGCCCACGCCGTGCAGACCACCCGACACCTTGTAGGAGTTCTGGTTGAACTTGCCGCCGGCGTGGAGCTGGGTCATCACGACCTCCGCCGCCGACACGCCCTCTTCGGAGTGGATGTCGGTGGGGATGCCGCGGCCGTTGTCGCGCACCGTGACCGACCCGTCGGCGTTGAGCTGCACCACGACCGCGTCGCAGTAGCCGGCCAGCGCCTCGTCGATCGCGTTGTCCACGACCTCGTAGACCATGTGGTGCAGTCCGGAGCCGTCATCGGTGTCGCCGATGTACATGCCCGGACGCTTGCGCACGGCGTCCAGCCCGCGCAAGACGGTGATCGATTCCGCGCCGTAATCCTGCTGCGGGAGGTCGTTCTTCAGTGCTTCCTGTGCCATGGTGCGATTATAGCAGACTGCGTTGCGTTTCGGCGGAATACCGTTCTTCGGTATGCGATTTTCTGGGCATTTCAGCCCTTTTTTAGGGGGCCGTTTTCGAGCGCCCTTTTTCGAGCGCTAGGCCGGGGTCACGGTCGCATCCTCGATGTGGAAGCGTTTGGCCGCACCGCCCAGCGGCCCGAAGACCGAATCGTCGGTGCCGGTCATCCAGGCCTGGGCGCCCAGCGCCAGGATCTCGTCGAACAGCGCCTCGCGCCGCTGCGGGTCCAGATGGGCGGCCACCTCGTCCAGCAGCAGCAGCGGGGCGGCCCCGCGCTCCGCCGCGAGAAGCCGGGCGTTGGCCAGCATGATGGCGATCAGCAGCGCCTTCTGCTCCCCGGTGGAGCAGAGCGCCGCCGGCATGTCCTTCTGGGCGTGGCGCACCGCGAGGTCGCTCTTGTGCGGCCCCAGCGTGGCGCCGCCGCTGTCCGAATCGGCCCGCCGGCTGTCGCGCAGCGAGCGGCGCAGCGCGTCCTCGGCGGCCAGCGCCGGGCCGTCGTCGAGCCAGCGTTCCACCGAGCCCTGGACCGTCAGTTCGGCGCCGGGGAAGGGGCCGACGGCCCGTCCGCAGGCGGCGCGCAGCCGTTGCACCACGTCGCGGCGGGCCGCGGCCACGGCGACTCCGGTGGTCGCCATCTGATCCTCCAGCCCGCTCAGCCAGCCCTCGTCGCCGTTCCAGCCGCGATGGCCCTCGCGCAGCAGGCGGGCGCGCTCGCGCAGGGCGTGCTCGTAGCGGCTGAGCCGCCCGGCGTGGGCGGGGTCGAATCCGAAGACGAGGCGATCAAGGAAGCGGCGGCGCCCGCTGGAGCCTTCCAGGAACAGACGGTCCATCTGGGGGGTCAGCCAGACGACGGCGACATGCTCGGCCAGCACGGTCTGGCCCTTGGCGGGGTGGCCGTCCACCCGGACGACGCGGCGGTCGCGCTCGGCGCCCGAGGCCGCCTGGGGGCCGATCTCGCGGCCGGTGCCGATCTCCACGGGGCCGGTGGGGGTGTCCAGAACGGCGGCGACCGCCCAGCCGGCGCCCGCGCCATTGCCAGCGCTGCTGCCGATCCGCTCGACCTCCGACAGCTTGGCGCCGCGCAGCCCGCGTCCGGGGGCGAGGAAGCTGACGGCCTCCAGCAGGTTGGTCTTGCCGGCGCCGTTCGGCCCGGTCAGCACCACCGGGCGGTGGTCGGGCTCCAGGCGCGCGCTGTCATAGCCGCGGAAGCGGGTCAGGGTCAGGCGCGTCACCGCCAAAGCGGCCGGAGTGTCCATCACGGGGATGGGATGGGGCGAAGTCTGTCTGGCGTCGAGCAAAGCGTCCGATCCGGGATGCGGGGGCCGGATCGCCGCACCCCACGAAACACGGGGTCCAGAGCGCACCGGCCCGAAAAGCGCCGATCCGTCCGGACCGGTCACACACGCATCGGCATCAACACGTAAAGGGCCGTGGAGTCGGCGACGTCGCGCACGATGGTCGGCGAGGCGGCATCGGCCAGCGAGAAGCGCGCGCCCTCGCCCTCGATCTGCTGCGTGATGTCGAGCAGATAGCGAGAGTTGAAGCCGATTTCCAGGGGGCCCTCGTCGTAGCCGACCTCCAGCTCCTCGGTGGCGCTGCCGGCCTCGGGGCTGGTGGCGGAGAGGGTCAGCGTGCCGCGGGTCAGCGACAGCTTCACCGCCCGGCTCTTCTCGGTGGAGATGGTGGCGACGCGGTCCACGGCGGCGGCGAACAGCTTGGCGTCCACCTCCATCGTCTTGTCGTTGCCGACCGGGATGACCCGCTCGTAGTCCGGGAAGGTGCCGTCGATCAGCTTGGAGGTGACGACCACCGAATCGAAGGCGAAGCGGATCTTGTTGTCCGACAGCGACAGCTCGATGCGGTCGGCGGCCTCGTCGATCAGCTTGCGGATCTCGTTCACGGTCTTGCGCGGAACGATGACGCCGGGGATGCCGGCGGCTCCCTCCGGCAGCGGCATCTCGACCCGCGCCAGACGGTGGCCGTCCGTCGCCACGGCGCGCAGCACCGGCAGCTCGGCCCCGCCGGCCTTGGCCTTGGCGGCGTGCAGGTAGATGCCGTTGAGGTAGTAGCGCGTCTCTTCGGTCGAGATGGCGAAGCGGGTGCGGTCGACCAGCGCCCGCAGATCGCCCGCCGTCAGGTCGAAGCGGTGCGGCAGGTCGCCGCCGGAGAGCTGCGGGAAATCGTCGATCGGCAGGCAGGACAGCTTGAACTGCGACCGGCCGGCGCGCAGCGTCAGGATCGTGCCGTCGCCGCCGATGTCCAGCTCCACCTGGCTGCCGTCGGGCAGCTTGCGCACGATGTCGTACAGCGTGTGGGCCGGGGCGGTGGTGCCGCCGGCGCGGGTCACCGTGGCCGGGACCGTCTCGACGATCTCCAGGTCCATGTCGGTGGCGGCCAGCGACAGCTCGCCGTCGCTCGCCCGCAGCAGCACGTTGGACAGGATGGGGATGGTGTTCCTGCGCTCCACCACGCTCTGCACATGACCAAGGGACCGGAGAAGGGCGGCGCGTTCGATGATGATGTTCATGCTGGTCGTCGTCTCGGCAGGTCGTGTTTTTTGCGATTCGCAGGTGTACCCATGCCGGTCCGGCCACAGTCCAGCGGGCCGGAACGGGGGCGCATGATACCACAACGTCGGTTTTGCCGAACCAAATTCGTTCGGCAGGGCAGGGCGGTCGCCGGAAAGGACGATTCCAGCCCTTCCGGAGGCCCGTGACGCCCCCGCGGGGTGCCGCCGTAGGGGGATATTGCGGGGGATTGCGGCCGGGGCGGGAGGGCGCGCGATTCGCGCCGCAGCGACTCTACCGCCCGTTCCCCGCCGCGGATTCCGCCGCGAACTGGGCGTCCAGGCCGGCGCGGTAGTCCGGGTAGGCCAGCTCCACGCCGAGCTGGCGCTTGATCCGGTCGTTCTTCACCCGGCGGCAGTCGGCGTAGAAGCTGGCGGCCATCGGCGACAGGCCGGCCTCCGCGAAGGGCAGCAGGGGCGGCGGTTCCACCCCCAGCAGGCCGCAGGCGTAGCTCACCACCTCGTGGGAGGGGGAGGGCAGGTCGTCGGCGACGTTGTAGACCGCGCCCAGCGTCGGCTTGTCCATCGAGGCGCGCAGCGTCGCCGCGATGTCCTCCACATGGATGCGGCTGAACACCTGCCCGGGCTTGTCCACCCGCCGGGCGGTGCCGTCGCGCACGTTGTCCAGCGCGCTGCGCCCCGGCCCGTAGATGCCGGCCAGCCGGAAGACGTGCAGCGGCACGCCGTACTGCCGGTAGAGGTTCAGCCAGCCGCGCTCCGCCTCGACGCGGCGCTTCTGCCGCTCGCCGGTGGGGCGCAGCCACGCCGCCTCGCCCACCCATTCGCCCTTGGTGTCGCCGTAGACCCCGGTGGTGGAGAGGTAGCCGGCCCAGTCGAGCGTCCGCAGGTCCGCCAGATCCATGGCGTGCTGGTCCAGCACCGGGTCGCCCCGCTCGTCGGGCGGGACGCTGACCAGCAGATGGGTGGTGCCGGCCAGCGCGGCGCGGGCGTCCTCCAGCGGGCGACCCCGGTCGAACAGGAACGCCTCGATGCCCTGCGCCTCCAGGGCGGCGCGCTTGTCCTCGCCGCGGCAGGTGGCGGCGATCCGCCAGCCCTCGGCCTTCAGCCGGTCGGCGAACACGCGGGCGGTGAAGCCCAGGCCGAAGACGAACAGACGGGGTGAAGCCATGTCTTGCGGGGTCCTTGCGTCGGAAGCGGCAATGACGGAGTGTAAGGCCGCCATGAACCGACGCAACGCTTACCTCATCACGGCCGCGCTGGCGCTTCTCTCCGCCGGCCCGGCCGTCTCCGTTCCGGCCTTGGCCGCTCCCGCCGTCGATCACAACCGGGAGTTCCAGGCCTGCCTGACCCTGGCCGAGAAGCGCCCGGCCGAGGCGCTGGAGAGCGCGCAGACCTGGCTGAACCGCGGCGGCGGCGACCATGCCCGGCTGTGCCAGGCGCTGGCGCTGTTCCACAAGGGCGACTTCACCACCGCCGGGGCGCGGCTGGAGGAGCTGGCCCCGGTGCTGGGCAAGGACGACCCGAAGGCCGGGGCCTCGATCCTCGGGCGGGCCGGCTGGGCGTGGCTGCGCGCCGGTGACAATGTGCGGGCGGAGCGGGCCTACAGCCGCGCCCTGGCGCTCCAGCCGGACGATGTGGACCTGTTGATCGACCGCGCCATCGCGCGGGCCGAGACGGAGCGCTTCTGGGACGCCGTGGCCGACCTGGACGCGGCGCTGAAGAGGGACCCGCGGCGGCCCGAGGCCTATCTCTACCGCGCCGCCGCGCACAAGGCGCTGGCCAACGACCGGCAGGCCGTCGCCGACATCGACCGTGCGCTGGAGCTGCGCCCCGGCGACCCCGACGCCCTGCTGCTGCGCGCCAACATCAAGGCGCAGGCCGGCAATCTGCCGGGCGCGCGGGAGGATTGGAGCCAGATCGTCCGCAACGCGCCGAACAGCGCGGCGGCGAAGACCGCGCAGGCCAACCTCGACCGCTCCGCCAGGGCGCCGGCTCCCGCACCGGTTGCGAAAGGCGACGCGAAGGGCGCTCCCGCTCCCGCAAAGCCCTAGTCGCCATGGGGTCGTTACGCTAATTTCACAAGGCTCCTGCGACATTTGGCCGGCTGGACGAATGCGAACGCTTCGCAGGATCATCCGCGGCGAAGAGGGGCGGACACGGACGCGCCCCCCACCTCCCGGTGCGATCAGGTGCAGCCATGAGCGGTCATCCCACCCCCGAAACGGGCCAGTCCCCCGGTGGACGGCATTTGGGCGAGTTGAAGAAGGGCGAGCGCGCCCGCGTGACCGGCGTCGATGAGCGGGGGGGCGTCACCACCCTTCCCGAAGGGGAGCTGGAGCGGCGCATGATCGAGATGGGGCTGGTCGAGGGCTCCCACGTCGAGGTCCTGCACGAAGCCTTTCCGGGCCGCGACCCCATCGCCATCCGCGTGAACGAGCACACGCTGGCGCTCCGCCGCGCCGAGGCGCGCGCCGTGCTGGTGGCGCCGGCCACCTGACGCCCGCCGCCCGACGCGCGCCGCCGCCACCCTCCGTCAAAGCGACCTCCTGCAAGGACATCCGGCCATGTCGGTCCTGGACTCCGCCCTGCCGCCGCGCATCGCGCTGGTCGGCAACCCGAACTGCGGCAAGACCGCCCTGTTCAACGCGCTCACCGGGTCCCGCCAGAAGGTGGCGAACTACCCCGGCGTCACCGTGGAACGGAAGATCGGGCATTTCGTCAGCCCGCTCGGCCGCCGCGTGCAGGTGATCGACCTGCCGGGCACCTACAGCCTGCGCGCCCGCTCCCCCGACGAGGAGGTGACCCGCGACGTCGTGCTGGGCCGCTTCTCGCACGAGGACAGCCCCGACCTGCTGGTCTGCGTCGCCGACGCCACCAACCTGCGCCTGAACCTGCGGCTGGTGATCGAGCTGAAGCGGCTGGGCCGCCCGATCATCCTGGCGCTGAACATGATGGACGCGGCGGAGAAGCGGGGGTGCCGCATCGACGCGGCGGCCCTGTCGGCCGCGCTCGGCGTGCCGGTGGTGCCGACCGTCGCCATCCGCCGCGGCGGCGTCCAGCCGCTGCTGGAGCAGATCGACGGGGCCATGGCGATGGCGGCCGATGCGGCGGCGGACGCTGCCGAAACCCCGGCCTCCTGCGGCTGGAGCGAACCCTCCTCGCGCGACCTGCGGGCCTACCACCAGGAGGTCGAAGGGCTGCTGGCCGGCTGCGTGACCGACGCCGGCCTGCCGCCGCTGGCGACCCGGCGGGTGGACGCCGTGCTGCTGCACCCGGTGTTCGGGCTGGCCTTCCTGTTCCTCGTGCTGTTCCTGATGTTCCAGGCGGTGTTCGCCTGGGCCGAGGCGCCGATGAACCTGATCGACGGCGCGGTCAGCGGGCTGAAGGACTGGGTGGCCGCCACCCTGCCGGACGGCGCGTTGCGCAGCCTGCTGACCGACGGGATCATCGCCGGGGTGGGCAGCGTGGTCATCTTCCTGCCGCAGATCCTGGTGCTGTTCTTCTTCATCCTGGTGCTGGAGGCGACCGGCTATCTCGCCCGCGCCGCCTTCCTGCTGGACCGGCTGATGGGCGGGGTGGGGCTGCACGGGCGGGCCTTCATCCCGCTGCTGTCCAGCTTCGCCTGCGCGGTGCCCGGCGTCATGGCGGCGCGCACCATCGAGAACCGGGCCGACCGGCTGGCCACCATCATGATCGCTCCGCTGATGACCTGCTCCGCCCGGCTGCCGGTCTACACGCTGCTGATCGCGGCCTTCGTGCCGGACCGTCCGCTGCTGGGCGGTCTGGTCGGTCTGCCGGGGCTGGTGATGTTCGCGCTCTACGCCGCCGGCATCCTGTCGGCGCTGGCCGTCGCCTTCGTGCTGAAGGGCACGGTGTTCAAGGGCGCGCGCGAGCCGCTGCTGATGGAGCTTCCGGCCTACCGCCTGCCCAACCCGCGCGACATCGCGCTGGGCCTGTTCGAGCGGGCCAAGGTCTTCCTGGCGCGGGCCGGCACGACGATCTTCGCGCTGATGATCGTCATGTGGTTCCTGGCGAGCTTCCCCGGCGCGCCGGAGAGGGCGACCGAGCCGGCCATCCAGTACTCCATCGCCGGCATGATCGGCCACGCGCTGGAACCGCTGCTGGCGCCCATCGGCTTCACCTGGCAGATCGCCGTGGCGCTGGTGCCGGGCATCGCGGCGCGCGAGGTGGCGGTCGGCGTGCTGGGCACCATCTACGCGCTGAGCGAGAGCGGCGACGCGCTGCAATCCTCGCTGGCCGGGGCGCTGGCGGCCTCCTGGAGCCTGCCGACCGCCCTGTCGCTGCTCGCCTGGTACGTCTTCGCCCCGCAATGCGTCGCCACCCTGTCGGTGGTGAAGCGGGAGACCAACGGCTGGTTCTGGCCGGCGGTGATGTTCGCCTACATGATCACGCTGGCCTACGGGGCGAGCTTCGTCACCTACCGCGTCGCGTCCGCGCTGCTGTGAGGAAAGGGGAGGGCACGGCCATGTGGCAGGATCTGCTGGTCGCGGTGGTGGTGGCGCTGGCCGCGGCGTGGACGGTGTGGCGGGTGATCCTGCCGGCCGGGCTGCGCGCCCGCCTGCTGGGCGGGGCGGCGCCGAAGGGGCCCGGCTGCGGCGGGGGCTGCAAGGGCTGCGGCCCGGCCGGCGGCGGTTCAAGCTGCCACTGAGCGGGCGTGCCTACAGGGCGGGGACCTGGGCGGCGCCCCTCTTGACCGCGTACATGGCCTGATCGGCGTGGGCGATGAGCTGCTGGGAATCGCGCCCGTCCTGCGGGTAGACCGCGACGCCGATCGACAGGGCGAGCGGCAGCCGCAGACCGTCGACGAGGATGGGCTCCTCCAGCGCCGCCCGGCACTTGTCGGCCACCGTTTCCGCCCCGGCGCGGGTCACCTCCACCTCCAGGATGACGGCGAACTCGTCGCCGCCGATGCGGGCGATCAGGTCGGATTTGCGCAGCAGGCCGGACAGGCGCAGCGCCACCTCACGCAGGACCTCGTCGCCCCGGCTGTGGCCGTGGCTGTCGTTGATCGGCTTGAAGCCGTCGAGGTCGATGTAGAGCAGGGCGAACGGGGTGCCGCCGCGCTCCGCCCGGTCGATGGCCTGCTGCAGCCGCTCGTGGAACATGGTGCGGTTGGGCAGGCCGGTCAGAGCGTCGTGATGGGCCATATGGGCCATGCGCGCCTCGCTCGCCCGCAGGGCCGCCTCCTGCTCCCGCAGCTTGCCCAGCAGATAGTTGAAGCCCTGCGCCAGTTCCCCGACCTCGTCCATGCGGTGGACCGGCAGGGGCGCCAGCTCGACGTGCCCGTCGGCCATCTGATGCATCCGCCGCGCCGCCTCGGTCAGCGGGCGGAAGAAGCGGCGCATGCCGATGAACAGCACGGTCACGGCGAAGGCGGCGATCATCAGGCTGTTGGTGGCGATGAAGGTCTGCAGGTCCCGCACCCCCTCGAACGCCTCCGCCGTCGGCAGCCGGGCGACCAGGAACCAGCCCGCCGCCGGGACGGACGCGATGGCGGACAACTCCTCCACACCCGCCGCGTTGACGGTGATGCCGGTGCCGCGGTAACCGGCCACGGCCCGGTCGTGCAGCGGATTCACCCCCTCCGGCGGGGTGGCGGTCAGGATCATGCCGTGATCGCTGGCCGATACGAACAGCTTGTCGCGCGGGGAGACCAGCAGGAAACCGCCGCTGCGCCCGATGCGGTTTCCCTGGACCAGATTGAGGAAGCCGGGCGACGACAGGGCGGTGGCGCCGGCCAGGACCGCGACAGGGCTCCCGGCGGCGTCGGTGACCGCCATCGCCATGACGACCATCGGCTCCCCGTCGATGGAGGAGCGGGCGGGCCGCCCGATCACCGGCTCGCGGGATGCCAGCGCCGCCCGGAACCAGTCGCGGTCCGAAACGTCGAAATCCGGCGGGCGGTGCCGTTCCGGATAATCGGCAAAGACTCCGTGGCCGTCCAGGCGCACCACCATCAGCCCGCGCGAGAACAGGGGCGCGATCTCCTGATGCGTCTTCAGCCGATCGTGCAGGGCCGCGGGATCGTCGAGCGTCGCCGCGGGCAGGCTTCCGGCGGCGCGGCGCAGGAAGTCGAGCCGCGCCCTGATCTTCTCGTCGATGTCGTGGGCGACGTAGGACGCGGCCGACTGCTGCTGCGACGAGGTCAGGTTGTTGATCTTGTCCTCCAAGAAGGAAGACAGGACCCAGATGCGCGCGCAGGCGCCGACAAAGACCAAAGCTAGTCCAAACAGCATAAGACGAATGATGACGCTGCGGCATTGCCGGCGCAGTCCATTGGTCGCGGCGATGAGCATCCGCAAGCTCTACTCCTCCAAGAAACCGTCTTCTTATTTCCCAGATGGCTAGGCTTTGTGGCCACCGCTCGCCGAAGATAAACGAAGCCACGCCCGTCCGGAAGACGGAAAGGGGCTCGAATCCTCATCAAATGCGCCGGAACTGATTGAAAAAACGAAATATTTCCACCGTCGGGCGAAAAGTTCCCGTGCCGGCTCGCGTCTGCTCCGCGTTGGTGATAACAAAGCGGACAGCCGGGCGACGCATTGCGCCGTGCCGGTGTCCGGCCTCCCGCCATTCCGCCCTTCATGGTCCCTGTCCGATCCGGAGCGCCGACATGCCGAACGACTCCAGCCAAGCCTCCGATCTCCTTCTTTCGGTTGCGGCGCGACTGTGCGGACCCGCTGGAACGGGGGAGGACCTGAAGGCCATCGCCGACGTCTGCGAGGAGGCGCGGGCCGCGGGGCTGGGCGCCGATCCGGCGCTGATGGCCGCGCTGGAAGCCGCCGTTGGGGGCGCCGACCCGATCCTTCGGGAATCCGCGCTGGCCCACATCTCCGGCGACCTGCGGCGCTTCGCCCGCATCCTGGACATGGTCGAGAATGTGCTGGACCTGGCGCCGCTGGAGGGCGTCAACCAGATCTACTGGTCCATGCAGCGCCAGCTTTTCCTGACGCGCATGGACGCGGCGACCATGCCCGACTTCTTCACGGCCCGCCTCTTTCCCTTCTACGAACGCTTCCTGGGCGAGGTGGCGCGGCGCCTGGATCTGCGCCCGGCTGCGCGGCCCGCCGGGGCGCCGGCCACCGGGCGGGTGGTGATGGTCACCAACCAGCTCCTGTCGGCCTATCACCAACCCTCCCGCGACCTGCTGCGGCAGGCGGCCCTTCTGCAGGGGGGCGCCGGGCGGGAGGTTCTGATCCTCAACACCAACATGATGCCGGACCGCTACCACAGCCCCTTCGTGCCGCCCTTCGCGGCGGCCATCGAGGCGCAGTTGAACGGCGAGCAGCTCATCGCCTTCGAGGAGCAGCGCTTCCGCCTCGTCTCCTCGGTCGAGCCGGGCCTGACGACGGGCAAGCTCAAGGGCTTCCTGGCGGCGGTCGAGGCGTTCGACCCGGATGTGGTGATCGGCTTCGGCGGTTCGGTGCTGCTGGCCGACCTGCTGGGGGCGGTGCGCCCGCTGCTGTGCATCCCGACGACCACCGGCACGCCCGTCACCCTGGCGGACATCGCGCTGGACTTCGGCGGCACCACCCCGCCGCCGGAAGGGGGGCGCTTCGCCCGCGCCTGGCGGCCCTTCCGCCTGGGCCTGTCGCTCCGTCGCGACGGGGATGCGCCAGCCGCGGCCCCGGCGGAGTTCGGGCTTCCCGAGGACGCCTTCCCCTGCGTGGTGATCGGCAACCGCCTGGACGCCGAGGTGGGGGCGGAATTCCTCACCCTTCTGGAACGGCTTCTCGACGCGATCCCGCGCGCCGTCGTGCTGTTCGCCGGGGACGCCGGGACACTGCCCGCAAGGCTCGCCGCCTCCCGCCACGCCGGGCGCCTGCGCAGCCTGGGCTGGGTGGAGCGGATGGATGGGTTGCTGGGGCTGTGCGGCCTCTGCCTCAACCCGCGCCGCACCGGCGGCGGGGCGAGCGCGGCGCAGGCGCTGGCCGCGGGCGTGCCGATCCTGTCCTTTCCCGGCGGTGACGTGGCGAGCGTCGCCGGGCCGGATTTCCTGGTGACGGACGAGGACGCCTTCATCGCGCGGGCCGCGGCGCTGGCGGACTCTCCGGAGCGGCTGGAGCAGGCCCGCGCCGCCGCCCGCGCCCGCTTCGCGGCGATCCAGGGGGAGGGCGGGGACGCCGCCCGTCTCGCCGCGCTGCTGGACGAGGCGGTCGCCCTGCACCGGCAGAGGGCGTGAGGACGGCAATGCGCGTGCTTCTCTGCGGGCAGGGAACCTCGGAAATCCTCTGGTCCATCCACGCCGCCCTGATCGCGCTGGGGCACGAATCGGTGCTGGCGCTTCCCGACATCTCGCGGGAAGTGATCGACCGGCCCATCGACGCCATCCTCGCGCTGAACCTGTTCGAGATCCCGCGCGACACGGTGGAGATGCTGACCACCTATGTGGCGTCCTTCGGCACGCGCCCGGCGCTGGTCCACATCTGCCTGAAGCACCCGCTGGAGGAGATCGGCGCCGCCACCCCCGCCGCGGTGGCGGAGGCGGACCGCTGGATGGAACGCTGGAACGTCCGGATGTGGTGCATGTGCCCCAGCGTGGCGGAGCAGTGCGGGCGGCTGGGCCTGACGCGGGTGTTCCACGCCCCGCTGGGGGTGCATCCCTGGATCTGCGCCCTGCGGGACGGCGACGGCACGCCGCATCTCTACAAGCGCTGGATGTCGCAGGCCGAGCCCGGACTGGTCCGCTACCCCTACCGCGCCATGACGGGGGAGGCCGGGGAGGGGGACGAGCGGCCGCGGGTCGCCGGGCGCTTCGTCTATCTCGGGCAGGGCTGCCCGCCGGTGGAGCCCGCCGGTCCCGCCGTCCGGCACGCCGCCGAATCCGTCGCCGAGGCGATGCGCGCCCAGCCGGCGTTGCACCGGACGGCGGCCATGGACCTGTGCGGGCTGGCCGGGCCGTCCGCCGATCCCGCCTGGACGCTGGCGTTCAACCGGGCCTTCGCCGCGGTCTTCGCGGTGGAGAACCGCCGGCGCTTCGCCACCGCCCTGCGCGGCGCCTTCGGGGCGTCCTTCGCCCTGTGGGGGGACGGCTGGGACCGGCACGGCATCGCGGCGCACCCGGTCTCCCCGCAGCCGCGCGCCCTCTATCACGAGGCCGCGGCCTGCCTGGATTTCGGAAGCCTCGCCTACGACACGGCCATCTTCCCGCGCACCCTGGAGATCCTGAAGCGCGACGGCCTGCTGGTGAGCTGGCGGCACGTCGGCAGCGGCCCGCTGTTCGGCCCCGTCGAGGCCGATCTGACCTTCGGCGACGCGGAGGAGGCCGTGCACAGGCTGGCGGCGCTGCGGGACGATCCGGATCTTTGGGCGCGGCTGCGGACCGCCCATCGGGATTGGGTGTTCGACCGGCTGTCGCTGGAAGGAATCCTTCCCGGTGTTCTGGCCGGCGTTCTGGCCGGCGTTCTGGCCGGATGATGCCCGTCCTCCTC
This sequence comes from Azospirillum sp. TSH58, assembly GCF_003119115.1. Classification (NCBI taxonomy): domain Bacteria; kingdom Pseudomonadati; phylum Pseudomonadota; class Alphaproteobacteria; order Rhodospirillales; family Azospirillaceae; genus Azospirillum; species Azospirillum sp. TSH58. The sequence goes on from NZ_CP022367.1 coordinate 1,264,929, forward strand.
CCATACCCTCCTCCGGTCACCGATACCTCCGTATAGTGTTCAGGCCGGCCCGCCTCCGGCACTGTTGTGGCGAAGACGAGGTTCCGCGTAGCCCATGGAAAGGCCGGTGCCGGCCTTCCCCTCGCGCCGCGGTTCTTTCGCGCGTCCAAAAATGGAGGGGGTTTTGAGCACGATCTCGACCAAGGACGGCACCCGCATCTTCTACAAGGACTGGGGCAGCGGACAGCCGGTGGTTTTCTCGCACGGATGGCCGCTCAGCGCCGACGCGTGGGACGGGCAGATGCTGTTCTTCGGCCAGCAGGGCTACCGGGTCATCGCGCACGACCGGCGCAGCCATGGCCGGTCCGACCAGACCTGGTCCGGCAACCACATGGACCAGTACGCCGACGATCTGGCCGAACTGCTCGACGCGCTGGACGTGCGCGACGCGGTGATGATCGGCCATTCCACCGGCGGCGGCGAGGTCGCCCGCTACATCGGGCGCCACGGCACCGCGCGCGTCGCCAAGGCCGTGCTGGTCGGGGCGGTGCCGCCGATCATACTGAAGACGGCGGCCAACCCCGGCGGCCTGCCGATGGAGGTCTTCGACGGCATCCGCAAGGGCACCTACGACGACCGGTCGCAGTTCTTCCTGGACCTGACCATGCCCTTCTACGGCTTCAACCGCGACGGGGCCAAGGTGTCGGAGGGGCTTCGGCAGTCCTTCTGGCTGCAGGGCATGATGGCTGGGATCAAGGGCGCCTACGACTGCATCCAGCAGTTCTCGGAATCCGACTTCACCGAGGATCTGAAGAAGATGGCCGTCCCGACGCTGCTCATCCACGGCGACGACGACCAGATCGTGCCCATCGACGCGGCGGCCCGCCGCGCCGTGGAGATCGCGCCGCAGGCGACGCTGACGGTCTATGAGGGGGCGCCGCACGGCCTGACGGCCACCCACCAGGACCGCTTCAACGCCGACGTGCTGGCCTTCATCAAGGGGGCGTGAGCGGAGGCCGGTCAGGCATCGCCGGCAAGGGTCACCTTGTCGGCGATGCGCACCAGATCGGGCAGGGACCGCGCCTGCATCTTGCGCATCACGTTGGCGCGGTGGACCTTCACGGTGATCTCGCTGAGCTGCAGCTCGGCGGCGATCTGCTTGTTGAGCTGCCCGGCGGCGACGAGCCGCATCACCTCCCGCTCGCGCGGGGTCAGGCTGCGGAACCGCTCGCGCAGGTCGCACAGCGCGTCCAGGGCGCGGCGGCGGTCGCGGTCGCGCTCGATCCCGGTGTGGACGGCGTCGATCAGGTCCTGGTCGCGGAAGGGTTTGGCCAGGAACTCGACGGCGCCGGCCTTCATCGCCGTCACCGACATGGGAATGTCGCCGTGACCGGTGATGAAGACGACCGGCAGGTGGATGTCCGTCCCGTTCAGCTCGCGCTGGAACTCCAGGCCGCTCTGGCCGGGCAGCCGGACGTCCAGCACGAGGCAGCCCGGCGCGTCGGGCAGGCGCTGCTGCAGGAACTCCTGCGCCGAGGCGAAGGGCAGGGCGGTCAACCCGACGGAGCGCAGCAGGCTGACCAGCGAGTCCCGGATCGACGGATCGTCGTCGATGATGGCGACGAAGGGCGCTTCCACGGCCATGGCGGAGCGGTCGGAGGCGGGCCGGTCGCTCATCGTGTCCGCTCCAGCACCGCCCCGGCCTTTGACCGCTCCGGCTCGTCGTCGGTGGGCAGGGTGAAGCGGAAGACGGCGCCGTGGGGCTGGTTGGCGGCCACCCACAGCCGGCCGCCATGGGCCTCCACGATCGACTGGCAAATGGTCAGCCCCATGCCGATCCCATGCTCCTTGGTGGTGAAGAAAGGTTCGAACAGCCGCTCCTCCTGGGACGCCTGCAGGCCGGTGCCGGTGTCCTCCACCGACACGATGACGTCCGCAAGCCCGCGTCGGCGCGAGCGGATGCTCAGCACGCGCGGGCGGTCGGTGACCGCGGCCATCGCGTCGTCGGCGTTGGCGATCAGGTTCAACAGCACCTGCTCGAGCTGCACGGCGCTGCCGTTGACCGGCGGCAGGCGCTGCTGAAGGTCGGTGCGCACGGCGATGCGGTTCAGGCGGCGCTCCCCCTCCGTGCGGTCGAGCGCGCTCCGGATCACGTCGTTGATGTCCAGCCGGCTGCGCTGGGGCGGCGCCTTGCGGAAGGAATCGCGGATGCAGGCGATCACCCGCGCGGCGCGGTGCCCGTCGTCGGAGATCCGCTTCAGCGCCGCCCGCACCTCCACCAGATTGGGCGACGGCCGGTCCAGCCAGCGCAGCCCGGCGCCCGCGTTGGTGACCATGCTCGCCAGCGGCTGGTTGACCTCGTGCGCGATGGAGGCGGAGAGCGCCTCCAGGCTGGCCAGACGCGCGTCGCGCACCCGCCGCTCCGCCGCCACCGAGCGGACCAGCCGCCCGTAGAGCGTCGTGATCTCGGCCAGCAGGACCAGGAGGACGATGCTGGAGGCGGCGAGGCCGAACACCCGCCCCGACCACCAGCCGGCGCTGAAGCGCCCGCCGCTGATGAAGCTCAGCAGGCAGGTCTCGATGGCCCAGGCGGCCAGCACGACCATCAGCCAGAGGTCGAGGACCGAGAGCCGCCGCCGCAGCAGCATCGCCACGGCCGCGGCGCAGAGCGCCAGCGCCGTCACCGGCACGACCCGCCACAGCGGCGTTTCCCGCATGGTGTCGACCATCAGCCGCGGCAGAAGGGCGTCGTCGGCCAGCGAGAAGGCGGTGAGGCCCCCGGCCAGGGCCGCCGCCAGCGCCATGCCGCCGGCGATGGCGGGCAGGGCCGGGCGGTGCGCGTCGCGCGGGCCGGCCTCCGCGGCCTTGAGCAGCGCGTAGGCGATGATGAACAGCGGCAGACCGAGGCGGCGCCCGGCGGCGACGATGGCCGTGCTCTGCAACCCGGCGCCGAGCAGCCCGGTCGGGGCGAAGACACCGGGGAAGGTCAGCGCCCAGGGAACGATCAGCAGCGCCGTCGTCAGGTAGCCCGCGGCCAGCGCCAGCAGCGCCGGCGTGCGCTGCGTGGCGTAGAGCGCGAAGAGCAGCACGGCGGTCATCAGCTCGGTCAGCAGCACCGCGGTGGCGTAGGCGGGAAGCAGGACCGCCGTCCCGTCCAACGTCAGGCGGGCGAAGGGGGCGGCCACCGCCAGGGCGACCAGAAGCCCGGCCACCGTGCCGATGGCCAGCCGCGTCTGCCCCGCCCGCGGGGGGAGGGTCGCCAGAAGAAACCGCTGGTTTCCGGGGTCATCGCTCGTGCGCATCACCGTCGCTCGCCCGCCCGTCGGGTCACGTCCGCCTTCAACCCTCAAACTCTGCCCTCAAACCCCGCCCTCAAACCCAGTCCTTTACCCCGTCCGTCACCGGCGGCGAGCGGCGCCTTGGCCTGATATACCAAGGTATAGGGCCCGCAAACGCAAGTTCAATGTCGCCGTCCTCCGTCCCTGGCCGATGCTTCGACGCACCGCCGGGCCGCCCGCATCGCCACAGGACTCGCCTGCGGCACCGGCGTCAAAAACAACGGGGATAGAGACATGACCATCACCGCCACCGCGACTCCTGGCAAACTGCTCGTCTCGCCGAAGGACCACGCGCTGATCATGATCGATCATCAGTCGCAGATGGCCTTCGCGACCCATTCGATCGACGCCACGACGCTGCGCACCAACACCGCGCTGGTCGCCCACGCCGCCGCCGGCTTCGGCGTCGCGACGATCCTGACCACGGTCGCGGAGAAGAGCTTCTCCGGCCCGATCTTCTCCGAGATCACCGAGGCCTTCCCGGGGGCGGAGGTCACCGATCGCACCTCCATGAACACCTGGGAGGACGCCAACGTCATCAAGCGGGTGAACGGCCTGGGCAAGACCCGGCTGGTCTTCTGCGGCCTGTGGACCTCGGTCTGCATCGTCGGCCCGACCCTGTCGGCCCTCGACCAGGGCTTCGAGGTCTACGTCATCGCCGACGCCTGCGGCGACGTCTCGGTCGAGGCGCACCAGCGCGCCATGGACCGCATGATCCAGGCCGGCGTGCGCCCGATGACCTCGCTCCAGTACATGCTGGAACTGCAGCGCGACTGGGCGCGCACCGAGACCTACGAGATGACCACCGGCATCGCCAAGAAGTACGGCGGCGCCTACGGCCTGGGCATCATCTACGCCAAGACGATGTTCGGCGCGTCGGAAGGCGGCCACAGCGCCGCCGCCTGATCGCGGCGCCGAGCCCCGGCGCTCGGTTTGCGGCGCCTGATGCCCGGCGCCGCGGCGGACCGGTCCCGACCCTTCCCGGGGCCGGTCCACCCCTTTCCGCCCATCCGGACGAAGCACAGGCACGCCATGATGCCCTACATGCTTTCCCTCGGCGCCGGCATCCTGGTCGGCGTCCTCTACGCGCTGCTCGGCGTCCGCTCCCCGGCACCGCCCACCATCGCCTTGATCGGCCTGCTCGGCATGCTGGTCGGCGAGCAGGCGGTGCCGGTGGTCAAGCGGCTGATCGCCGGTCAGCCGGTCCTCGCCTTCATCCAGAACGACTGCGCCCGCCACATCCTGGGGCCGCAGGCCGGCAGCACCGCCGCGCCCGATGCCGCAACCCCGCCGGCACCCGCCGCGGACGCCCCCCCGCGGGGCCGGGCATGACCGGCCGCACCGGGATCGGCCGCACCGGTATCGGCCGCCGGGGTGCCATCGCCGGAAGCGCCGCCGCCACCCTGCTCGCCTCGCCCCTGTTCACCCGCCTTGGGAATGCCGCCATGCCGTCTTCCGACCTTCTGATCGTCAACGCCCGGATCACGACGCTCGACCGCGCCAACCCGCAGGCCGACGCCGTGGCGATCCGCGACGGGCGCTTCCTCGCCGTGGGACGGGAGGCCGAGGTGCGCGCCGCAGCATCTCCCGACGCCGCGGTGATCGACGCCAAGGGGCGCCGCCTGATCCCCGGCCTGATCGACAGCCATATCCACGTCATCCGCGGCGGCCTGAACTACAACATGGAGCTGCGCTGGGACGGCGTGCCGACGCTGGCCGACGCCATGGCGATGCTGCGCGCCCAGGTGGCCCGCACGCCGGCCCCGCAATGGGTGCGCGTCGTCGGCGGCTTCACCGAGCACCAGTTCGCCGAGAAGCGCCTGCCGACGCTGGAGGAACTGAACGCCGCCGCCCCCGACACGCCGGTCTTCATCCTGCACCTCTACGACCGCGCGCTGCTGAACGGTGCGGCGCTGCGGGCGGTGGGCTACGGCAAGGACACGCCCAACCCGCCGGGCGGCGAGATCCAGCGCGACGCAGCGGGCAACCCGACCGGTCTGCTGCTGGCCCTGCCCAACGCGATGATCCTCTATTCCACCCTCGCCAAGGGGCCGAAGCTGCCGGAGGAGTATCAGGTCAACTCCACCCGCCACTTCATGCGCGAGCTGAACGGGCTGGGCGTGACCAGCGTGATCGACGCCGGCGGCGGCTTCCAGAACTATCCCGACGACTACGCGATCATCGAGAAGCTGCACGCCGACGGCGAGATGACGCTGCGCATCGCCTACAACCTGTTCACCCAGAAGCCGAAGGAGGAGTTGCAGGACTTCGCCACCTGGTCGGACAAGGTCAAGCCGGGCGACGGCGACGACCGCTACCGCCTGAACGGGGCGGGGGAGATGCTGGTCTATTCCGCCGCCGACTTCGAGGACTTCCGGGTCGCCCGGCCCGAGATGCCGCCCAACATGGAGACGGACCTGGAGCCGGTGGTCCGCCTGCTCGCCGAGCGGCGCTGGCCGTGGCGGCTGCACGCCACCTACGACGAGACCATCGGCCGGGCGCTCGACGTCTTCGAGAAGGTCAACCGGGACATCCCGCTCCAGGGGCTGAACTGGTTCTTCGACCACGCCGAGACGATCAGCGAGCGCAACATCGACCGCATCGCGGCGCTCGGCGGCGGCATCGCCGTGCAGCACCGCATGGCCTATCAGGGTGAGTATTTCGTGGAGCGCTACGGCGCCAAGGCGGCGGAGGCCACGCCGCCCATCGCGAAGATGATGGCCGCCGGGGTGCCGGTGGGCGCCGGGACGGACGCCACCCGCGTGGCCAGCTACAACCCCTGGGTCTCGCTGTCCTGGCTGGTGACCGGCAAGACGGTGGGCGGGCTGTCGCTCTACCCGATGGCGAACCGTCTGGACCGCGAGACGGCGCTGCGCTTGTGGACGGAGGCCAACACCTGGTTCTCCAACGAGCAGGGCAAGAAGGGCCGGATCGAGGCCGGGCAGCTCGCCGACGCGGCGCTGCTCAGCGACGACTACATGGCGGTGCCGGAGGACCGCATCCCCCACATCCGCTCCGTCCTGACCCTGCTGGGCGGCGCCGTGGTGCATGGCGAGGGCGACTACGACAGGCTCGCCCCGCCATTGCCCAAGCCGATGCCCGACTGGTCGCCGGTCGCCACGGTCGGCGGCTATTACCGCGACCCCAAGACGGTGCAGCGGCAGGCGGCGGAGTGCGGCTGCCATTCCGGCTGCGCCGTGCACGGCCACGACCACGCGGCGGCGCTGGGCGCCGATGTGCCCTCGTCCGACGCGCGCAGCTTCTGGGGCGTGTTCGGCTGCGGCTGCTGGGCGGTGTGAGGGGGAGCGGAACGATGGCCGACACCCTTTGCACGCGCAAGGACGCCGCCGACGCGGTGGCGCCCGCCCCCGCGCCGATCGCCGCCCTGCTCGACTGGCCGGGCACCGCTTGGCTCGCCCGGCTCGCGCTGGCGGCGCCCTTCGCGGTCAGCGGGCTGGTCAAGCTGACGGACTTCAACGGCGCCGTGGCGGAGGCGGCGGGGCTGGGGCTCGGCCTGCCGGTCCTCGTCGCGGTGGCGGTCATCGTCACCCAGCTCGGCGGGTCGGCGCTGTTTTTGACACGGCGCTGGTGCTGGCTCGGCGCCGGGCTGCTCGCCGGCTTCACGGTGGTCGCCACGCTGCTCGCCCACGCCTTCTGGACCTATGACGGGCCGGACCGCGCCCGCCAGACCGCGACCTTCCTGGAGCATCTGGCGATCGTCGGCGGCTTCGCGGCGGCGGCGGTGCTGACCCACCGCAGGGGAGGGCGCGCATGACCGCCGAGACCGTCCCAACCCCCGGAACCACGCTGCCCGGACACAAGCCGGCCACCCCCAAGCCGGCTGGCGCCTTCGCGCCGCTGAGCAACCGGCTGTTCGCCGTGCTGTGGGTGGCGGCGGTGCTGGGCAACGTCGGCACCTTCATGCGCGACGTGGCGAGCGCGTGGCTGGTGCTCGACCTGTCGGGATCGCCCTCCACCGTCGCGCTGATCCAGGCGGCGGGCTCGCTGCCCATCTTCCTGCTGGCGATCCCGGCGGGTGTGCTGTCGGACATCATGGACCGGCGGCGGATGCTGATCGTCATCCAGTGCCTGCTCGCCTGCGTCAGCGCCGCGCTGATGATCCAGGCGGCGCTGGGCGTCGCCAGCGTGGCCTCCATCGCCGGGCTGACCTTCCTCGGCGGCGTCGGCGCGGCGCTGATGGCCCCGGTCTGGCAGTCCATCGTGCCGGAACTGGTGCCGCGCGGCGAGCTGAAGGGTGCCGTCGCGCTGAACAGCCTGGGCATCAACATCGCCCGCGCCATCGGCCCGGCGGCGGGCGGCGCGATCCTGGCCGCCGCCGGGGCCGCCGCCACCTACGCGGTGGATGTGAGTTCCTACATCATCGTGATCGCCGCCCTGCTGTGGTGGCGGCGCACCCCCGACACCCGCGACGAGCTGTCGGAGCACTTCGGCGGCGCGCTGCGCGCCGGGCTGCGCTACGCCCGCGCCAGCAAGGAGCTGCACCGCGTCTTCCTGCGCGCCGGCCTGTTCTTCGCCTGCGCCAGCGCCCTGTGGGCCCTGCTGCCCATCGTCGCCGGGCCGATGCTGGGCGGCGGGCCGGGCTTCTACGGCCTGCTGCTCGGCGCCGTGGGGGCGGGGGCCATCGGCGGGGCGACCGTCCTGCCGCGCGTCCGCGAGCGTCTGGGCGCGGACGGCCTGATGCTGGCGGCGGCGCTGGTCACCGCCGTCGTCATGGGCATCCTGGCCCTGGCCCCGCCGCGCTGGCTGGCGCTGCCGGTCCTGCTGGGCGCCGGTGCGGCCTGGATCGCCGTGCTGACGACGCTGAGCGCCACCACCCAGGCCATCCTGCCCAATTGGGTGCGCGGTCGCGGTCTGGCGCTCTACCTGACCGTGTTCAACGGCGCCCTGACGGCGGGCAGCCTCGGCTGGGGGGCGCTGGCCGATGGCATCGGCGTGCCGGCCACCCTGTGGGTCAGCGCCGCCGGGCTGCTCGCCGTGGCGGTGCTCTCCCGCGCGGTGCCGCTGCCGGAGGGCGAGGCCGATCTCACCCCCTCCAACCACTGGCCGGAGCCGCTGACCGCGGAACCGGTGCGCAACGACCGCGGCCCGGTCCTCATCACCATCGAGTACCGGGTGGCCGCCGCCGACCAGCACGCCTTCCATGCCGCGCTGCGCCGTCTGTCGGAGGCGCGGCGGCGGGACGGCGCCTACGCCTGGGGCGTCAGCCAGGACTCCGGCGATCCGGAACGGGTGCTGGAGTGGTTCTTCGTGGAATCCTGGGCGGAGCACCAGCGCCAGCACCGCCGGGTGTCCAACGCCGACGCGGACGTGCAGAAGGAGGCGCTGGCCTTCCACCGCGGCGACGGGCCGCCGCGGGTGTCGCATTTCCTGGCGCTGGAGCACGGCGCGGGAAAGGCGTCGTGAAGCGGTGGCGCGGGGCGCTGGCTGCGGTTCTGCTGCTCCAGTCCGCCCCGGCCCCTGCGGAGACACCTGCGGAGGCGCCGCCCCCGCCCCTGACCAACAGCCGTTACGACGAGGATTACCGCTATCTCCTCGACCCCGCGGCGGGGAGCGGCGCCTTCTGGGAGCGCTTCAAGGCGATCCCGCTTACCCCCGGCGGCGCTGTCTCGCTGTCCACCGGGCTGGAGGCGCGGCTGCGCGGCGAGGCGGTGCGCAACAGCGGCTGGGGGCAGGACGAGCCCAGGAACGACGCCTACGGCCTGTGGCGGCTGCTGCCCTACGCCGACCTGCGCGCCGGCCCGGCCCTGCGCGTCTTCGGCCAGCTCGTCATGGCCGGCTCGGCGGGCAAGCTTGGGCCGGAGGGGGCGCCGGACGTCGACCGCGCCGACCTGCTGCAGGGCTTCGCCGACCTGTCCGTCCCGTTGGGCAGCGCGCAGGGAACGCTGCGGGCGGGGCGCCAGATGCTCGCCTACGGGTCGGAACGGCTGATCAGCCTGCGCTACGGCGCCAACGTCCCCCGAGCCTTCGACGCGGTGACGGGCATCGTGCAATCCGGCCCCTGGCGGGTGGACGGCTTCCTCGGCCGCCCGGTCCGCGCGGCGCCGGACCTGTTCGATGACCGGCGCGACGGCGGGCGCTCCGCCTGGGGGCTGTACGCCACGCGCGGCGCGGCGGCGGGCTGGGGCACCGGCCTGGACGCCTACTACATTGGCTACGGCAACCGGGCGGCGTCCTTTGAGGGCGGGCAGGGGCGGGAGGAGCGGCACACGCTGGGCACCCGCCTGTTCGGCAAGACCGGCGGCTGGGACTGGAACTGGGAGGCGATGCTCCAGGCTGGGCGCATTGATGGCGACACCATCGCCGCATGGTCGGTCGCCAGCGACACCGGCCACCGCTGGGAGGATCTGCCGCTGCGCCCGCGGCTCGGGCTGAAGGCCAACATCGCCAGCGGCGATCGCGACCCCGGCGACGGGCGCTTGGGCACCTTCAACCCCCTCTTTCCCCGCGCGAAGTATTTCGGGGAGCTGACCCCGGTCGGGCCGCTGAACCTGATGAACCTGCATCCGTCCGTGGATCTGGCGCTGTCGGACGACGTCAGCCTGTCCGCCTCGGCCATCGCCTATTGGCGGATGAGCCTGGAGGACGGCGTCTACGACCTGTCCGGGAACCTGCTCCGCTCCGGCGCCGGATCGCGGTCGCGCCACATCGGCACGCAGGGGGAGCTTGTGCTGTCCTACGCCGCGGGACGCACGGTCGAGGGGCTACTGTCCTACTCGCTGTTCCGGCCCGGCTCCTTCCTCCAGGACACCGGTCCCGCGAAGACGATCCACTTCGTCGGGATGGAGGCGGTGTTCAAGTTCTGATGGGCCATCGGTATGTTTCGGTACGGTACCTGCGTCGGCACCCTCCTTTGACGGCATGGTTGCGAACGTCGTGATGCATGGGGGCGCCGCAGCATGGTCCGCAGCACCGGTCCGGTCTTTTTCCTCCTCGCAACCCTTGCCTCGCCGGTTGGGCCGGTTGGATTGCGGGCGCCGGCCATGGCCGCCGAGATGCCGGATCGGACGGCGCAGGGGGCCGACGTGTTCGACCTGTTCGACGAGAACCACGACGGGCGGATTTCGAACGCGGAGTTTCAGAACAACAAGATCCTGGTCTTCTACGTCTGGGACCGCAACCGGGACCTCGTCCTGACACCGGACGAAACGCCGCTGCGGCCCGAGGTCTTCGCCCGCGCCGCCGGGCCGGACGGGCGGATCGACAGCCTGGAATTCATCACGGTCATCGACGAGGCGTTCCTCATCGCCGACACCAACCGCGATTCCACGCTCGACCGGCAGGAGTTCTTTGCCTTCCGGCAGCGCATCCGCCCCTAAAACATGCGGCGGTCAGCAGGGCTTCGCCGTCCGCGGCGACGGTTGCGGTGGGATACGGTAACTTACGCCCGCTGTCGTGTCGGGCCCTCTGCCGTGTTGGGAACGCCGGGCACCCGTGTAACGTTGCGTCCAAGCGATTCAAACACAGGCGGAGACGATCCATGAAGCGCCGAGTCCGTGCCATCCTTGCGGTGTTTCTGACCGGCACGGCCCTGGCCGGCTGCGCGCCGGCGTCCGAAACCGCGCCGCCGTCCACCGCCATGGCCCCGGCGAGCATGGAGCCCACGCCGCGGCTGTCCATGGTCGAGAACGTCCGCTCCACCGCCAAGGTCCGCGGCGTCGACAAGGCGGCACGGACGGTGATCCTGCAATTCCAGGACGGGCGGGAGGAGGCGGTGACCGCCGGAAGCGGGGTGCGCAACTTCGACCGCATCAAGGTGGGCGACACCGTGCAGATCGAATATGCCCGCCTGACCAACATCGTCACTCAGCCGCCCGGCGGCGGGCCGGGCGCCGTTCAACGAAGCAGCACGGACCGCGCCGCGGTCGGCGAGATGCCGCGCGCGTCGGCGATCACAACCACCCAGGTGACCGAGGTCGTCGAGGCCATCGACCTCGGCCGGCGGATGGTCACCCTGCGCGGGCCGCAGGGACGCACGCGCACGGTTCCGGTCCCGCCGGACGTGCAGGGGCTGGAGACGGTGAAGCCCGGCGACGAGGTGGTGATCAGCCGGACGGAGGCTGCCACGGTCACCGTGATGCGATGAGGAGGGGGAAGAAGGCCACCGATGAGGGAAGGTGGCGCGAGTGACGGGACTTGAACCCGCGGCCTCCGGCGTGACAGGCCGGCGCTCTAACCAACTGAGCTACACCCGCAATATGGCTCCGGATGCTGGACTCGAACCAGCGACACGCGGATTAACAGTCCGCTGCTCTACCGACTGAGCTAATCCGGAACGGAGGCCGGCTTATAAGCCCCTTTCCGGGGGCTGGCAAGGGGGAATCGAACAGTCGGCGGGATTTTTTGCGCCAAGCCCGCGGCGGCGATGCAGGGCCGTGACAATGGGGCGGAAATGTGGCGAAGGCCTCGCGCATCGGTTGACAGCGGGCGCGGCTTTCGCTTCCTTCCGGCCCCGGTTCCCGTCATCTGCCGCTGGTCCCCATTCCCGATGTCCAAGGTCGTTCCCTTCGCCCAGGCGCGCGAAGCCCTTCTCGCCCGCCTCACCGAGCAGCTTCCTCCTTCCACCGAATGGGCGGGGCGTCTGATGCTGATGCCGGACGGCAACCGGGTGGAGCCGATGCCCGCGGCGAACGCCGTCGAGGTGCTGCGCGCCTTCCGCGCCGGGCTGGGCGAGGCCATCGGCGCCGCTCCCTGCTCGGTCGGCGGCATGTGGGTGTCGCGGGAGGATTGCCTGGACTGGGACGGGCTGCTGGCCCCGCTGGCGGTGGCCGCCGGCTATGTGGTGGCCGGGGCGACCGGGGGCGCGGGCCTGTCGGTGGAGCTGTTCCGCTGCAAGACCGCGCTGGCCGGCTGGGGCGTGCGCGGCCTGCGCGGGGAGCCGGCGGTGGCCCGCTCCGCCGGCTACGCCGTGGTGATGGTCAGCCGCCGCCCGGACGACCAGGAGATCGTCCTGGACCGCGTGATGGACACCTTCGGCTTCGTGATGCGCAGCCAGGGCGAGCCGGTGGTGGAGACCGGCGACCTGAACGCCCGGCTGGCCCGCCGGGCCTGCCCGCTGCGGCGATGACCGGGCGGTGACCGGGCAAGAACCGGGGGGGCGCTTACCGGTTCGGCGCGTTGGCCTGGACGATGCGGGCGACGGTCTGCAGACGCTGCACGTCGCGCACTTCCAGAACGATGCCCAGGTTCAGCGCGGCGAGCGTGTCGGCCAGGGACCGCATGCTGTCCCGCACCCGCTCCAGCGCGTCGGGGCCATGGTCCGATTCGCTGCCGAGGGAACTGACGAAGGCACTGATTTCCAACTGCATTTACGCCCGGCTCCGCCTGTGTGATGGGTACTGTTCCTCAAGGCGTTACCCCGATCCGCGCGCTCGCGTCCATCGCGCTTGCGCCATAGGCCGGTGGGCGAATCCCCCTGTCCACTAGGCCGAGGGACGGCGGAAGCGCAGGGGTTCGCCGAAGCCGGGAACGGCGAAACGACCGGGATCGACCGCCTGTTCGGCCAAGGCGTGGTGCAGCGCGCGGATGGGGGCGTCGATGCCCTCGGCGGTCAGCTGGAAGGTCCCGAAATGCATGGCGACGCTGTGTCGCGCCCCCAGGTCGCGGTGCGCCCGCACGGCATCCGCCGGATTCATGTGCTGGGCGGCCATGAACCAGCGCGGCTCGTAGGCGCCGATCGGCAGCAGGGCCACGTCGATGGCGCCGAACCGCCGCCCGATCTCCCGGAAATGCGGGCAATAGCCGCTGTCGCCCGCGAAATAGATGGCGGCCTCCGGCGTCTCGACCACGAAGCCGCCCCACAGCGTCCGGCGCCGGTCGAAGGGGGTGCGGGCGGACCAGTGCTGCGCCGGGACGAAGGTGATCCGGGTGCCGTGCGGGCCGGGCAGGCTGTCCCACCAATCCAGCTCATGCACCGCGTCGAAGCCCGCGCGGCGCATCATCGGGCCGTTGCCCAGCCCCGTCATCACCTGCGGCACGCCGCGCCGCCGCGCCAGTTGGCGGAGCGTCGGGGCGTCGAGATGGTCGTAGTGGTTGTGGCTGAGCAGAACCGCGTCGATGGCCGGCAGATCCTCCATCCGCACCGCGGGCGGGCGCACCCGCCGCGGCCCCAGCCGCCCGAAGGGTCCGGCGCGGTCGGAATAGACGGGGTCGGTCAGGAAGGCGGCGCCGCCGATCTGGATCAGGAAGGTCGCCTGCCCGATGAAGGTCACCGCGACCTCGCCCCGCGCGGGGGTGATGGCGCGGAAAGGGCGGGGCGGTTCCGGGTCCGGCGGAGTCCAGCGCGGGCCGCGCGCCTTGTAGAGCCGCCACAACTCGCGCGGGCTCTTGTCCGTGTCGGCGTGCGGGTTGAAGAAACGGCGCCCGTCCCAGTGGTCGGATGGGACGGCGGGAAAGCGGGGCTGGCTGTCGTCGCGCGGCATGACACGAGAAGTGGGGTGGTGCGGCGGCTTTGGCTAGACCGCCGTCTTCCGCGATGCGGCAAGAATTTGATGTCAGCAACCAGAACAGTTCACAAGACGGAATATCAGGAAACTAAAGCATTGAAAGCGTTGCGTTTTTTGGGGTCTGCTCTGCAATAAGCGCGCGTGTGGTATTAGGTATACCAGAGCATATTGGTCTCAACGAACAACGCCCCCGATAACGCCTCCCAACGATTGGAGACCATCATGAACAGCTCGACCTACACCCACATCGGCAACGACCGCGCCCCGTCCTCCGCCCTCCAGGCCGTCCGCGAGTTCCTCGCCGCCTGGCTGCGCGCGACCCCGGCCTACATCGTCTACCGGGCCCTGAACGAGCGTTGATCTATAAGGGTTGATTTCCGAGCGTCGATTGTCGAACGGGGGCGGCCCAGCGGTCGCCCCCGTGCTGCATCAACGCGTTGCTTCCTGGTTCAGGACGCCGGCGTGAAGTTCCGGCGCCAGACCGGCGCCAGGTTCGGCAGGGCCAGCACCCGCTCCGCCACGCCCGAGAGCTTCGGAGCGTGGTCCGCGAACCAGTCGCGGCGGGGCCGCCAATGCACCATCGCCCCGATGTAGATGTCGAGCGCGCTGAAGCGCTCCCCCAGCACCCACGGGCCATCGCCGATCTGCGACTCCAGCCAGAGCCACAGCGTCTTGCGGTGCTCCACCATCGTCGCGCCGAGTGTCTCCGGAGCCTCCGTCACCCAGCGCTCCGGATAATCGCCGTAGGTGAAGGTCGGGTAGACGTTCGCCACCAGCCAGACCAGCAGCCGCAGGAAAGTCGCACGCTCCGGCGCGTCGGGCGGCGGCGCCAACCCGGCGTCCGGGTGCCGTTCGGCCAGCAGCAGCGCGATGGCCGCGCTTTCCGTCATCACCGTCCCGTCCGGCAGGACCAGGGTCGGGATCTGCCCCAGCGGGTTCAGCGCCAGCAGCCTCCGCCGCGCCTCGCCCGGCGCGTCGAAGCCCTCGACGTTCTCGAAGACGAAGGGCGCGCCGCACTGGACCAGCATCGCCTCCGTCAGGACGGACCCCCAGCCGGGCGCCCCGTAAAGCCTGTAGTCCGGTCCGCTCATTCCCGTTCCCTCCCGTCCCGGATTGCCTGTTCCGAAACCTGCGACGCCGCCAGCGTCCAGAAGGCCTCCGCCGCCGGGCTCTGGCGGGCGCGCGGGCGGAAGAGGCGGACCTCCACCGGGATTTCCCAGCCCGCTCCGCCGGCCCGCACCAGCCGGCCCTGCGCCAAGTCATCGGCGATCAGGCTGTCCGGCAGCCACGCCACGCCGCGCCCGTCGCGGGCCAGCGTGCGCAGCACCGCGGCGAGGTGCGAGGTGAAGACGGTGTCGAGCGCCAGAGGCGTTGGAAAGCCGCCGCGCGCCGCGGTGACGATGCGCCCCATGCCGGATTCCGGGCTGTAGGCGAGATGGGGCAGGGCGGCCCCGCCGCTGGACAAGGAATGCCGCGGCGCGCCCGCCTCGTCCGGCGCGCAGACCGGCACCAGACGGTCGCTCCCCACCGCGGCCGAGCGGAAGGCCCCGGCCTCCAGCCGGGAGGGGGCCGCCGCATGGGCGTGGCACAGCAGGAACTGCGCCTGCCCCTGCATCATCACCTGCTCGCAGGCCTGCATGCTGTCGGACAGCAGATGGATGGCGCCCAGCCGCGCCTGCCCCTCCAGCCGACTCAGCCAAGTCGGAAAGAAGGTCAGCGACAGCGCGTGGGTCGCCGCGAAGCGCAGCGCCGTGGCCGCCGCTCCGCCGGCCAGCCGCGCCTCCTCCCGCCCTTGCAGGAGGCGGCGCACCGTCTCGTCGGCGAAGGGGCGGAAGCGGCGCCCGGCCTCGGTCAGCCCGACCGGCTGGGTGCTGCGGTCGAACAGCGGCGTGCCGGTCCAGTCCTCCAGAGCGCGGATGCGGCGGCTGAAGGCCGGCTGGGTCAGGTTGCGCCGCTGCGCCGCGCGGGAGAAGTTGCCGCACTCCGCCAGGGCGAGGAAGTCCTCGAGCCAGTTCAGTTCCATCGCCGCACCGCCAGCCCATGTTCCGTCGGCCCATCATGCCGGACGCGCATCACGCGATTTGAAACTGGCATTGGCCCGGCGGTCCCGTCCATCCCTATCCTGCGGCCCAGGGCAGAGGAACAAGCCAAAGGGAAGCAGCGCCATGCGCATCGTGGAAATCCGGGAAAAGACCGTCGGCATCAAGTCCGACATCGCCAACGCCTACATCGACTTCAGCCAGATGACCTGCTCCACCGTGGCGGTCATCACCGACGTGGTGCGCGACGGCAAGCCGGTGATCGGCTACGGCTTCAATTCCAACGGGCGCTACGGCGCCGGCGGCCTGATGCGGGAGCGCTTCATCCCCCGCCTGACCTCCGCCGCTCCCGACAGCCTGATCGACGAGGCGAACGGCAATCTGGACCCGTACAAGATCTGGGCGCGGCTGATGACCAACGAGAAGCCGGGCGGCCATGGCGAGCGCTCGGTCGCGGTGGGCACCATCGACATGGCGGTGTGGGACGCCGTGGCGAAGATCGCCGGCAAGCCGCTCTACCGCCTGCTCGCGGACCGCTACCGCGGCGGCGTGGCCGACGAGTCGGTCTGGGTCTACGCCGCGGGCGGCTACTACTACCCCGGCAAGGGGGTGGAGGCGCTCCAGGACGAGATGCGCAGCTACCGCGACCGCGGCTACAAGGTCGTGAAGATGAAGATCGGCGCCACCTCGCTGGAGGACGACCTGCGCCGCATCGAGGCGGTGCTGGAGGTGGTCGGCGATGGGCAGAACCTCTGCGTCGACGCCAACGGCCGCTTCGACCTGAAGACCGCCATCGCCTACGCCGAGGCGCTGAAGCCCTACAATCTCTTCTGGTACGAGGAGGCCGGTGACCCGCTCGACTACGCGCTCCAGGCCGAGCTGGCGAACCACTATGACGGCGCGATGGCGACCGGCGAGAACCTGTTCAGCCACCAGGACGCCCGCAACCTGATCCGCCACGGCGGCATGCGCCCGGACCGCGACTGGCTGCAGTTCGACTGCGCGCTCAGCTATGGCCTCGTCGAGTACATGCGCACCCTGGACATGCTGGCGGAGAACGGCTGGTCGAGCCGCCGCGTCGTGCCGCACGGCGGCCACCAGATGTCGCTGAACATCGCCGCCGGCCTGCATCTGGGCGGCAACGAGTCCTACCCGGACGTGTTCAAGCCCTTCTGCGGCTTCGCCGACAGCATCGCGGTCGAGGACGGGCGCGTCCGCCTGCCGGAACTGCCGGGCATCGGTTTCGAGGACAAGGCGGAGCTGTTCCGCACCATGCGGGAGGCGCTGGAGACGGCGTGATCGGACTCGCCACGCCCTCTCCCGCCCCGGGAGAGGGTCTCGCACCCTGTACGGGCGGTATAAGGCGTTGACTAGCGTCGGATCGTCCTCACATGCTGTTGCGGTGTTCAACAGTTTTGAAAGGAGGTGATCCAATGTCTCATGGAGCCAAGCCGGTAGCCGTTCTGTTCGGTCTCGCCGCCCTCCTGACGGCGGGGGTCGCCAGCGCGGACTGCTCCTCCAGCCACAGCGCCAGCGCCGGCACGCAGAAGCCGGCCAGCGATACGGTCGCCACCGGCGACCGGGCTTCGGGCAGCACCCGCGGCTGATATCAGCAACGAAACACTGGCAAGCACCATGCTGAACGGGCCGCTTCCCATCTGGGAGGCGGCCCGTTTCCTTTTGGCGTCCGAGGACAAGCCGAAGGTTCTCGTTCCGGTTTGTCCGGATATTCCTGTCATCATGCTGTGCCTTTCTGTTCCGTGAAAGATTTGTTCACGAATAATGCTGTGCCGGAAACGGTGATGTACTGCGGTCTCCATGGGCGCTCGGCCCCACGAAGCCTCAACGACGTGGAGACCTCATGCAGTACCGACAAAACACTGGAATCGACTTCGGCCCGACCTGCTGCGGCAGCCTCCGTCACGACTCCCGCCGGACCTTTCTGAAGATCGCCACGCTGGGCGCCGGTGCCGCGCTGATGGCGCCCCTGGCCGTCGGCGCCGCGCGCGCCGCGCAGCCCGGCGGGGAGGTGGAGGCGCTGCTGCTCTCCTGCATGGATTACCGGCTGATCGACGACATCGGCCGCTACATGGACGGGCGCGGGCTGACCAACCGCTACGACCATGTGATCCTGGCCGGCGCGTCGCTGGGCGCCCTGACCGAGCGGAAGAAGGCGTGGGGCGAGGCGTTCTGGGACCATGTGGCGGTCGCCAAGCAACTGCACGGGATCAAGCGCGTGATGGTCATGGACCACCGCGACTGCGGCGCCTACCGCGTCTTCCTGGGGACGGATCAGACGGGGGACTTGGCGGCGGACCCGGAGAGGGAGACCGCCGTGCACGCCGAACAGCTCCGCGCGCTGGGCGCCGCGATCAAGGAACGGCACCCCGATCTGGGCGTGGAACTGCTGCTGATGGCGCTGGACGGCAGCGTCGAGCCCATCGCCGAATCCGCCTGAGGACGGGCGGACAATCCCATGGCGCCGGGGCACCGGGCACCCGTTCCTCCGGCGCCTTTATAATTCGTATGCGAAATAGTCGGTTGAGCGCGGTCCCTCCTTTTGGTAAACGCAAGGTAAGGATGTGGCCGGCGGGGTAGCGGGGCACCGCTGCCGCGGATATGACGGCGTGCATCGGACCCGGGGTGCCATGCGTCCCTTGGGAAGTGCTGGGTCGTGCCGTTCCCTTCCGTGCTGTTCCCGGGCCACCGATGAGCATTCTCACACGCCTCGTCCTGCTTGTTCTCCTCGCCAGCCTGCCGGCCATCGGCATCCTGGCCCACAACAGCCTGGCCGCCATCGAGGCGGGGGAGCGACAGGCCGAGGCCGAGGCCCGCCGCCTGCTGACCCTGATCCAGGACGAGCAGCAGCGGGTCGTGGAGGGCATGCGCGGCGTGCTGGTGACGGTGGCCGAGATGGCGCCGCGGCTCGCCATCGACCCCCAGCAATGCTCCTCCACCCTGAACCGCCTGCGCGGCCGGCTGCCGCGGGTGAAGGGCATCGCCCTGACCGATCTCGACGGCGCGGTCCGCTGCGCCAGCGATTCGAAATTGAACGGCCTGATGGTGGCGGCCCTGCCGCACATCCGCATGGCGCTCTACGGGCAGGGCTTCGTCGTCGGCGACTACGCGGTGCGGCGGCTGGACGGGCGGCCCGTGCTGCCCTTCGCGGCGCCCTACACCGACGGGACGGGCCGCATGGCGGGGGTGGTGTCCATCGCGCTCGACGCCGGATGGCTGCGCGAGTATCTGGCGGAGAAGCCGCTGCCGCCGAACGCCATGCTGGTGCTGGCCGACCGCAACGGCACCTTGCTGGGCCGCTTCCCCGGCAGCGACGACCAGCGGGTGGGCAAGCCGCTGCCCGAGCCGCTGATGGCCCTGCTGCGCGCGCCGTCCGACGGCGTGGCGGAGGTTGCCGGGCTGGATGGCGAGCCGCGGATCCTGGCCTACGCCCCGGTGGACCAGAAGGTCCGCGAGCTGTTCCTGGCGGTCGGGCTGGACCGGTCGGAGGCGCTGCGCCCCGTCACCGCCGCGGCCGAGCGGAGCGCGTTCCTGCTGGCGCTGGCGGCGGCGCTCTCCCTGGCCGCGGCCTGGATCGGCGCGCGGCTGTTCGTGCTGCGCCCGGTGGCCCGGCTGAAGCGGGTGGTGGAGCGCTGGAGCGCCGGGGAGCGGGACGCGCGGATCGGCCGGCCGGGCGACCGCTCGGAAATCGGCGCGCTCGGCCGCGCCTTCGACTCCATGGCTCAGGAGCTTCAAGCGCGGGAGCAGGCCCGCGACGCCGCCCACGCCGCCGAGCACCGCATGGCGGCGATCCTCGCCGCCTCGACCGACGCGGTGGTGGAACTGGACCATGAGGGCCGCGTGACCTTCGCCAACGAGAAGGCGGCGCGCCTGTTCGGCGACGGCGGGGACCTCGTGGGGCACGTCTTCGTGGCCCTGCTGCCGCCCGGCGTGGCCGAACCTTTCGCCGCGCGCCTGCGCGACGCGCTGGCCCGGCGGGAGCCGGAGGAATTCGAGATCCGGCTGGGCGGCGGCGAGGAGCACGGCGGCGAGGATCGGAGCGGCGGCGACTGGTACGCCCTGCGCCTGTTCGCCACCGGCGACAGGCTGGCCCTCTATGCCCAGGACGTGACGCGCCGCAAGGAGGACGAACGGGCCATCCGGCGGGCCGTGGAGCGCCACCGCTCCCTGCTGGAGACCGCCGCCGACGCGATCCTTCTGGTGGACGCCAAGGGCACGGTGCACACCTTCAATCGCGGGGCGGAGCGCATCTTCGGCCATCGCCCGGCCGACGCGGTCGGGACGGACGTGCGCCGGCTCATCCCGGGCGGCCTGATTTCGGAGCCTCTCAGCCCGGACCGGCTGGCCGACGGTGTCGCCCGCGAGGTGGAGGGGCGGCGGCGCGATGGGCTGGCGGTGCCGCTGGAGCTGTCGCTGTCGGCCTGGAGCGACGGCGGCGACCGCTTCTTCACCGCCATCCTGCGCGACATCACCGAGCGCAAGCGCACCGAATCGGCGCTGCGCCGCGCCAAGGACCAGGCGGAGCGGGCCAACCGGGCGAAGTCGCGCTTCCTCGCCGCGGCCAGCCACGATCTGCGCCAGCCGGTGCAGTCGCTGTTCTTCCTCACCTCCGCGCTGGGCGAGCAGACGCAGGGCACGCCGGGCCACGGCACGCTGAAGACCATGCAGCAGGCGCTGGAGGCGCTGAAGCGCCTGCTCGACGGGTTGCTGGACATCTCCAAGCTCGACGCCGGGGTGGTCGAGCCGGTGACCACCACCGTGGCGATCCAGCCGCTTTTCGAACGCCTCGCCGCCGAATACGCGCCGGAGGCGGCGCGGCGCGGCCTGACCCTGCGCGTCGTCCCGACCACGCTCCACGCGCGCAGCGACCCCATGCTGCTGGAGCGGGTCGTCCGCAACCTGCTGGACAACGCGCTGCGCTACACCGGGCGGGGCGGGGTGGTGCTGGGCGTGCGGCGGTCGCGCCGCCGTTTCCACATCGCCGTGTGCGACAGCGGCGCCGGCATCCCGCCGGACCGCCAGGAGGACATCTTTGAGGAATTCACCCAGCTCGGCAATCCGGAGCGCGACCGCGAGAAGGGGCTGGGGCTCGGCCTCGCCATCGTGCGGCGGCTGTGCGCCCTGCTCGGCCATTCCGTCGCCCTGCGGTCGCGGCCGGGGAGCGGATCGACCTTCCTGGTCACCGTGCCCGCCGCCGAACCGCCGCGGCCCGCTGTGACGACGGTTCCCGCGGTCGGCCGGACGGAGGGCGGCGGGTGCCGGCTCGTCCTGATCATCGACGACGAGGTGATCATCCTGATGGGGCTGCGCGCCATGCTGGAGGGCTGGGGCTACGAGGTCATCGCCGCCACCGCCGGGGACGAGGCGATCCGCCTGCTCGACGAGGCCGGGCGGCGGCCGGACGTCATCCTGGCCGACTACCGGCTGCGCAACGGAAAGACCGGTCCGGAAGCCCTGCGCGCCATCCACGCCCATTGCCGGTCCCCGATTCCCAGCATCATCCTGACCGGCGACACCGCCCCCGAACGCATCGTCGAGGCCCAGCGCAGCGGCTTCGCCATCCTGCACAAGCCGGTGTCGTCCCATCACCTGAAGCAGGTGGTGGCCGAAGCCGGGGCCCGCTGAGGGCGCCCGGCGTCTTCGGCCCGCCTTCAGCGCGCCTGGACCAGCGCGTGGCGCTTGCGCCCGGCGGACAGGCGGATCAGCCCCTCGCCGTCGAGGTCCCCCAGGGTCAGCAGCGCCGCCTCGTCGGTCACGAGGGTGCCGTTCACCCGCGCCCCGCCGTCGCGGATCAGCCGCCGCGCCGCCCCCTTGGACTCGGCGAGCCCGGCGGCGGCCAGCAGGTCGGCCAGACGGACGCCGGCGGCGAGGTCGGCGCGGGCGGCCTCCACCATCGGCAGGCCGCCGCCGGACCCGGCTTCCTCGAAGACCCGGCGGGCGGTCTCCCCGGCCTCGGCCGCGGCGGCCACCCCGTGGCAGAGGGATGTCGCCTCATGGGCGAGGATCTTCTTGGCCTCGTTGATCTCCGATCCCCGGAGCGCCTCCAGCCGGGCGATCTCGTCCAGCGGCAGCTCGGTGAACAGGCGCAGGAAGCGGCCGACGTCCGCGTCCTCCGTGTTGCGCCAGAACTGCCAGAAATCGTGCGGGCTGCGCCGGTCGGCGTTCAGCCACACCGCCCCCGCCGCCGTCTTGCCCATCTTGGCGCCCGACGCGGTGGTCAGCAGCGGCGTGGTCAGGCCGAACAGCTCCGTCCCGTCGACGCGGCGGGCCAACTCGATCCCGTTGACGATGTTGCCCCACTGGTCCGATCCGCCCATCTGCAGCCGGCAGCCGTGGCGGCGCGACAGCTCCAGGAAGTCGAAGGCCTGGAGGATCATGTAGTTGAACTCCAGGAAGGTCAGCGGCTGCTCGCGGTCGAGCCGCAGCTTCACGGAGTCGAAGCTGAGCATCCGGTTGACGGTGAAATGGCGCCCGATGTCGCGCAGCATCGGGATGTAGCGCAGCTCGTCGAGCCAGTCGGCGTTGTCGACCATCACCGCGCCGTTTGGCTCTTCGTCGCCGAAGGACAGGTACTGCGTGAAGGCCCGGCCGATGCCGGCCATGTTGGCGGCGATCTGCGCGTCGTCCAGCATGGGGCGGCTGGTGTCGCGAAAGCTTGGGTCGCCGATGCGCGTGGTGCCGCCGCCGATCAGCACGACGGGGCGGTTGCCGGTCTTCTGGAACCAGCGCAGCACCATGATCGAGACCAGATGCCCGACATGCAGGCTGTCCGCCGTGGCGTCGAAGCCGATGTAGGCGCCGACCGGCCCCTGGCGCAGCAGGGCGTCGAGGCCCGACAGGTCGCTGCCCTGGTGCAGGAATCCGCGCTCGTCGAGCACGCGCAGGAAGTCGGACTGGAAGGGGCTGGAAGCGGCGGGGGTCGCCATGATGCTGATCTCCGGAAGGGAAGGGCCGCGTCCCGGAGATCATCTGTCGAAGCACATGCCGCCGGTCCGCGGCGGCATGGTTCATGTGGTCAAGACTGAACGCGCCGCCCTATGGGAGCAGCGGATAATAGCGGCTGGAGTGGTGCGTGCGCGTCGTCATGGCCGGAAAGCTAGGCGCGCGGGGGCGAGGCGTCAAGGGCGGATGACAGGGCCGGCGCATCCCATTTGTCCGGCAACCGGGCACTTGAGGTCTGGCGCTTATTGCACCCATACAGCATAAAGCCCGTCTTCCCCCTTTCGGGAGGAAGGGCTTTATCGCTTCCGGGGACCCGACCATGAGCGCCATCGCCGAGGCCGCGCCGGCCAAGCTGAACCTCTATCTGCATGTGGTGGGCCGCCGGGACGACGGCTTTCACGAGTTGGACAGCCTCATCGCCTTCGCCGACGTGGCGGACCGGGTGACGGTGCAGCCGGGCGTGGCGCGGATCGCGCTGCGCGGAGCGGACCTGCCGCCGGTCGGGCCGAGGCTGGCCATCTCCGGTCCCTTCGGCCCGGCGCTGATGGGCGAAAACCCGTCGCAGAACCTCGTCATCCGCGCCGCTTACGCGCTGGCCGCCCGGCTGGGGCGCGAGGCCGACGCGTTGATCGCGCTGGAGAAGGCGCTGCCCGTCGCGTCCGGAATCGGCGGCGGCTCGGCGGATGCGGCCGCGACGCTGCGCGCCCTGGCCCGGCTGTGGGGCGTCCCGGCGGCCGACCAGCGCCTCTACGAGGTCGCGGCGTCGCTGGGCGCCGACGTGCCGGTCTGCGTCGTCGGGCGGAGCTGCTATTTCGGCGGCGTGGGGGAGGTGCTGGAGGAGGCGCCGGCCTTGCCGGAGACTTTCGCGGTGCTGGTCAATCCCGGCGTGCCGGTGCCGACCCCCGCCGTGTTCAAGGCGCGCCGGGGCGCCTTCTCCGCCCCGGCCCGCTTCACCGGGGCGCCCGCCGACGCCGCGGCGCTGGCCGCGCTGCTGCGGGAGCGGCGCAACGACCTGACCGAACCGGCGCTGACCGTCGCTCCGGTGATCGCCGACGTTCTGGCGGCGCTGGAGGGCACGGACGGCTGCCTGCTGGCCCGCCTGTCGGGCAGCGGGGCGACCTGCTTCGGCCTCTACGCCGATGCGGAGCGCGCCGCCGCCGCCGCCCGCTCGATCCAGGCGGCGCAGCCGCGCTGGTGGGCGAAGGCCGCCCGGCTGCTGCCGACCCCGGCGGGTGCGCCGCCGCTGCCCACGGGATTGACGGCGCCTGCCACGGTCGTCCCGGCCCCGCCCCCGCCGATCCCCTTCCCGGACACTGGCGGCTGGGGCGTCGGCTGACCTCTTTCGAGGTTTGGCATCTAGGGGCTTAGCAGCCGCCGCCGCGCGTCATCGCGCCGCCCAGCATGGCGCCGCCCAGCGTGCCGGCGGCGGTGGCCGCCAGCTTGCCGTCGCCACGCCCGAACTGCGAACCGACCAGCCCGCCGACGGCAGCCCCGCCCAGCACGCCGATCAGGTCGCCGTCGAGCGGCCCGCATTCCACCACCTGCGGCGCCGCGCGGACCACGCGCGGGCGCTGCTGGACGATCACCGGCGGCGGCTCCTCGATGTAGACGGGGGCCGGGGCGTAATGCACGACCGGCGGCTCCTCATAGACCACCACCGGCGGGGGCCGGCGGACGATCACCACGCGCCCGTCGCCATAGCCGCCGTCGATGTAGCCGTGATCGTAATAGCGGGCCCGCTCGTGACGGTCGCGTTCGTGGTGCTCACGGTGATGGCGCTCGCGCTCATGATGGCGTTCCTGCTTGGCGCGCCAGCCATGGGCCGGCGCCCAATCGGGCGGATCGGCGAGGGCCGGGGACATCCCCGCGCCCAAGGCCGCCACACCGGCCAGCAGCGCGATGGCGAGGGATTTGGGGGCGAAGCGGATGTGCGTCATGATGGCTCCAGGATGCGTCTCACCCGAATGAACATCCGGGGTCGGAGTCTTCATCCATCCGGCAAGCGCGGGGCGCGTGACCTTTTTGGGGTGCGCGAAAGGGGTAGCCCGCCCGTCGCCCCGCCGCACCGGCCCCTCACGCCCACACCGGCTCGGGAAGGCTCTCCGTCAGCAGCGCGGTGACCATCTCCACCCCCGCGCCGCGCGCCGCGCCTCCGGTCAGCAGCGCCAGTTCCGTCTCGGGCAGCGCCGGCAGGCCGTCGGCCACGCCCAGGAAGCGGGCGCCCGTCGGCAGGGCGCTGTGGGGGAGCACGCTGACGCCCAGCCCGCCGGACACCGCGGCCCGCACCCCGGCGTGGTTGGGGCTGGAATAGGCCACCCGCCAGCGCCGCCCCGCGCGCTCCAACTCGTGCACCGCGCGGTTGCGGTAGACGCAGCCCTGCGGGAACAGCACCAGCGGCAGCGGGTCCTCGCGGTGCAGGTCCTCCGCCGCCGGACCGACCCAGCAGAGCGGCTCCCGCCATGCGCGCAGCGCGCCGGGGCGGCCGGGCTCCTGCTTGACCAGGGCGATGTCGAGGTCGCCGCACTCCACGTCGGCGCGCAGCCGCACCGACAGGTCGCAGCGCACGTCCAGCCGCAGCCGCCGGTTCGCCCGCGCGAAGTCGGCGAGCAGGCGGGGGAGCCGCTCCACCGCGTAATCCTCCGGAACGCCCAGCCGCACCACCTCCGCCGCCGGTCGTCCGGACAGCACGGCGTTCGCCTCGTCGTTCAGCGCCAGCAGCCGGCGGGCGTAGCCGAGCAGCCGCTCCCCATCGTCGGTCAGCGCGACGGCGCGGCTGTTGCGGTCGAGGAGCGGCAGGCCGACCTGCTCCTCCAGCCGGCGGATCTGCTGGCTGACCGTCGATTGCGTCTTGTGCACCCGCTCCCCGGCCCGCGTGAAGCCGCCGGCGTCCACCACCGACACGAAGGTGCGCAGCAGGCCCAGATCCATCTCGCGCATTGGACCGACCATTCAGATTTCGAATGCAATGGATGATATCATCCAATTTCCAAATGAAAAGGGTCCGCGCCATCCTCTCTCCAACGTGCATCCTTCCGCATGGGAGAGGACCGGCCATGACTCACGCCGCCACACACCCCTTAGCCCTGACCGCCCCGCGGGCGGCGCCGCTCGCCCTGGTCGTGCCCTTCTGCCTGGCCTGGAGTTCGGCCTTCGCCGCTGGGAAGATCGGGCTGGCCGACTGCCCGCCGCTGCTGCTGCTGGCCTTCCGCTTCCTGATCGCCGGGGCGCTGCTGGCCGCCGTCGCGGCGTGGCGGGGCGAGTACCGGGGAATGGCCGGGCGGACGCTCGGCCTGCTGGCTCTGCTCGGCCTGCTCAACCACGCGCTCTATCTGGGGCTGAGCTACAGCGGCATGACCCACGTGTCCTCCGGCCTGACGGCGCTGATCGTCAGCGCCAACCCGGTGCTGACCGCGGCGCTGGCCGCCCTGCTGCTGGGCGAGGCGATGACCCGGCGCAAGGCGGTGGGGCTGGCGCTGGGCGTGGCCGGGGTGGCGCTGGTGGTGCGCGGGCGGCTGGGCAGCGGGGCGGACGCGCCGCTGGGCATCGCGCTGGCGGTCGGCGCGCTGGTGGCGCTGTCGGCGGGGACGCTGCTGTTCAAGCGGCTGGCGCCGCGGACGGGGCTGCTCGCCGGCACCGGGGTGCAGGTGCTGGCGGCGGGGCTGGCGCTGCTGCCCCTCGGGCTGCTGCTGGAGGACGCCGGGTCGATCCGGCTGACCGCCAGCCTCGCCGGGTCGCTGGTCTATCAGGCGCTGGTGGTGTCGATCGGCGGCTACCTGCTGTGGTTCCGCCTGCTGCAGCGGACGAGCGCCACGGAGGCCAGCGCCTATCACTTCCTGATGCCGCCCTTGGGCATGCTGTTCGGCTGGGCGCTGCTGGGCGAAACGGTGCAGCCCTGGGACCTGCTGGGCATCCTGCCGGTGGCGCTGGGCATTTGGCTGGTGACGCGGGGGTGAGCCGGGCGTGCGGAGGCGGTGCGCTGGCAAAAAGGGATACGCCTTTCGCGGGGGATCAGGTTGCGCCCTGCGATTGTTACGTTTTCATGACTCGCCCCGCTCCATCGTCCTGTTGTTGAGGCCCACACGCCGGGAGGCCCACCATCTCGACCATCGCCGTCTCGCCCACCCTGGTCCTGATCGACATCCTCGGCGCCGTGGCGCTGCTGCTGTGGGCGCTGCGGCTGGTGCGGACGGGCGTCTTCCGGTGGGGCGGGGCGGCGGTCCGCCGCTGGGTCGGCTACGGCACGCGCAACCGGCTGGCCGCCTTCCTGGCCGGCGTCGCCGCCACCATCGCGGTGCAGAGCAGCACGGCGACCGCGCTGATGACCGCCTCGATGGCCGGGCAGGGTTTCATGACGACGTCCATGGCACTGGCGGTGATGCTGGGCGCCGACGTCGGGACCAGCCTCGTCGCCCGGCTGCTCGCCATCGATCTGCACTGGCTGTCGCCCAGCCTGCTGCTGCTCGGCGGGGCGCTGCACGCGCTGGGCGGCGAGCATCGCGGGCGGCGGGCGCTGGCCCGCATCCTGGTCGGCATCGGGCTGATGCTGTTGGCCCTGAAGCTGCTCGGCGCGGCCACCCTGCCGGTCCGGGAATCGGCGCTGGTCCAGGCGATGCTGGAGGCGCTGGGCGGCGAGCCGCTGTTCGCCCTGATCGTCGCGGCGGCGCTGACCGCGGCGGTGCATTCCAGCCTCGCCACGGTGATGCTGGCGGGATCCCTGGCCGGTGCCGGGGTGATCGGGACCGAGACGGCGGTGGCGCTGGTCCTGGGCGCCAATCTCGGCGGCGCCATCCCGGCGGTGCTGGCCACATCGGCGGACGGGGCGGCGGCGCGGCGGGTGCCGCTGGGCAACCTGCTGGTCCGGGTGACCGGGTCGCTTCTCGCCCTGCCGCTGGTGCCGATGGCGGCGTCGTTCCTGGCCGGGATGGCCCCGCTGACGGCGGTGGTCAGCGCGCATGTCGCCTTCAACGCGGCGCTGGCCCTGCTCTTCCTGCCGCTGGTGACGCCGCTCGCCCGGCTGACCGAAGGGCTGCTGCCCCAGCCGGAGGACGCGGGCGAGGACGCGGCGACGCCGCGGCATCTCGACGAGTCGGCGCTGGAGACCCCCTCCGTCGCCATCGCGGGCGCGGTGCGCGAGACCTTGCGGCTGGGCGATCTGGTGGAGGACATGCTGTGCCGCAGCCTGACCGCCCTGCGCCAGAACGACGAGCGCCCCATCGCCGAGGTCAGCCGCGCCGACGACCGGGTGGACCGGCTGCACACCGCCCTCAAGCTCTATCTCGCCAAGCTCGGGCGCCGTCATCTCGACGCCGAGAAGACCCGGCGGGTCGACGACCTGATGGCCTTCGCCATCAACCTGGAGCACATCGGCGACATCATCGACAAGAGCCTGATGGAACTCGCCGCCAAGCGCATCCGCCACCATCTGCACTTCGCCCCGGAGGATTTCCGGGAGGTGGAGGAGCTGCACCGCCGCACGGTGGAGAACCTGCGCACGGCGCTCGGCATCCTGATCGGGGAGGACCGGCGGCTGGCCCGGCAGCTCATCGCCGGCAAGGACGCGGTGCGGGCGCTGGAGCGCACCGCCACCGCCCGCCATCTCGACCGCGTCCGCCGCGGCGACGCCGCCAGCATCGAGACCAGCGCCCTGGTGCTGGACATCCTGCGCGACCTGAAGCGCATCAACGCCCATGTCGCCGCGGTCGCCCTGCCGATCCTCGATCAGGTGGGGGAACTCAGCGAAAGCCGCCTGAAGGTGGTCGGACTGCCCCGTCTGGAGAGCCGGGACGTCTAGGGGAGGGGGAGAGCGGCGTTACCGCGGCATCTCCCCGGTCAGGGTGGCGCTCAGCCCCTGCAGCAGGCCGAACCGGCAGCCCTCGCCGAAGGTGGCGCGCAGCCGCGCCGGGTCGCCGATGGACACCCGGATGTCGCCCGCCCGCGCCGGCTGGTGCAAGCGGCGCACCCGGCTGGCGCACAGCTCCTGCAACACCTCCAGCAGCATCAGAAGCGAGGTCGGGCGGCCGGTGCACAGGTTGAAGACCTCCGCCCCCCGGGACTGGCGCTCCATCGCCTTCACGAGGAAGCGCACGACGTCGCCGACGAACACGAAATCCCGGACCTGCTCGCCGTCGCCGAAGATCGTCACGTCCTCGCCCTGCGCCACCCGGCGGGCGAAGATCGAGATCACCCCGGAATAGGGGGAGGACGGGTCCTGCCGCGGCCCGTAGACGTTGAAGAAGCGGAAGCCCGTCGTCGGCACCCCGTGGATGGCCCAGGCGACGTTGGCGTGCAGCTCGCAGCCCAGCTTGTCCACGCCGTAGGCGGAGAGCGGGCGCGTCGCGGCGTCCTCGCGCAGCGGGGTGGCCGTGTTGTCGCCATAGACCGCGGCGGAGGAGGCGTAGACCACCGGCACCGGGTTGCCGTTGCGGGCGCTGCGGGCCGCCTCGAAGACGGTCACGGTCCCCGACAGGTTGGTGCGGTGGGTTTCGGCCCACAATTCGCGCGAGCGCTGGACGGAGGCGACGGCGGCCAGATGGAACACGCCGTCCACCCCCTGCATCGCCTGATGGACCGCGTCCGGGTCGGCGACGTCGCCGACCACCAGCTTCGCCAGCAGCGGTTTGTTCTCCAGCCGGCCGGTGCTCATGTCGTCCAGGATGGTGACCCGGTGCCCGTCGCCGATCAGCCGGTCGGCCAGATGCGATCCGATGAATCCGCAGCCGCCGGTCACGAGATAATGGGCCATGCGCCGTCCTTTCCACCATCGCCATGCATGGTTCCATAGTGGCGAGGGGGGGCGGAGCGGACCAGACCATCTTAGGGGTAGCGAAGGGCGCAAGGGGCGCGCCGATCCTGGCCGTTCGGGGTGGCGCATCCCGAATCGGCGGCGTTTCAGGGGCCTTTCCCGGCACCCCCGCGGCAAGCAGGCGGGACCGAGGGTTCAACAGCCTTATCCACCATCTTATGCACCATTTTGTGGATAACTTCGGTCAAGGGGACCGATGGCCGCCGGGGCGCCCCCGAGGTGCCGTCAGGGTGCGGTCGTGTGTTTGGAGCAACAGCGGGAAGACCCGGTCCCGCTCTCAGCCGGTCCCGCTCTCAGCCGGCCGCGGAGTCATCCGCCGCGGACAGCAGGCGGGCCACGGCCTTGCGCAGCTCCTCGTTCAGGAAGGGCTTGTAGAGCACGGCGTCCGCCGCGAACATCTCGGCCATCTTCAAGGCGTAGCCCGCGGGAAGATTCGGCGCTCCGCCCGACATGGCGAGCACCTGCGCGCCGGGGTTGCGGGTGCGCGCGGCCTTGATGACCTCCACCCCGTCGGCCTCGGGCATCAGCACGTCGGTGACGATCAGGTCGAAGACCGCGCCGCTGTCCAGCAGGGTGATGGCGACGCGGCCGTTTTCCGCCTCCACGACCTCGTGGCCCGCCTGCTCGATCACTTCGGTGACCGCCAGCCGCACGGCGGCCGAATCCTCAACGACCAGCACCTTCGCCATGAACCAGCATCCCATGTGTCGTTTGGCCCGGACCGCCGGGCGGGGCGGTGGGCAGGTCGATGATGAAGGACGTCCCTCGTCCGGGGGCGCTTTCGACCAGAATGTCGCCACCCCCGTTCCTTACGATACCATACACGACCGAAAGCCCAAGCCCCGTCCCCTTGCCCACCGGCTTGGTGGTGAAGAAGGGATCGAACACGCGCTGGCGGGTCGCCTCGTCCATTCCGGTGCCGGTGTCGGTCACGGTCAGCCGTACATAGTCGCCTTCGCCGAGCTGGCGGCGGGACGCGTCCCGCTCCTTCAGGCTCAGGGAACGGGCGCCGATGGTCAGGGTTCCGCCCTGCGGCATGGCATCGCGGGCGTTCTGGATCAGGTTCAGGAGGACCTGGGTCAGTTCGGTCGCGGTGATCGTCACCGCGTTCAGCCCGGATTCCAGCTGCGTCCGCGTCCCGATGGACACCGGCATCGAGGCGGCGGCGAGTTCCAGGGCCGAATGCACGGCCTCCTCCAGGTTGCCCGGCGGCGACTCGGCCACCTCGACGCGGGCGAACTGGAGGACGTCGCGCATGATCGTGCGGGCCTTCACCCCGCTGTCGTGGATGGCGTTCAGGTAGGTCTGGAGCTTGCGGTCCTCCCCGGCGCGGCCGCGCGCCAGATCGGACAGGCTGATGACCGGTTGCAGCAGGTTGTTGATCTCGTGGGCAAGGCCGCCGACGAGGCTGCCGAGCGCCGCCATGGTCTGCTTCTGCCGCGCCGCCTCCGCCGACTGGCGCCGCGCGCTGATGTCGCTGGTCGTGCCGCGGTAGCCGAGGAAGGTGCCGTCGCCGTCATAGCGCGGCGTGCCGCTGACCATCACCCAGCGCGCGGACCCTCCCGGCGCGGCCAGAGGGAAGGAGAGGCGGCGGAAGGGCTCCCGGCGGTGCAGGGCCTCGATCAGGGCGGGGAAATCCTCCTCGGGACGGTTGCGGTCCAGGAGGTCGGCGTGGGTGAATCCCAAAAGCTCCGTCCCGCCGCGCCCGGTGGATTCCTGGGCCCGCGGCGACAGGGCGGTGAAGCGCCCGCGCTCGTCGGTTTCCCAGAACCAGTCGTTGGAGCATTCCAGAAGCGCCCGCCACCGCGCCTCGCTCTCGCGCAACTCGGCGGTGCGGGTGGCGATCAGCGACTCCAGCCCGCTCAGATGGTCGCGCAGGGCCTCCTCGCTGCGGCGCATCCGGTAGAAGGCGAGGTCGTAGGGGTTTCGCAGGGCGGTGACGATGATCGCCCGGTAGAGCAGGTAGAAGGACAGGATCTTGATGAAATGCCCCAGCGCGTTGACCGCCCCATGGGGCTGGTCGTAAAGCGTGAAGATCAACTCCTGCGGGGCCAGCAGGGCGATGCCGCCGAAGGTCAGGCCGAACACCCTCGGCTCGAACTGCCGGCGCCTGAGGCACAGCAGCAGGCAGGCGACGACCGCCGCGGCGCTGAAGGTGTATTCGGCCCCGATCTTGAAGGGCGTCAGCCCGACGTCCGGAACGAAGCTGTCCGGCATGATGCCGAAGGTGAAGATCGACAGCAGGGCGCAGGCGACGGCGGCGGCCTGGATCAGCAGCACGTCGCCGGTGCGCAGCCGTGTCTCGGTGAGCAGCGGGGCGGCCAGGAAGACCGCGGCCTGAAGGCCGCGCGCGGCGATCCAGAGCTGGGTGGATTGGTTGGCGCCGGCCTCGCCGATGACGTTCATGCCGGGGAAGGTGATGGCGTGCAGCAGGTCGAGCAGCGCGATGCCCGGCATGGACAGGCCGACGAAGGCGAGGAAGGGCGACTGGTTCGTGTCGCGCGTGTTCCAGGCGATCGTGAAGATCGTCATGGAGATGGCGACGGCGAACATCTCCACGCAGAGATGGAACAGCAAATAGTTGTGATGAGCCAGCATGGCCAGTGTCGCCATGAGGGTCAGCAGGGCGGCAAGGCCGGACAGGAAGCTGCGGTCCCGGAGCCAGCGGGTAATGGTCGGTCTGATGGCGGACGGCTGGGTCCCGCTCATGAACGGTCGGCTCCGCGGTGGACGGGGGAAGCGGCCCACGGACGGCCCGGTCAATCGACCGTGCGATGCCGCTGGACCGATCAACACACCAAATCCCGTCGGGGTGCAAGCCGGACGTTGCGCCTCTTCAGCGGACGCGGCAATTCCTCACAGGAGAACGACGGCCACCGCCCTGTCTTCGGGACAGGCGCGGTTCAGCGGGAACACCGCCAGGAAATCAGCCTTCCTTGGCGGGCTGGGCCGGAGGGAGGTCGAAGGGCGTGCTGACGAAGGGGTCGCCGCGGCCATGGCCGGCGCGGTCGTGACCTTTCTCGGTCGCCGCCTTGCGGTAATAGCCGACGATGAACACGCGGACGGCGTTGGCCAGCGACACGGCGTTGCCGCGCGACCGGCGGGATTGCGAGTCGAGGCGGTCCTTCAGGTCGCTGCACAACTCGTCCACGGTCAGGTCTTCCCGGTGGCAGATGTCGTCCAGCGCTTCCCAGTAGGACGGCTCCAACCGGAGTTGCGTCGGGTTTCCGAACAGCTTGACGGTGCGTGCCACCAGCGGGATGGCGTTCAGCGGCGATGGCGTGTTGGACGCCTGTGAATCCTGACCCGACATAGCCCTGTATTCCTTGACTGTCAGCCGTGTTTCCTGTCGTGCAGCCAATATAGCGTGATTGAAAAAATTTGCGACGATAAAACTCGGCGGAGGTGCTGGATGGCCTTATGGCACGTCACCCGACTCTCCCGCCATGTCCTTAAGCATGTATAGATTGGTGATGACGATAAAACCTTTGTTATAGGTAATCGCACCGGCATTGCGCAATGCACGCAGGCTTTTGTTCACCATCTCGCGCGTGACACCCAGCATGGATGCCAGCGCCTCCTGGGATACCGGCTGGTTGATGCGCAGCCCGGCGGGCGTCTTCTGCCCGTAGGTGTCCGCCAGGAGCAGGATACGCCGGGCCAGCCGGCGCGGCACGTCGTGGAAAACCGCATCCTCGATGTTTTCCGACACCCAGCGCAGCCGCTCGCACAGCACGCCCATCATGCGGATGCACAGCGAGGGGTGCCGCTCCAGGAAGGAGATGAACTCCGGACGGTCGATGCGGAACAGCTCCGCCGGGCGCAGCGCGGTGGCTCCGGCGGTGCGGTCCTTGCCGTCGATCAGCGCGATTTCCCCCAGCACGTCGCCGGGGTTCAGGATGTTGAGCAGCATCGTCTTGCCGTCCTCCGACGAGGTCGAAACGGCGATCTGCCCCTTCATGATGGCGTACAGGCAATCGCCGGGATCGCCCTTGCTGAAGACGGTCTGGTTCTCGTGGAACCGCGACACCCGGCCCAGCGCCACCAGCTCCTGCATCCGGGCGTCGTCGAGAACGCCCAACATTCGGTTGCGCCGCAGGATGCCGGCGACGTCCTTCAGTAAGGCCATGGCGCTCGCGGTCCCGGTTGAGTTCCGTCGGACCGTTGATGGCACCCGGCGGACGATCAGTCCAGCGGATTCCCCGTCTGGCGATGCGCCCCGTCGCGCAGGGCGCGGTCCCACAGGGCGGTGTGCTCGAAATGGAAGCGCGCCTCGGGCGCGGGGGCGCCGTCGACCGCCCAGCGGCGCATGGTCCGGAGCAGGTCCAGCGCGTCCTCCCGCTTCTGGTCGCACCGTCCGTTGGGCAGCCAGTGGCGGAAATCGGCGAGTTCCTCGTCCGGCAGCCCCTCGGCGGCGGCGAGGCGGAGCAGCCGGCCATAGCCGCGCTCGCGGTAGGGCAGGGCCTTGGCGATGGCCTCCAGCCGCCGCGCCGTGGCGGCGGGGACGACGCCCTCCTGCGCGGCGTCGGCCAGCGTGCGGCGGATGTTCACCATGGCCTCGGACAGGCTGGGATAGCCAAGCTCGGCCGGGCCGTGGATCACCGCCACCTCGTCGTCATCCTCCAGCCGCCCGTCGCGGAAGGCCTCGAAGACGGCGCCGACACCGATCATGCCGAAGGGATGCAGTTCCGCGGCGCGCAGGGCGCCCATGCTGGACGCCCCGAACACCGCCACACCCTGGTGGATGGCGTGCAGGATCTCCTTGTGCCAGACGGACGGGATGTTCTCGAAGTAGCCGTCCACGATGCCGATCGCCCGCGGCTTGCGCGCGCACAGCCGGATGATGTCGCCCTGGGCGACCGGCGGCAGATAGGTGGCGTCGAGACGCCGGGCCGCTTCGCCGCGGGGCAGGGTGGGGCCGAGAAAGACGTAAAGGCCGTCCGGCGTCTGCATGGGAGTCTCCGCCTGCGCTCTCATTATACAGTGTCCGGTCTCAGAGGCCGGCGACGGCGCGCGCCCGCGCGCCCATCAGATAGTCCGGGGAGGAGTCGAGCCCCTCCAGGCCGGGAATGACCAGACGGACCACGGCGATGCCGAACTCCGGCTTGGTCAGGTCCACCGCCACGGCCTCCTCGATGCCGGCGGCGCGCAGCCGGTCGAGTTGGCCGGCCACGTCCTCTTCGATGGTGCGCCCGGCGAGGCTGGGGATGGCGGCGGCGTCGCGGCGCCCGGTGCCTCCGGTGATCAGCGCCTTCCAGCGCGCGTGCTGCGCCGGGTCGAGGTGGCGTTCGTATTCGGAGCGGGGCATGTCGTCGCGCGCCCCGGCGATGAAGGTCAGCCGGCTCTGCGCCGCCTCGGTCAGGGCGCGGGACAGCGCGACCTCGGGCGCGGCGTGGCAGCCCATGCCCATGGCCGGGCGGATGCTGTGCTGGGGGGCGTCGTCCCGCGTCACGATGCGGCAGAGGATGGCCGGCAGGCCGATGTCGCTGGTGATGTCCCACAGACCGACCGCGACGCCCGCGTCGTCGAACCGGTCGAGCAGCGAGCGGCACA
Source organism: Azospirillum sp. TSH58 (assembly GCF_003119115.1). Lineage (NCBI taxonomy): Bacteria > Pseudomonadati > Pseudomonadota > Alphaproteobacteria > Rhodospirillales > Azospirillaceae > Azospirillum > Azospirillum sp. TSH58. The sequence goes on from NZ_CP022367.1 coordinate 1,300,063, forward strand.
CCGGATCGGCGACGCTGGCCGGATCGATGCGGGTGGCGGCCTGGGCGTCCGGGGAGGCGAGGCGCCACAGGGTGGCGGCGTCGCGCTCGACCAGTTCGGTCATGGCGTGCGCGGTCGCCTCGGCGCGGCTGTTGCCCGAGGCCAGCCCGTTCGATCCGGCGAGGAAGCAGCCGGACCCCGGCGGCATCGGCAGCGTGAAGTTCAGATGCACCGTCTCGAAGGGCACCCATTTCCGCCCGCCGCCCAGCAGGTCGTCGCCCTCGATCCACAGCATCGGGGTGTGGGGGGTGAAGGCGCTGGTCGACAGCCGCGGCAGGCGGGTCACGTCCACCACCCGGTGGGTCCAGCGCAGCTCGTCGTAGCTGGCGTATTTCAGGGGCAGGGTGATGCGTTCGGCGTGGTAGCTCTCGATCGATTCCATGACGCCCGACGCCTTGGCGGCGGCCAGCGTCACGCCCTTGCCCTGGGCGACGGAGATGGAGCGGGAATTCGGCCGGGTCACCATCACGACCGGGATGCCGACGCTGTCCAGCCCCGTGACGTTCGCCACCCGCGTGATGCCCATGACGGGAAGGAAGGGGGCGACGCGCGCCAGCGTCTGGTCCGGCGTGGCGATCCGGTGGGTTCCGGTGGTGTGGACCTTCAGCGGCTGGTCGGACATGGCCGGATCCCGGGCGAGGCCGCGGACGAAATCGAGGGGCATGGGGGAAGACCTCCGCCGTGGAACGCCCGTGGTGAGCCGGATTGGATGTCGGCGAAGGACGCCGGTGAAGGACGGGGGAGCGGGCGGGGACCGTGGCAGGCCGGCCAGGAAAACGCCGGCCGCCACGGCCCGAGGAGAACAGGCCCGGATGGCGGGCCTCGGCGGGTGCGCCCCGCCGGTCAGAGGCCCGGGGTGATCGCGTGGCGGGCGGCCTCGTGGTCGTCGCTGCTGAAGGAACGGCGGTCGCCGATGCGGGCGGCGGCGGTCAGCGTGGCGGCCTGCTCGGCAACCTCGGTCACACCCTGGGCGGTCACGGCGAAGAGACGGCCGTCGGCACCACGGATGAGGGCGGACTGGTCGATGATGGCGGTCATGGGAACAGCTCCTGGGCGTGGGTTTCGAGGAACCGCGAATACTGCGGTATGTCGAAACCTTGGCCGCTCTGACCCGTCCGGACTGTGAAGAACTTCACATGCCGGACGCCCCGGCGCCGGGTAAAAATCGCCTACACGCGCACACACGCATGTTTAGTCCCGGAAAAACTCCGGTGACCCGGGAAAAATTCGCCAAGCCGAGAACCGGCCAGCCGAGACAGGAGCGTACCGATGAAATTGGACCGCCGCATTCCCCGCAGCCTCGACGAGATGGCCGACCTCAGCTCGCTCGCGGCTCCGCCCGCCGTGGTGACGCGCTCGCTGACGATCGGGGGGCGCCGCGCCAGCCTGCGGCTGGAGGCGACGATCTGGGACGGGCTGAAGGACATCGCCAAGTCCCAGGGCAAGTCGCTGGAGGCGCTGTGCGCCGACATCCACGACAGCCGGACGGAGGGCATTCCCTTCGCCACCAGCGTCCGGGTCTATGTGCTGAACCATTTCCGCCGCACCGCCGCGGGCGCCACCACGCTGGTGGCCTGAGGCTCCGCGGGGGCGCTTGCCGGATCAGATCACCGGGCCTGACGCGGCGAGGCAGCGGCGGAAGGTCCGGCAGCGGTCGGCGAGCGGCATCATGGACAGCTGGCGGCTCATCGTCTCGGCAGCCGCCAGATGCTCCATGGCCTCGCGATGCTGGCCGATGGCGGTGAAGGCCTGGGCCAGGGCGAAGTGCGACCAGCCCTGCTCGGACAGCTGGCCGGCGTCCGTCGCGATGCCCAGCGCCTTGGCGGCGCAGCCGATCGCGGTGTCGTGCTGGGCCGTCTCCAGGGCCAGGTCGGACATCCAGTTCAGAATGCGCGGCCTGGGCAGCGAGTGGTTCAGGATGTGCGCCTGTTCCAGGCTGGCGTTGAGCAGGCGCGCGCCCTCCGTCGCACCGCCGGTGCGGGCGATGGCGTAGCCCAGCGCGCCCAGCGTGATCGGCTGGAAGATGTGCAGGCGCGTCGCCTCGGTGATCGTCACGGCGTCCTTCAGCAGGGGCAGCGCCTCGGTGAAGCGCTCGCCGATGATGTGGACCAGCGCCAGATGGACCTTCACCGACGACACGGAGAAGGCGTGCCCGACCTCTTCCGCGATGTCGAGCGCGTGGAGCATCACCCGGACGGCCTCGTCGTCGCGCCCCAGCTCGGCGAGGCAGCGGCCCTGGTAGGCGGCGGTGATGGCGACCGCCACCGCGGTCAGGCCGAAGCGCGCGCGCGGGGCGTGGGCCAGCGCCAGGCTGCGCGCCTGCTCCAGCTTCTCCTGGGCTTCCGGGAAATGGCCCTTGTCCACGAGCATGCCGCCCAGCCGCATCAGCCCCTGGATGCGCAGCTCCATCGTCCCCTGGTTGCCCAGATGGTCGAGCGCGCTGCGGCTGAGCGCGATCGCCCCGTCGAGCACGCCATAGACCCACTGGAAGGACGCCTTGAGCGAGGTCGCGCGGGCGTAGCGGATGCGGTCGTCGATGCCCAGCGCCATGTCCCGCGCCTCTTCCAGCGGGTCGCCGGCCAGCTGGCGCCCCTGCGGCAGCAGGACGAGGGGAATGCCGATCCACAGGTCGATCCGCCGCTGGGTGTTGCGGCGGGTGTCCGGCAGATGGTCCAGCGCCTTCAGCGCCTGCTCATAGAAGCGCCCGGCGTCGAAATGCTTGCAGCGCATCTCCGCCCGCCGCCCGGCCCGGCGGCCGTAGGCGCAGGCGAGCGGCCAATCCTCGGCGTAGAAGGCGTGATGGGCGATCAGCTCCGCCCGGTTGGGCAGGTTGCGGTCGGACCGCCGCCGCAGGGCGTGCAGGACCCGCCCGTGCAGCGGCTGGCGCTCCCGCTTGGTCAGGGTGGCGTAGGCGACCTCCTGGACCAGCGCGTGGCGGAAGGTCAGCTCCAGGTTCGGCAGCAGGCGGGAGCGCGCGAAGAAGCCGCTCTGCTCCAGCCGGGCCAGGGCGGCCGGCAGGTCGGCGGCGGGGATCGGCGACACCGCGCGCAGCAGGCCGAGATCGACCGAGGTGCCGATCACCGCCGCGTGCATCAGCACCCGCCGCGGTCCGGGCTCCAGCGCGTCGATCCGCGAGGCGAGCAGGCCGTGCACCGTGGCCGGAAGGGCCATCCGGGCGTCGGTCTTGCCCAGGCTGTAGCGGCCCGGACTGCCGACGATGACCCCGGTGGTCTCCAGGGTGCGCAGCGATTCCTCCAGATAGAGCGGCACGCCCTGGCTTTGCGTCGCGACGCGCGCCTTCAGGTCGGCCAGCGACGGGCTGTGACCCAGCCAATGGTCCAGGAACTCGTCGGCCTGCAGCGGCTCCAGCGGTTCGAGCGCGATGGCGTGGGCGGCGTCCGGCACGGTCCAGCCGCCCGGCGTGTCCGGCCGCGAGGTGACCAGAACGAAGACGCGGGCGTCCTCCACCCCTTCGGCCAGGGCGTCCAGCAGCCGGTTGGTCAATCCGCGCGTCCAGTGCGCGTCCTCGACGAGGATCAGCAGCGGGCGCTCCACGGACAGCTCGCGGATCGCCGCGACCAGCCCTTCGACGCTGAAGTCGGCCTTCTGCGCCGGGTCGAGGCCCTGCCACAGCGGGTGGACGGAGGGTTGGCCGAGCAGCTCCCGCATCGCCTCGCCGGCCAGCTCGCCGCCGTTGCGCGCCGCGGCGGCGGTCAGGCGCGCGACCGCCAAGCCATCCGATGCCCGACCATCCGATGCCGGGCCATCCGCCGTTCCGCACACTGATAAGGCGAGGCAACGGGCCGCCGCCTCCAGGTCGTCGGGGTCGCCCAGGCGGCGGATCGGGAACTGCGGCCAGATGGTGGTTGTGAAGGCCGCGGCCTCCGGGCTGCGCATCAGCTCTCCGGTCAGCCGGGACTTGCCGATGCCGGCCTCGCCGATCAGGACGGCGCAGACGCCGCGGCCCCGCTCGGCCTGCCGCAGCGCGCCGGTCAGCATCGCCAATTCCGGTTTGCGCCCGACGAACAGAGTGCCTTCGGCGGACAGCAGGTCCATCGCCGTGCGCCGCATCGCCCGCGCCGCCTCCAGGGCGAAGGCGGTCACCGGTTCCGCGGTGGCGGACAGGCGCAGCGTCCCCGCCGGGCGGACGGTCAGGCCCTTGGGCACGAGGTCCAGCGTCTCGCGGCTCAGCAGAACGCTGTTGGGCTGCGCCCGCTGCTGCAGCTTGGCGGCGACATGCACGGTCTCGCCCACCGTGCGGTAGTCGGTCCAGACGCCCGTCTCGATGATCTGGGCCACCACCTCGCCGGAGCTGATGCCGATCCGCATCTTGAACTCGTCGGAATCGATGGCCGAGCGGGCGATGTCCTGCGCGGCGAGACAGGCGCGCAACGCGTGGTCCTCCAGCGCGGAGGGGGCGCCGAACACCGCCATGATGCCGTCGCCCAGCACCTGGGCCACCGTGCCGCCGTAGCGTTCCACCGCGTCGGTCAGGACCTGGAGGATGGTGAGGAGGGTCTGGTCGGCCTCCTCCGGGTCGCGGCCCGACACCATGCTGGAGGATTCGACGATGTCGGCGAACAGGACGGTGACGACCTTGCGTTCCGCGCCGTTGCGCCGGGCGGCGGCGCCATCCTGCGATTCGGCGTTGCGCGCGGAGTCGGGCGCGGAGTCGGGCACCGGCATGGGCCGGCCTGACACCTCCCGAGGCGCCGCCATGGGCATCGGTCGCGGTCCGCCCAAATCCATGTCCGTTCCGGCCATCGAAGCCCCCCTGCGGAGCGTCATCGGCATGTTAGAGGAAACACGTGCAAATGCGCAGACATTCAAAACAACGGATTGGCAATTTTGTTCTGAACGAGGCAGCCTAACATATGTTGGTATGCTTTCTCATGCAATCCGCAAGCGGCGGCCCGTCCCGCCCTGCATTCACGCCGTGCCGGGGCGCCCGCGGCGCACGGATTGGTGTCGCGTGAAAAAATGGGCTTGCCTTGGCCGTCGCCGGGGCGTATACGGGCGCTCCTCCGCTGGAGCGGCGCGGGCGTAGCTCAGGGGTAGAGCACAACCTTGCCAAGGTTGGGGTCGAGGGTTCGAATCCCTTCGCCCGCTCCAACATACAGTGCGGATGGTACGAAAAAGGGCGGCCTCGGGCCGCCCTTTTCGCGTTCAGCGTTCTGTCGCCGGGCCGGAACCCGGCGGCGGGCCTTTCCGGCCCGCCGTGCCGCGCTCCGCCGCCGCCGCTGTCACCACAGCGCCAGCGACAGCTCGTAGAAGAGCGCGCCGACGATGGCGGTCGCCGGCAGGGTGATGACCCAGGCCATGACGATGCCCTGCGCCAGACCCCAGCGCACCGCGCTGGTGCGGCGGGCGGCGCCGACGCCGATGATCGCCCCGGTGATGGTGTGGGTTGTGCTGACCGGCACGCCGAGCCACGTCGCGACGAACAGCGTGATGGCGCCGCCCGTCTCCGCGCAGGAGCCCTGGACCGGCTTCAGGTCGGTCAGCTTCGACCCCATGGTCTTGACGATGCGCCAGCCGCCGAACAGCGTGCCCAGCCCCATCGCGGCCTGACAGGTGATCACCACCCAGAAGGGCACGTGGAAGGTTTCCCCCAACAGGCCCTGGGAATAGAGCAGGACGGCGATGATGCCCATGGTCTTCTGCGCGTCGTTGCCGCCGTGGCCCAGGCTGTAGAGCGCGGCGGAGCCGATCTGGATGTGGCGGAACAGCCGGTCGACCGCGAAGGGCGTGGAGCGCCGGAACAACCAGGACACCGCCACGATCATCACGCTGGCCAGCAGGAAGCCGACCACCGGCGAGACGACGATGGCCGCGGCGGTCTTCGCCAGGCCGGACACCACCACGGCGTCCAGCCCGGCCTTCGCCACGCCGGCCCCGACGAGGCCGCCGATCAGCGCGTGGGAGGAGCTGGAGGGAATGCCCAGCCACCAGGTGAAGACGTTCCAGACGATGGCGCCCATCAGCGCGCCGAAGATGACGTGCGGGTCCACCACCCCCGCCCCGACGATGCCGGTGCCGATGGTGGTCGCCACATGCAGCCCGAAGAACAGGAAGGCGATGAAGTTGAAGAAGGCGGCCATCGCGACGGCGGTCCGCGGCGACAGCACGCGGGTGGAGACGACCGTCGCGATGGAGTTGGCCGCGTCGTGCAGCCCGTTGAGGAAATCGAAGAGGAGGGCGACGCCGATCAGCCCGATGAGGATGGGCAGGGCGAGGGTAGCGGCTTCCATGGGATCAGACCTGTTCGACGATGATGCCGTCGATGGTGTCGGCCACGTCCTCGCAGGCATCGAGCACGCGTTCCAGCAGCTCGATGATCTCGCGTTGAAGGGCGTGGCGATGGGTGATGGGGGCGTCGAGCCCGCCGCTCTCGTCGCGCAGCCGGTGATTGGCCTCGCGCAGGAGCCGGTCGCCTTCGCTCTCGATCCGCGACACCTCGGCGGTCATCGCGTGGAGTTGCTCGACGTGTTTGGGGATGTCGCGGAGCAGGGGGATGCCCGCGCTCAGCCGGGCGGTGCAGCGCACGATGGCGTCGGCCTGGGCGTGCATTTCCGGCGTGTAGTCGTTGAAGCCCGCCTCCACGAGGTGACGCGCGGTCTCCTCGATGAGGTTGAGCACGTCGTCCATCCGCTTGCCGAGTTCCTGGATGTCCGAACGGTCGAAGGGCACGATGAAGGTGCGGTGGACGGCGAGTTGGATGTCCTTCTCGATGGCGTCGGCCTCGCTCTCGACCCGGCGGATGGTTTGGAACCGCTCCTCCAGGTCCTGGCCGCTGGCCATCATCGCCCGCAGCGCCTCGGCGCCCGTTGCGACGGTCCGGGCGTGGTCGGCGAACAGGTCGAAAAACCGTTCTTCGCGCGGCATCAGGGCCCGGAACAAATTCAGCATGCGTGGTTCTCCAACTTACGCCGGCCTGCAGTGCTGGGGACCCCGCACGGACGCGCGCGAGCCTCAGCGTCGCGGCTGGTGTAACATCCCCGGCGCCCGTGGGGAGTCACAAAAGTGTCATGCCGGGCCGGCTTGCGGCGAGATTTCACGGGGGTGCCCGGCGGAAAGACCGGTGATTTGGCGCGGCGGGCCGCTTATCCTGCCGCCCACGGATCGGCAGGGGGAGGCGGGTGGCGCGTGGCAGGGGAAAGACAGATCGGCCTGGAAACACGGATCGGCCTGGAAACACAGATCGGGTTAACGGCGGCCATCGTTTCGGTGAGGGTTTCCTCGGCGAACGGCGCCGAGCCGCGCGTGGTGACCGTGCGCAGCGGTTTCGAGATCCCCGAATCGCACCGCCGCGGCGACGAGCCGCCGCCCCACCGCGACGCCCTGCCGGGCGCGCCCTTCGATCCCGAACGCTTCCGCACCCTTCAGGACGGCCTGCGGGCGGTGGCGGAGGACGCGGCCGGGCTGACCCTGCGTTATGTGGAGCAGCTCTACAGCTTCGGCGACCGCTACCGCGACCCGCACGAGCTGTTCGGCGGCCCGCGCTCCCTGGTGGTCGGCTATCTGGCGCTGCTGCGCGAGGCGCCGCTGCGCATCGACGGGGCGGAGTGGCGCGGCCTGTACGAGTTCTTTCCCTGGGAGGACTGGCGCGAATCGCCGCCGGCGCTGCTCGATTCGGTGATCCGCCCGGCGCTGGCCCGCTGGATCGCCGCGGCGCCGGACGACCCCGCCCGCGCCCGCCGCGGCGAGCGCGCCCGCATGGCCTTCGCCCTGGACGGCGGGGAGTGGGATTCCGAACGGGTGCTGGAGCGCTACGAGTTGCTCTACGAGGCCGGGCTGGTCGTGGAGGCGTTCCGCGACCACGATCTGGCCCGCCGCGCGGGGGTGGAGGAGCGGACGGTGCGGCTGGAGATGCCCCGCGCGCTGGGCCGCCCGATGGCGCGCGACGGCCGCCGCGTCCTGGCGACGGCGCTGGAGCGGCTGCGCGGCAAGCTGAAATACCGCCCCATCGTGTTCGAGCTGCTGCCCCCGACCTTCACCCTGCACCAGCTTCAGCAGGTGGTTGAGGCGCTGTCCGGCGAGCGGCTGCACAAGCAGAATTTCCGGCGCCTGATGATCTCCGGCGGACTGGTGGAGCCGACCGGCCAGTATGAGAGCCAGACCGGCGGGCGCCCCGCCGAACTGTACCGCTTCCGCCGCAGCGCCATCCTTGAGCGCACCAGCACGGGGGCCATCGCCGCCCCGGAGGATTGACCATCCCTGAATTGGGGGTATCCTGCCACCAAAGCCAAGGCCACCAAAGCCAAAGAAGGGGAGCGAAAGCGCATGACCGACTTCGACAGCACCTGCGACCTCTACGACCGGTTCGAGAAGACTGCCCGCGTCGCCGACCCCGTCTTCCACGATTTCGGCCAACGTCGCAAATTCAGCGGCGCCGCGGTGACCGTGAAGTGCTTCGAGGACAATTCCCGCGTCAAGGAGACGCTGGGCACGCCGGGGCAAGGCAAGGTGCTGGTGGTCGACGGCGGCGGCGGCGTGCGCGCGGCCCTGATGGGCGACCTGATCGCCAAGGACGCGGTGAAGAACGGCTGGGAGGGCGTGGTCATCCACGGCTGCGTCCGCGACGCCGCGGTGCTCGCCACGCTGGACCTGGGCATCAAGGCGCTGGCGGCGATCCCGCGCAAGACCGTCCGCAACGGCGAGGGGCAGAGGGACCTGCCGGTGACGCTGGCCGGCATCCGGATCAATCCCGGCGATCTGGTCTTCGCCGACGAGGACGGGGTGCTGGTGCTGACTCCCGAGGAGTTCGGCGCGACCGCGTGACGGGCGTTGAACGGGACGCAACCTCGGCCATGGAGACCGGCCGTGAGGCCCAGCCATGAGGAGTGTGGCGCATGCTGATCGTCTTCGGCGGGCTACCTGGAACCGGCAAGACGACGATTGGCCGTGCGTTGGCGCGACGGCTTGGCGCGTTTCATCTGCGGATCGACACGATCGAACAGGCGATTCGCGCAGCCGGCGGCGCCGACGACCCGGTCGGCCCACAAGGCTATCTGGTCGCCTACGCCCTGGCCGGCGACAATCTCGGGCTTGGCGCCACCGTCGTCGCGGATTCGGTCAATCCTATCCGGGTCACGCGCGAGGCATGGCGCGCCACGGCGCTTCGGGCCGGCGTGCCGTTGGTCGAGGTGGAGATCGTGTGCTCGGACCCGGCCGAGCACCGGCACCGGGTCGAAACCCGTCACAGCGACATCGCCGGGCACCGTCCGCCCTCCTGGGCGGCGGTGGTGGGCCGGACCTACGAGCCTTGGGACGAGGCGGACGCCGTCGTCGATACGGCGGGCCGCGACGTCGACGCCTGCGTCGCGGCGATACTGGCGGTTTTGCCGACCCGTCCGCTCCATGGGAGCGGGCGCCGGCCGTGAGGTGGGATCAGCCCGCCACCTTCTCCCAGCCCATCTTCTGGTACCGGTATTCCAGGATCGTTGGCGCCGCGCAGGCGTAGCCGACCCAGACGCCCAGCGTCATCAGGGCACCGACCGGCCACAGCGGGATGGAGATGAGGATGAGCGCCGCGTGGATCGCGGCGTGCAGCCACTCGGCCTTTTTCGCGAAATAGACGGGACCGAGCAGAAAGGCCCAGAGGATCTCGCGGTTGGTCACCGCCTCCCGCTGGCCGTTCGTGGGATTCTCGAACACCATCCCGGACGGAGCCGCCGCCATCCCTGCCTCCCTTTGGTTGTTTGATTCTATTTGGGGAGGCAGTCTGGACGACGGCGGCCCGGCCTGTCGAGGTCGAAACGGCCTTTTTCCGGATGGTGGAGACGGCGCCCTGACGGATGGATCAGGTCGCCGCTCCGCTCCGCCCGGCCTGCGCCATGGCCAGGAAGCGCCGGCACTGCTGTTCGCGGTCGTAGCCGAGCAGCGTGCCGAGGATGAAATCCTCCTCCGGCGTCAGCTGGTTCAAGGGCTTGCGCACCACGCTGCGCACCATCGCGACGCAGGCCGGGTTGCCGAAGAAGACGTTGACCTTGGCTTCGGTCACCGTCTGGACGTGGTAGTCGACGAAGCGTTCGGCCAGCTTGCGGGTCACCGCGTCGGCGTCCCGCGTGCTGAGCGTCATCATGACCATGGGCCGGACGCCCTTGCTGTACTCGTACAGATGGTGGCCGAGCAGGTGGACGGGCATGGCCAACCCGTTTTGGGCCAGCCCATCATCGGGCATCACGCCAGCTGGCTGATCCATGCGGTGATCCGTTTGTCGGTTTGGGAGGACTGGTTGTCCTGGTCGAGCGCCAGCCCGACGAACCGCCCGTCACGCTCGGCGGTGGAGCCCGAATGCTCGTAGCCGGCGGTGTCGGTGAAGCCGACGACGACCCCGCCCTGCGCCACCACCTGATCGTAGAGCGTGCCCATGGCGTCCACGAAGGACTCCGGATAGGTCACCTGATCGCCGGTGCCGAACAGGGCGACCTTCTTGCCGTTCAGGTTGGCCGCCTTCAGCGTGCCGAAATTGGCCTCCCAGTCGCATTGCAGGTCGCCCACCCCATAGGTCGGCGCTCCGAGGATCAGCAGGTCGCAATTCTCGAAATCCGCGGCGGAGGCGCGCGCGATATCGACGGTCTTTCCCTGAATCTTCTTCGCGATGCGCGAGGCGACCGCCTTGGTCGCGCCGCCGTCGGAGCCGTAGATGATCGTGACGTTCATGGTCTCTCTCTGGGCAATCCTGTGGGCCAATCGGATCAGGGCCGGCAACCAAAGGCGGGAACGTCCGGCCTGCATCGAATGATAATAAGAATGATTCGCATTTGCAATATGACCATGAAGCGTTTGTGGGAATTCTGCGAAGGGAGAGCCGCGCCGTCGGGGACGGCGCGGCGTGCCGGAGGGTCAGGGCGCCTTGTGCGGGGAGACATTGGGCAGAAGCGCGGCGAACAGGCCGAGCAGGGGCACGACCGAGCAGGCCTGGAAGACGAAGCCGATGCCCTGCCAGTCGGCCAGGACGCCGAGGCCGGCGGCGGCCACGCCGCCGATCCCGAAGGCCAGACCGAAGAACAGGCCGGACACCATGCCGACGCGGCCGGGCATCAGCTCCTGCGCGTAGACGATGATGGCGGGGAAGGCCGAGGCCAGCGCCAGCCCGATCACCGCGCTGAGCACGATCGTCGCCGTCAGCCCGACATGGGGCAGCAGCAGCGTGAAGGGCAGGATGCCAAGGATGGACACCCAGATGACTGTCTTGCGCCCGATCCGGTCGCCGACCGGCCCGCCGATGATCGTGCCCGTCGCGACCGCCGCCAGGAAGACGAACAGGCAGAGCTGCGCCGAATCCGGCGCCAGGGCGAAGCGCTCCATCAGGAAGAAGGTGTAGTAGCTGGTGAGGCTGGCCAGATAGACGTATTTGGACAGGATCAGCACCATCAGCACGGCCAGCGCCCGGTTCACCTGCCCGCTGGTCAGGCCGGGGTGACGGACCGCGGCGCCGCGGCGGACCGGGCGGGCGTGGTCGCTGCGGGCGTACCAGCGCCCGATGCCGGTCAGCAGGGCCATGCCGCCCAGGGCGGCCAGCGCGAACCAGGACAGGCTTTCCTGCCCGCGCGGCAGGATGATGTAGGCGGCCAGCAGCGGCCCCAGCGCCGACCCGGCGTTGCCGCCCACCTGGAACAGCGACTGCGCCAGCCCGTGCGCGCCGCCGGAGGCCAGACGGGCGATCCGCGACGCCTCCGGATGGAAGACCGAGGAGCCGAGGCCCAGCAGGGTCGCCCCGATCAGCAGCGCCGCGTAGTTCGGCGCGAAGGCCAGCGTGACCAGCCCGACCAGCGACGCCCCCATGCCGATGGTCAGGGAGTAGGGCGCCGGCCGCCGGTCGGTGGCGAGCCCGATGATCGGCTGAAGCAGCGAGGCGGTGATCTGGTAGATCAGGGTGAGCAGGCCGATCTGCGCGAAGCTGAGGTCGAATCCGCCCTTCAGGATCGGATAGATCGCTGGCAGCAGGGACTGGATCAGGTCGTTCAGCAGATGGCAGACGCTGATCGTCCCCAGGACGGGCAGGGCCGTCCCCCCGGCCTTGGGCCGGGACAGGGTGGTGTCGGTCACGAAAGGAAGCCTTTTCTGGCGCTTGGCCGGGTTTGGCGCTTGGCTGGCGGGCGGCGCGTTGCTTGGTGTGGAGCAACAGCCTATGGTGGGCGGCGGCGGCCTGCCACCGCGGTCAGGCCGATTTCTTACGAGACTGGGCCATGGTCCGGAACCTGCGCATCGACACGGTCGAGGAGTCGCCCAGCCCGCTCATCGCCCTGGGGCAGGACCATGCGGATGGCACCCGGCTGGCCGCCCACACGCACCGGCGCGGGCAGTTGCTGTCCGGGGCGACGGGGACGCTGGTGCTGTCCACCGCCCAGGGGCGCTGGGTGATGCCGCCCCATTGCGGGCTGTGGATTCCGCCGGGCGTCCCGCACGAGGTCCGCATGATCGGGATGGTCATGACGCGGAGCCTCTATCTCGCCCCCGCGCTGGCCGACACCATGCCGGGCCGTTGCGAGGTGGTGGCGCTGTCGCCCTTCTTCCGCAGCCTGATCGGGCGGGCGCTCGACGTGCCGGTGGACTACGACCCGCAGAGCCACGACGGCGCGGTGATGGCCCTGCTTCTGCACGAGATGCGGCGTCTGCCGGTGGAGCCGCTGTCGCTGCCCTTTCCCGCCCACGCCGCCCTGGCGGAGCGCTGCCGGCGGTTCCTCCAGGAGCCGACGATCCAGGCGACGATCGAGGCGTGGAGCGACGGTCTGGGCATGAGCCGCCGCAACTTCACCCGGCTGTTCCGGCGCGAGACGGGGCTGAGCTTCGTGGAATGGCGCCAGCAGGCCTGTCTGGTCTCCGCCCTGCCGCGGCTGGTCGCCGGGGTTCCGGTGACGACGGTCGCGCTGGACCTCGGCTACGACAACCCGGCGGCCTTCACGACGATGTTCAAACGGACGCTGGGGGCTTCGCCGCGCGCTTATCTGGCGAAGGCTGGAACTCATGGTCCGGAGCGTTCGGACTGAGGCTCTCTGTGTCTCTGTGGTTCAGATCCCGAGGCCGAAGATGAAAAGCCCCGCCGGAGCGATTCCGGCGGGGCTTTTCATCAACGCGGAAGTCCTCGCACCCGGCCCCCCTCCCGGCCTCCCCCCGCTTGTGCGGGGGGAAGGGGAAGAGGTGCGGGCGATCAGGCGGCGACCGTGTCGGCCACGTCCTGGAACTCCTTGATCTGGTCGAAGTTCATGTAGCGGTAGATGTCGCCGGCCTTCTGGTTGATGACGCTCACCTGCTCCAGATACTCGGCCGGGGTCGGCAGCTTGCCCAGCAGGGCGGCCACGGCCGACAGCTCGGCGGAGCCGAGATAGACGCGGGTGTCGATGCCCAGGCGGTTCGGGAAGTTGCGGGTGGAGGTCGAGATGGCCGTCGAGCCCTTGCGGATCTGCGCCTGGTTGCCCATGCAGAGCGAACAGCCGGGCATCTCCATGCGGGCACCCGACTTGCCGAGAACGCCGTAATAGCCTTCCTCGGTCAGGATCTGGGCGTCCATCTTGGTCGGCGGGGCGATCCACAGGCGGGTCGGGATGTCGGTCTTCCCGTCCAGGATCTTGCCGGCGGCGCGGAAGTGGCCGATGTTGGTCATGCAGGAGCCGATGAAGACCTCGTCGATCTTGTCGCCGGCAACCTCCGACAGCAGCTTCACGTCGTCCGGATCGTTCGGGCAGGCGACGATCGGCTCCTTGATGTCGGCCAGATCGATCTCGATCACCGCGGCGTACTCGGCGTCGGCGTCCGGCTCCAGCAGGCTCGGGTTGGCGATCCAGTCCTCCATCGCCTTGATGCGGCGGCCGAGCGTCCGGGCGTCCTCGTACCCGTTGGCGATCATCCACTTCATCAGGGTGATGTTGGAGCGCATGTACTCGATGATCGGCTCCTTGTTGAGCCGGACGGTGCAGGCGGCGGCGGACCGCTCGGCCGAGGCGTCGGACAGCTCGAACGCCTGCTCCACCTTCAGCTCGGGCAGACCCTCGATCTCCAGGATGCGGCCGGAGAAGATGTTCTTCTTGCCCTTCTTCTCCACCGTCAGCAGGCCCTGGCGGATGGCGTAGAGCGGGATCGCGTTGACGAGGTCACGCAGCGTGACGCCCGGCTGCAGCGAGCCCTTGAAGCGGACCAGCACCGATTCCGGCATGTCCAGCGGCATGACGCCGGTGGCCGCGGCGAAGGCGACGAGGCCCGAGCCGGCGGGGAAGCTGATGCCGATGGGGAAGCGGGTGTGGCTGTCGCCGCCGGTGCCGACGGTGTCGGGCATCAGCAGGCGGTTCAGCCAGGAGTGGATCACGCCGTCGCCCGGACGCAGGGCGACGCCGCCGCGGGTCGAGATGAAGGTCGGCAGCTCGCGGTGGGTCTTGACGTCCACCAGCTTCGGATAGGCCGCGGTGTGGCAGAAGGACTGCATGACCAGATCGGCGGAGAAGCCGAGGCAGGCCAGATCCTTCAGCTCGTCGCGGGTCATCGGGCCGGTGGTGTCCTGCGAGCCGACCGTGGTCATCTTCGGCTCGCAATAGGTGCCCGGACGCACGCCCTGGCCTTCCGGCAGGCCGACCGCGCGGCCGACCATCTTCTGGGCGAGCGTGAAGCCCTTGCCGCTGTCCACCGGGGAGGACGGCAGGCGGAACAGGGTCGACGGGGCGAGGCCCAGCGCCTCACGCGCACGGGCGGTCAGGCCGCGGCCGATGATCAGCGGGATGCGGCCGCCGGCGCGCACCTCGTCGAAGATCACGTCGGACTTGACGGTGAACTCGGCGATCACCGCGCCGTTCTTCAGCGCCTTGCCTTCATACGGGCGCAGCTCGACCGTGTCGCCCGTCTCCATCTGCGAGACGTCGAGTTCGATCGGCAGGGCGCCGGCGTCTTCCATCGTGTTGTAGAAGATCGGGGCGATCTTGGAGCCCAGGCAGACGCCGCCGAAGCGCTTGTTCGGGACGTAGGGGATGTCCTCGCCCGTCCACCACAGCACGGAGTTGGTGGCCGACTTGCGCGAGGAGCCGGTGCCGACCACGTCGCCGACATAGGCGACGAGGTTGCCCTTGGCCTTCAGATCCTCAAGCTGCTTGATCGGGCCGCGGACGCCGGCTTCCTCCGGCACGATGCCGGGGCGCGGGTTCTTCAGCATGGCCAGGGCGTGCAGCGGGATGTCCGGGCGCGACCAGGCGTCCGGGGCCGGGGACAGGTCGTCGGTGTTGGTCTCGCCCGACACCTTGAAGATGGTCAGCGTCAGGCTGGCCGGGACCTCGGGGCGCGAGGTGAACCACTCGGCGTCGGCCCAGGATTGGATCACCGCCTTGGCGTTGGCGTTGCCCTTGTCGGCCAGTTCCTTGACGTCGTGGAAGTAGTCGAACATCAGCAGCGTGGTCTTCAGGCCGGCCGCGGCGGCCTCGCCGCACTCGGCGTCGCCCAGCAGGTCGATCAGCGGCTTGATGTTGAAGCCGCCGAGCATGGTGCCCAGCAGCTCCGTCGCCTTGACCTTGGAGATCAGCGGCGAGGTTTCGTTGCCCTTGGCGAGCGAGGCCAGGAAGGCGGCCTTGACCTTGGCGGCGTCGTCGACGCCCGCCGGGACGCGGTGCGTGATGAGATCGACCAGGACGGCTTCCTCGCCCTGCGGCGGGTTCAGGAGAAGGTCGACCAGCTCCTCGGTCTGCTTGGCCGAAAGCGGCAGCGGGGGAATTCCGAGCGCGGCACGCTCAGCGACATGCTGGCGGTAAGCTTCAAGCACGGTGCGGTCCTCTCATCCAAGGTTGCTCAACAGTCGTCCGATTCCCCGACCCGGGGGCGCGCTCGCGGACCCGGCTTTTTTGCCCTTGCGGCGTCTTCCCACGCCGCCGGTCCTTCCATTCCGGAAGGAACTTCCGCGGAACGGAGATGTCTTACGTCGCCGCCTTGGGAGTCGTCAAGTCAACGCTCCGCCTGCGACACGTTTTCAGGCGCCGGCCATAGAAGTGGTATTACAACTTGCTCCCGCCGGCCCTGTGGAGGGGCGGCGATTTCCTGAATTCCTCATGGTTTTTGCAATGAACGCCCCGGTGGGGTTTCTGCGCGGGCTGCCGCATCACCATGGCTAACCCGCCGGCGAAGAGGTTGATGGCGAACAATTGGGCATGTAGGGTGTTCCGGCTGTGCATCCATGGCAGCGCGCAGGCCCCATGCCCTCCGGTTCCCCGCCCTCCGGTTCCATGCCCCCTGGCTCCATGCCCCTTCGGAACCGGATCGCCGTCCGGTTCCTGAGCGTTCTTCTGGCGCTGGCGCCGCTCCAGCCGCTGCCCGCCGCCGCCCCCGCGGCGGTGCCCGCCGGGCTGGCCGTGGCCTCCGCCGCGCTGCTCTGGCCGCAGGAGGTCGAGGCGCGGGCCGGCGGAGGCCGAAGCTCCAGCGGGGGATACAGCCGCCCGGCCGTGCGCACCCCGTCCTTCTCCACCCGCCCCGCTCCGTCGCGCGCGCCGTCCACCGGCAGCGGCGGCTACAGCCGTCCCCAAGGCGGACCGTCCCTCGGCTTTCCCGGCGGGGCGCCGTCCGGCGGTGGCGATCTGGGCGTGTCGCGGCGGTCGAGCGGCGAGGCGCTGGACCGCTACCGGACGCAGCAGCAACAGCAGCAACAGCCGCAGCGGGAACGCACCCCGCCGGTCACCGCGCCGCCGCCCCGTTCGGGGTCCGGGTCCGCTTCCGGATCCGGCTGGAGCGGAGGGGGATGGCAGGGCGGCGGTGGCTCCGGCTCGGGCTGGGGGCAGCGGCGCACCGGCGGCTATGGGCCGGGGGGCTGGTACGGCGGCTGGCGCCCGCCGGGCTGGGCCTATGGCAGCCGTCCCAGCTTCGGCCTGTGGGATGGGCTGTTCCTGTGGTTCCTGCTCGATAATCTGTCACGCCCAGGCTACGCCGACTGGTTCCACAACCACCAGGGCGACCCCGGCTACGCGGAATGGCGCACGGAGGCGGAGCGGCGCGCGCAGGACGATCCCGACCTGCGCCGCCGCCTGGACGATCTCGACACCCGCCTGCGCGCGCAGGAGGACCGGCCGCGCGATCCCAGCTACCTGCCGCCGGACGTCCCGCGCGACGTCGCGCAGGCCGAGCCGCAGACGCCGCCTTCCCCAGGGGAGTCCGATGGAGGCTCCGGAGGGGGCTGGGGCACCCTGCTTCTTCTGATTGTGCTCGTCGGGGGGATGGTGGTGGCCGTGACCGCCCTGCGCCGCCGCTCGTCGGGCTCCCGCTCCGGAGGTTCCGCCATGACCCGTTCGCCCTGGGGCGCCGCCGCCAGCACCGCCGCCGGCATCGTCAAGGCCAAGGCCTCCGGCGCGTCCTACGAACCGTCGCTGTTCCGTGTGGGCATGACGCTGACGCCCGATCCCACGCCCTTCCTGCTGGGCGGCGGCGCGATCAAGGCCACGGCGCCGGAGGGCGCCGGCTCGATGGTCAGCGTGGCGGCCGTCGGCACGCTGACGGGCGGCGGCGTGACTCTGCACCGGCTCTATCTTCCGGGCGGGAGCGGCTTTTACCAGCTTCATCTGGGAGCGGGGGGAGCGCCGGACGAATGCCGCTGGTTCAGCGTTCTGGACGAGGTGCACCCCACCGACAACGACGAATGGGGCTTCTGGCTGGACCCCGGCGACGGGATGATCGGCTATCCGCAGTTCCAGACCAAGGACGGCAAGCTGTACGGGCGGCTGTGGTCGCCCGGCGCGTCGCGTATCGCCCCCATAACCTTCGACGAGACGCTGACCGACCACCGCGGCAGCCGCACCCGCCGCCTGACCGCCATGCTCTACGCGGCTCCCACCGGCGCCGCCGACCCGGCACCGCGGACCGAGTATGTGCTGGTCACGGCGGTGGAGGACGGCGGCGAGGCGTGGGTGGAGGTCCGCGCCGGCATCGACGTCAACCCCGCCTCGCTCTCCCTCGCCTGAGGCCCCACTCAAGTTTCCTGCCTGATCCCGCCAGCCCGTATGGAAGACACCATGGACACCAGCGTCGCGCAAATCCTGCAGGGCCTCGAATCCGGCCTGCCGCTGCTGCTTCTGCATTTCGGAGCGACCCTGGCTCTGTTCGTGATCGGGGTGGCCGTCTACGTGGCGGTCACGCCGCTGCACGAGCGCGAGTTGCTGGCGAGCGGCAACCAAGCGGCCGGCGTGGTGCTGGGCGGCACGATGGTGGCGCTGGCGATCCCGCTGGCGGCGACGCTGGCGACCAGCCATGTCCTGGTGGACATCCTGATCTGGGGATCGGTTGCGCTGGTGCTGCAGTTGATTACCTTCCTGATCGCCATTTGGCTGTTCCGCGACCTGCGCGCCATGATCGAATCCGGCAACGTCGCGGCGGGCACGGCGCTGGCCGGGCTCCAGGTCGCCATCGCGCTGCTGAACGCCGGAGCCATGGCGGGCTGAAGTCCCCGCCGAAACAGAGAGGAACCGCAACCATGATCTCGTTCATCCGCAACCTCGTCGGGGTGAAGACCGATCAGGCCGTCCAGTCGGCGCTGGAAGCCCTGGTGCGCTGGGACCCCAAGGCCGCGACGGAGGCCGAACTGCGCACGATGGAAGAGCATCTGGACAGCCTCGGCCTCCAGGTCGCGCAAGCGCGCGCCGCCTATGAGAAG
This sequence comes from Azospirillum sp. TSH58, assembly GCF_003119115.1. NCBI lineage: Bacteria > Pseudomonadati > Pseudomonadota > Alphaproteobacteria > Rhodospirillales > Azospirillaceae > Azospirillum > Azospirillum sp. TSH58. Next base: position 1,318,712 of record NZ_CP022367.1, read on the forward strand.
GAGCAGAAGGAAGCCGAGGCCATCCTGCAACTCTCCCGCCAGCGCATGGCCGCCGCCGAGCATCTGCAACGCCAGTTGGAGGCGGAAGCCGACGCCGGTCGCAAGGCCCAGCTCGAAAAGAGCCTGGAAACGCTGGTGGGGATGCTGGAGCAGATGGCTCCGGACATCGATCGGGAGGAGCAGGACGCCCACGACGCGCGCGATTTCCTGACCATGCTCGAAACGACCTACGCCGAAGCCGGCGGCAAGCTGAAGGCCGCCCGCAGCGCGTTGCAGCGGGCCGAACGGGACATGGGCCGCGCCGCCCAGCAGCGTGACATGGCCGAGCAGCGGGCGGAGGCGGCCCGGCAGGCGGCGGGGCTGAGCGGCGCCACTTCCAGCCTCGGCACGGCGCTGAAGGCGATGCAGGACGCGGCGGCCCGCGATCTTGCCCAGGCGGAGGCGTCCAGCGCCAAGGCCCGTCTGCTGAAGCCGTCCAAGCCGGAAGAGGACGATCCCAACATCAAGGCGGCGCTCGACGCCGCCACAGGAGCGAAGCCGGCGCCCAGCACCCTGTCCGACCGTCTGGCCTCCCTGAAAAGCCGGCATTGAGGGATGAACAGGATCATCCTATCGATAAAATAGGATGATCCTTATCGATCCTATCGAAGTTCTCCGCCATGATGCGAGCAGTGAAAGTCTGTTCGGTGGAGGACAACCATGCGCCGATCAATGGCGGAGCTGTTGAGCGAACTGGAACGGCACGGCGTGCGGCTGCTGCCGGGCGGGCGCCTGCTGGTGCCGGGCGACGTTCCGGCGCCGCTGCTGATGCGCGCCCATCGCAACCGCCGCGCCCTCAGCGCCGCCCTCGCGCCGCCGCGCGGTTGACGGCACGCTTGACCCCAGCCCGCGAGGCGTTGTTCCTGCGCGGACGGCGCCCCACGTCAATGCAACGCCCCCGATGTTCCGGGCGATCCCGTGCCCAACCAGGAGACCCTGTGTGACGATCCAACTGACCACCCTCGCCAACGGATTCCGCGTGCTGACGGACCACCTGCCGCATCTCGGCACGGTGACCAGCGGCGTCTGGGTCGGCGTCGGGGCACGCAACGAACGGCCGGCGGTGAACGGCATCGCCCATTTCCTGGAGCATATGATCTTCAAGGGAACGGAAACCCGCGACGCGCTGGGCATCGCGCTGGAGATCGAGAACCGTGGCGGCGAGTTCAACGCCTACACCGACTATGACGTCACCGCCTATTACACGCAGATGGCCGCCAAGCACGTCGAGGTGTCCTGCGAGATCATCGGCGACATCGTGCTGAACTCCGTCTTCCCGGAAGAGGAGGTGGAGAAGGAGCGCGGCGTGGTCATCCAGGAGATCGGCCGCTACGCCGACGAGCCGGAGGACGTGGTCTACGAGGCGCTGCGCCGCACCGCCTTCGACGGGCAGGCGCTGGGCCGCCCGATCCTCGGCCCGAAGGAGAATGTCGCGGGCTTCGGGCGGGAGCATCTGTTCGACTATGTGTCCCATTACGACCCGCGCCGCATGGTCTATGTGGTGTCCGGCAACGTCGATCACGGCACCGTGGTGCGCCGGGCGGAGGCGCTGTTCGGCCATCTGACCGCCAAGGACGATCCGTTCCACGAGACGGTCGTGAACAAGGGCGGGGCGGCGCTGCTGAAGCGCGAGGCGGAGCAGGTGCATTTCATGGCGGCCTTCCCCGGCGTCGGCACCGAGGATTCGGCGAGCTACGCGCTGCGCCATCTCGCCAACATCCTGGGCGGCGGCATGACCTCGCGCCTGTTCCAGGAGATCCGGGAGAAGCGCGGGCTGGTCTATTCGGTCTACGCGGCACCCATCCAGTATGCGGACGGCGGCGCCCTCAGCTTCTACGCCGGCACCGGGCCGGAGGAGGTGGCGGAGCTGGTGCCGGTCTTCTTCGAGGAATTGCGCAAGGCCCGCGACGGCGTGACCGCGGTGGAGCTGGAGCGGTCGAAGGAGCAGATGCGCTTCTCGGTCGGCAAGTCGCTGGAATCGACGATGCGCCGCGCCGACCGCTTCGCCCGCACCCTGCTGCGCACCGGCGAGGTGCGGACCATCGAGCAGATCTTCGAGCGCATCGACGCCGTGACGCCGGAGGATGTGGCGGCGGCGGCCAACCGCGTCTTCGCCGGCCCGATGGCGGTGTCCGCGGTCGGCAAGCTGGACCATCTGCCGTCCTACGAGGACATGCAGGGGATGCTGAAGGCGGCGTGAGGCTGTCGTGTTGCGACGTGTTGCCCCCCTCCCTGACCCTCCCCCGCTGACGCAGGGGAGGGGATTAAGTCCCTCTCCTGCGAAGCGGGGGAGGGAAGGGGCCCACGCGCAGCGTGGGAAGGGTGGCGGCAACGCGTCGCCCTACCAGACCACCGCCGGCAGCGCCGCGACCTTCAGCGGCCCGAGGAACAGCCCGCGGTTCTGCACGGTGACCGGGGCGGTCAGCACCGGCTCGCCGCCCGGTCCGGTGGGGCGGGCCAGCAGGCCCAGCATGGTGCGGGCCATCGCCAGCTCCTTGGGCCGGAACATCCCCTGGAGCGCGTCCAGCACCGCCTGGTACCCGCGCACCTCCGCCGTCAGCGCGGCCTGCGGCTGCAGGGCGGCGTCGAGCGCCAGCGTGCCGTTCATCGCCAGCTTCAGCGGTCCCCAATCCAGATTCAGCCCGTCGAGCTGCAGCGTGCCGCCGTCGCGGCTCCAGGCCGACAGGCTGACCGGCTCCGGCTTCGGCGGATGGCCGAGGATGCGCGCGGTCAGCAGGAGCCGCTGCACCTCGCGGCCCAGCGCGTCCGGGGCGCCGTCGGGCAGGGTGGCGCCACGCGCCTCCAGCATGACGGACAGGCCGGTGTCGGTGTGGCTGGCCGGCGGCTCGGCCGGTTGGGTGGCGGTCACATCCAGGGCGGCGATGGGAATGGGCAGGGCGTCGGGCTGCGCCACGAGGTTGGCGAAGGCCAGCCGCGCCTCCACCGGCTGGCCGGTCAGGGTGAGGCCGACATGGCCCCGGCCGCCGTCGCGGGCGACCAGCGTGAAGGGCGGCTGGTTCGCCTGCACCACGGTCACCCGCTGTTCACCGGGCAGGGAAAGGGCGATGCGGGTGTGGTTCCAGGGCGGCGCCTCCGCCACCAGCCGGGCGCCCCGCCATTCCACGTCGCGGGTGGCGAGGTGCGGCGCCTCCAACGTGGCGCGGATGGTGAAGGGATAGCCGCCGACGCTCAACCCGCCATGGGCCACGACGGCGCCGGCGGCCCGCTGCTCGTCCATCCAGGCGAGCACGCCGCGCTCCACCGCCGAGGCGGCCTGCCACCACCAGACCGAATAGGCGCCGGCCAGCAGGGCGAGGGCAAGAACGGCGAAGCCCAAGATCTTCCGAACGCGCATCTGTGGCATTTCCGTTTTGTGGCACCCACCTTATAGCGGGCGGCCTGGGGCCGTGCTAGCATTCACCGTGTCGCCACCAGTCGGCGCACGCTGCATTACTTAAGGGTCATGCTGCTCGATACGCAATCGCCTGTTGCCGAGCTTCCGGTCACCGCACCGACGCAGCGCACGGCATCGTCCGCCTCTTCCTGGTCCACCGACATCGCCGTGACGCCCGGCGCCGACCTCTGGGTCTTCGCCTACGGTTCGCTGATGTGGAACCCGGAGTTCCCCTTCCTGGAGCGCCATCCGGCGGTGCTGGGCGGCTATCACCGCCGCTTTTGCGTGTCCTCCCACCGCTACCGCGGCACGCCGGAGCGGCCCGGTCTGGTGCTGGGGCTGGACCGCGGCGGCTCCTGCCGGGGCATCGTCTTCCGCGTGGCGGCGGAGCGCGTGCCGGAGACCCTCGATTACCTGTGGGACCGGGAGATGCTGAACCGCGTCTACCGGCCGAAGCTGCTGCCGGTGCGCCCGCGCGACGGCGGGGCGCCGGTCACCGCCTGCACCTTCGTGGTGGACCGCCGCCACCGGCAATATTGCGGCTGCATGGACGAGACCACCATGGCCGAGCGCATCGCCTGCTGCCGGGGCGAGCGCGGCCCGAACCTGGACTATCTCGCCAACACGGTCGCCCATCTGGAGGCCATCGGCATCCACGACCGCGGGCTGTGCAGCCTGCTGACCGCGGTGCGTACGCGGATCGGGTGACGAACTCCTGATGCCCCCTCCCTAACCCTCCCCCGCTATCGCGGGGGAGGGGACGTGATTCTCCCTCCCCTGCGATAGCGGGGGAGGGCCGGGGTGGGGGCAAACGCTGGCGCGGCGCGGCCCAAGCCTTATAGTGCTGAGCCATGCGCACCCTCCTCCTCGCCCTCTGCGGCATCCTCGCCGCCGCGCCCGGCTGGGCCGCCGGCCTGCATCATGACCTGACCGTCACGCTGGACCCCGCCGCGCGGCGTTTGGAGGTGGAGGACCGGCTGCGCCTGCCCGCCGGGACGCACCGGCTGTTGCTGGCGCCGGGGCTGGCGGTCGGTGAGGCCCGGCTCGACGGCAAGCCGGTCGCGGTGCGCGGCAACACCCTGCCGGTGACCGTTCCGGAAGGCGGCGGCGAACTGCGCCTGCGCTACGCCGGGACCCTGCCGCCCCTGACGCCGGACTCGCGCGGCGGAGGTGGCGGGGCGGAGGGCGCCTATCTGCCCGCCGGCACCGGCTGGATTCCGACCTCCGAGAACGCGGAGTCTCCGCCGTCCTGGCGCCTGTCCGTCCGCGTGCCGGCGCCCTTCGTCGCGGTGGCGACGGGCCGTCTGGTGGAGGAGGCACGCGACGGGGCGGGCTACGCCGCGACCTTCGCCGAGGACCGCAGCGTCGAGGAACCGTCGCTGTTCGCCGGGGCGTGGCAGGTGACGGAACGGATGCACAATGGAATGCGCCTGCGCACCTACTTCCATCCGGAACAGGCTCCGCTGGCCGAGGAGTATCTGGACCTCAGCGCCCGAACCATCGACGCGCAGGCGGCGCGGATCGGCGCCTATCCCTTCGCCGGATTCGCCATCCTGTCGGCGCCGCTGCCGGTCGGGCTGGGCTTTCCGGGGCTGACCTACATCGGGCGTCAAGTGATGCCGCTGCCCTTCATCCGCGCCCAGTCGCTGCCCCACGAGATCCTGCACAACTGGTGGGGCAACGGGGCGCGGGTGGGCGAAGGCGGCGCATGGCCCGGCAACTGGTCGGAAGGGCTGACCACCTTCATGGCCGACTATGCGGCGGCGGAGGCGCGCGGCGAGGACGCGGCGCGGGCCATGCGGCTGGACTGGCTGCGCGACTACGCCGCCCTGCCGGCGGAGCGCGACTCCGTCCTGACCGACTTCCGGGCCAAGGTCCACGACGCCGCCCAGATCGTCGGCTACGGCAAGGCGGCGATGCTGTTCCACATGCTGCGCGCCGAGATCGGGGCGGACGCCTTCGACGCGGGAATTCGCCGCTTCTGGAAGGAGAAACGCCTTCAGGACGCGGGGTGGGACGATTTGCGCCGCGCCTTCGCGGCGGCGTCGGGGCGGGACCTTGGCCCCTTCTTCGAACAATGGCTGACCCGCGTGGGGGCGCCGACGCTGGAACTGGCGGGAGCGAGCGCCAACGGTGACGGGGTGGCGCTGACCCTACGCCAGGGCGGGCCGGTCTATGGCCTGACCGTGCCGATGGAGGTGAAGACCGCGGCCGGGGTGGAACGCCACACCATCCGGCTCGACGGGCGCGAAACGACGGCGACGATCCGGACCGCCGCCGCGCCGCGGGCGCTCGCGGTCGATCCCGGCTTCGCCCTGTTCCGCCGTCTGGCGCCGGGGGAGGCGCCGCCGATCCTGCGCGACGTGACTCTGGACCACGCGGCCACCACGGTGATCGCCGCCGACGGTCCCGCCGCGGCGGCCGCCCGCGCGCTGGCCGAGCGGCTGGCGGACGGCACACCGCGCATCGCCGCCGCGGAGCGCGCCGATCCCGCCGCCCCGCTCGCCGTGATCGGGACGGCGGGGGAGGTGGACCGGCTGCTGGCTCGGCTCGGCCTGCCGCCGCTGCCGGACAGCCTCAAGGGGCGCGGCACCGCGCGGGTGTGGGCCGCGCGAACCCCGCAGGGCCGCCCGGTTGTGGCGGTGGCGGCGGACGACGCGGCGGCGCTCCAGGCGCTGCTGCGCCCGCTGCCCCATTACGGGCGGCAGAGCTGGCTGGTCTTCGAGGGCGCTCGCGCCGTGGACCGCGGCGTCTGGCCCGCCGGCGACAGCCCGCTGCGTGTGTCTTTCGAGTAGCTCCGCCCGCCCGTCCTCTGTCCATGGAGCATACCCCGCCTTTGCCTGTTGTAGGGGGAAACGGCGCGCGACGCGCGCGTTCTGCGGGAGAATGCACATGTCTCGGATGACGACGAGTTTGCTTGGAACCCTGGCCGGCCTCGGCGTGGCGGCGGCGCTGGCCCTGCCTGCGGCGGCGGCCCCCGGCGACATCCACACGGTGACCGGCGAGAAGGTCAACCTGCGCGCGGCCCCGTCCGACAACGCCTCGGTCCGCTCCACCGTCGCCCGCGGCGACGAGGTGATCGAGCTGAAGCAGGAGGGCAACTGGATCGGCGTGCGCTCGATGCGCACCGGCGAGGAGGGCTGGGTCTTCGGCGACCTCGTGAAGCGGCAGACGCCCAGCACGCTCGGCGGCGCGTCGTCCGCGGCGTCGGACGCCGGGTTCGGGCGCATCTCCTCGGGCTTCGACGGGCTGCTGGCCGGCATCAACAACCAGCTCGGCTACCGCTTCGCCGAGCGGGTGGAGCAGTCGGGCAACGGCGCGCTGCGCGTCATCCCGACCCAGGAATGGCTCTACAACACCAGCCGCGAGGCCAAGATCTACGCGGCGCTGGCGCTTTACGAGATGTGGAAGAACCACAACAACGGGCGTCCGGTCAGCGTGGCGCTGGGCTCCCCCGGCTCGTCGGCCATCGCCATCGAGGATTCGGGGCGTGGGCCGGAGCTGTCGCTGCCCGTGATGGGCGCCTCGAAGTAAGGCTCTTTGCGGCGGGAAGGCGTGACGCCGCCCCGCCGCGCCCCATTCTTGATCCGCATCAACGCCAGCGCTCCCCGCCGCCGTCCAAATGCCGCTACGGCAGGCGGATGGGGTGGGGGCGATGAAGTACGTCGATGAATTCCGGGACGCGGAACTGGCCCGCGGCATCGCCGCCGCCATCGCGCGGGAGGCAGCGACCGGGCGGACCTACCACCTGATGGAATTCTGCGGCGGCCACACCCACGCGGTGTCGCGCTACGGCATCCCCGACCTGCTGCCGGACACCGTGCGGATGATCCACGGGCCGGGCTGCCCGGTCTGCGTGCTGCCGGTGGGGCGGATCGACGACGCCATCGCCATCGCCCGCCAGCCCGGCGTGATCCTGTGCACCTACGGCGATGTGCTGCGCGTGCCCGGCTCGGGCCGGGTCAGCCTGCTGAAGGCGAAGGCCGAGGGGGCGGACGTGCGGATGGTGCTGTCCACCATGGACGCCCTGCGCATCGCGGAGGAAAACCCGAACCGCGAGGTCGTCTTCCTGGCCATCGGCTTCGAGACGACCACGCCGCCGACCGCGGTGGCGGTCCACGCGGCCCAGGCCAAGGGCCTCCGGAATTTCAGCGTCTTCTGCAACCATGTCCTGACCCCGGCAGCCATCCGGGGCATCATGGACAGCCCGGAGGTGCGGAGCATGGGCACGCTGCCGCTCGACGGCATCGTCGGGCCGGCGCACGTCTCCGTGGTCATCGGCAGCCGCCCCTACGACTTCGTGGCCGGAACCTACGGCAAGCCGGTGGTGATCGCCGGGTTCGAGCCGCTGGACGTGCTCCAGGCCATCCTGATGCTGGTCCGTCAGGCGAACGAGGGGCGGGCGGTGGTGGAGAACCAGTTCACCCGCGCGGTGACCCCGGACGGCAACCAAAAGGCCCAGCGGCTCGTCGCCGACACCTTCGACGTGCGCCCCAGCTTCGAATGGCGGGGTCTCGGCTCCCTCCCCGACAGCGGCTTGCGTCTCAAGGAGCGCTTTGCCGCCTTCGACGCGGAGCGGCGCTTCGCGGTGCCGGGGCGCGCGGTGCCCGACCACAAGGGCTGTGAATGCGGCGACATCCTGCGCGGCGTGAAGAAGCCCAGCGATTGCAAGCTGTTCGGCACCGTCTGCACACCGGAGAATCCGATGGGCTCCTGCATGGTGTCGGCGGAGGGGGGCTGTGCCGCCCATTACACCTACGGGCGGTTCCGCGACCACCGATTGGCGGTGTCGTAACCCTTGGTTTCAACCACAAACCGTTTGTCACGAAATATTTCGGCGGGGAAGCTATTCGCCCCTTGCACGGCTAACCTTTTGCGGGGGTTCGGAGGACGCTGATAGGTTCGTTCCTGAACAAAAGAACAGGAGGGGACTTCCCGTATGAAACGCCGTTCGTTCCTTGCCAGCGCCGGTGTCGGCGTCGCGGCCAGCACCCTGGCGGCTCCGGCCATCGCCCAGAGCACGCCGGAGGTGCATTGGCGCCTCGCCTCCAGCTTCCCGAAGAGCCTGGACACCATCTACGGCGCCGCCGACGTGATCGCGCACCGCGTCGCCGCCATCACCGACAACAAGTTCACCATCCGCCCCTTCGCCTCCGGTGAGATCGTGCCGGGCCTCCAGGTGCTCGACGCCGTGCAGAACGGCACCGTCGAGTGCGGCCACACCGCCAGCTATTACTATGTCGGCAAGGACCCGACCTTCACCTTCGACGCGACGGTGCCGTTCGGCCTGAACGCCCGCCAACAGAACGCCTGGATTCTCCAGGGCGGCGGCATGGAACTGCTGCGCGAGTTCTTCAAGGGCTACAACGTCGTCAACTTCCCGGCGGGCAACACCGGCACCCAGATGGGCGGCTGGTTCCGCAAGGAGATCAAGACGGTCGAGGACCTGCGCGGCCTGAAGTTCCGCATCGGCGGCTTCGCCGGCCAGGTGCTGACCAAGCTGGGCGTCGTGCCGCAGCAGATCGCCGGCGGCGACATCTACCCGTCGCTGGAGAAGGGCACCATCGACGCCGCCGAGTGGATCGGCCCCTACGATGACGAGAAGCTGGGCTTCAACAAGGTCGCCAAGTACTACTATTACCCCGGCTGGTGGGAAGGCGGCCTGAACGTGTCGCTTCTGGTCAACCAGCAGAAGTGGGAGGAGCTGCCGAAGCCCTATCAGGCGGCTCTGGAGGCGGCCTGCTTCGAGGCGCTGGCGATCATGAACGCCAAGTACGACTCCGACAACCCCGCCGCCTTGAAGCGTCTGGTGGCCGGCGGCGCCCAGCTCCGTCCCTTCCCGCGCGAGGTGATGGAGGCCTGCTACAAGGCGGCCTATGAGCTGTACGACGAGACGGCGAAGAACAACCCGAAGTTCGCCAAGATCTACGAGCCGTGGAAGAAGTTCCGCGACGAGGAATTCCTCTGGTTCCGCGTCGCCGAGAACAGCTTCGACAACTTCACCTTCACCGCCGGCCAGCGCCGTTGATGAAGGCGCGGTGCGGCGCGTCGCGGCGCCGCACCGTTTCGGCCGCTACTGGGGCCGCTACTGGGCGGCCACCTTCTGCGACAGGCGACGCAGGTCCTGCGACGCGCGGTCGGCGATGCGCTGGGCGGCGACCAGCGTGTCCGTCAGGTTGCCAACGTCCGGCGCGATCTCGCCCGCGGCGTCGGACATCTCGTCGAGGGCCTTCACCGCGCTGTCGATCAGGCGGATGACCAGCCCCGCGGGGCCGTCGGCGTTGTCGTACCCAGCCATTCCAAAATCTCCATGGTTGCGCAACCCAGCCCGAACGACACGGGCACGAGTTTCCATGGAGGGGGAGGGCCACGCAAGCCGCTTGTTGCCATCGGGTTCCCTTCTCCCCCCTGGGGAGAAGGTCAGGATGAGGGGGCGCCGAAGGCGCGCCGGGTAATCATCTCAAGAGCTTTTCTCCGCCCTCTCGGGCATGAAAACCCCCTTCACCCACCCCTCTCCCCAGGGGCTACAGCGTTCACACATTTTCTTCCTTCCGCAACCAATTGAAAATATGGTTTTTCCGTCATCCCCGCGAAGGCGGGGATCCAGAGTTTGCCAGACGAACCCTATGGATAAGTCTGGATTCCCGCCTTCGCGGGAATGACGGAGGAACTTTTTTTTCTTCCAAAGAGTTGCCTAAGCCAAAGATGTATGAATGCCGTAGCCCCAGGGGGGAGAGGGCCATTATCAGTGGATGCCCGGCGCTTCCTGCCCGGTGCTCGCCACATACTCGGTGTAGCCGCCGCCATACTGGTGGATGCCTTCCGGAGTCAGCTCCAGCACCCGGTTCGACAGGGCGGCCAGGAAATGGCGGTCGTGCGAGACGAACAGCATGGTGCCCTCATAGGCGCCCAGCGCCGAGATCAGCATCTGCTTGGTGTCGAGGTCGAGGTGGTTGGTCGGCTCGTCCAGCACCAGGAAGTTGGGCGGGTTGAACAGCATGGTCGCCATGACCATCCGCGCCTTCTCGCCGCCGGACAGGACGCGGCACTTCTTCTCCACATCGTCGCCGGAGAAGCCGAAGCAGCCGGCCAGAGCGCGTAGCGACCCCTGGCTCGCCTGCGGGAAGGAGGCTTCCAGCGATTCGAAGATGGTCTTGTCGCCGTCGAGCAGGTCCATGGCGTGCTGCGAGAAATAGCCCATCCGCACGCTGCCGCCGACCGAGACGGTCCCGCTGTCCGGTTCGGTGGCGCCCGCCACCAGCTTCAGCAGCGTCGACTTGCCGGCGCCGTTGACGCCCATGACGCACCAGCGCTCCTTGCGGCGGATCGTCAGGTCCAGCCCCTCGTAGATGGTCCGGCTGCCGTAGCCCTTGTGCACGTTCTTCAGCACCGCGACGTCGTCGCCCGAGCGCGGGGCCGGCGGGAAGTCGAAGGTGACGATCTGGCGGCGCTTGGGCGGCTCGAACCGCTCGATCTTGTCGAGCTTCTTCACCCGGCTCTGGACCTGGCTGGCGTGCGAGGCGCGGGCCTTGAAGCGCTCGATGAACTTCAACTCCTTGGCCAGCATGGCCTGCTGCCGTTCGAACTGCGCCTCCTGCTGCTTCTCGCGCAGCGCCCGCTGGCGCTCGTAGAAGCCGTAGTCGCCGGAGTAGCTGGTCAGCGACCCGCTGTCGATCTCGATGATCTTGTTGACGATGCGGTTCATGAACTCGCGGTCGTGCGAGGTCATCAGCAGGGCGCCCTCGAAGCCCTTCAGGAAGCCCTCCAGCCAGATCAGGCTTTCGATGTCCAGATGGTTGCTCGGTTCGTCGAGCAGCATGACCTCGGGCCGCATCAGCAGGATGCGGGCCAGCGCCACGCGCATCTTCCAGCCGCCGGACAGCATGCCGACGTCCATGTCCATCATCTCCTGGCTGAAGCTGAGGCCGGCGAGCACCTCGCGCGCCTTGCCCTCCAGCTCGTAGCCGCCCAGCTCGTCGAAGCGGGCCTGGACCTCGCCGTAGCGCTCGATGATGGCGTCCATCTCGTCGGCGCGGTCGGGGTCGGCCATGGCGGCTTCCAGCTCGGCCAGCTCCGCGGCGACGGTGCTGACCGGGCCGGCGCCGTCCATCACCTCGGCGACGGCGGAGCGGCCGGACATCTCGCCGACATCCTGGTTGAAGTAGCCGATGGTCGCCTGCTTCTCGATCGCCACCTGACCGGTGTCCGGCAAATCCTCGCCGGTGATCATGCGGAACAGCGTCGTCTTGCCAGCCCCGTTGGGGCCGACCAGCCCGATCTTTTCGCCCCGGTTCAACGCCGCCGATGCTTCGAGGAAGAGGATTCGGTGACCATTCTGCTTGCTGATGTTGTCGAAGCGGATCATGTGCGGCTGCGTTCCTGCGGCGTTGTTCCCATGGCGTGGCGGGGGCTCTTATGCCACAGGATGCGCGCCGCGATGGAGTCCTGATCGGTGCCGTGCAAAAATCGCATTTCGGAACCCGTCCGATGGGAAGGACCGCCGTCATGACGCCGCCGCCCTCTCCGGCGAGGCCGATCTGGGACTACTGGCGCCCCAACGAAAGCGGCATCGTCGAACTGGGGACGGTGCGCGGCCTTGAGGTGGCCTTGCCGGTGCATTTCCATCGCGAGGATCAGGTGACCTTCGTCCTCGCGGGGCGGCGGCGCTTCGTCGTCGAGGGCGAGCTGTGCGAGGCCGGTCCCGGCGAGGGGATGCGCATCCCCGCGGGAACGCCCCACCGTTCCCTGCGCGGGCCGGACGAGGTCGTCTGCGTCAACCTCTACACGCCGCCGGGATTGTACGCCGCGCCGGAGGTGATCGCCGGGCTGGCCCGGCACTGGCGGCGGACGGGCGGGCTGGGCTGGGCCGACCTGACGCGGATCGCCGAGGACCATCGCCTTTCCAATATGACCGGGGCGGCTCCCGTGGCGGAGCCGACGGGTGGCGAGCCGTGGGACAGCGTCGGCGAGGCGGCCCGCCGCGCCGGGATGAGCCGCGAGGGCTTCTCCCGCCGCTTCCGCAAGGAGCACGGCGTTCCACCGCACGCCTTCCGGCTACAGGAGCGGCTGAACGACGCGCGGCTCCTGCTCCGCGCGGGCGAGCCGATCGCGGCGGTCGCGGCGGACACCGGCTTCACCGACCAGAGCCATCTCGGCCGCTGCTTCCGCCGCGCCTTCGGCGTGACTCCGGGCCGCTACCGGGCCGGGTAGGTCACATCCGTACCAGACCGCCGCCGCTCCGCCTGCTACCCATCCGCCAGAGAGCGCCGCGCGGACAGGGTCCGGCGGCACGTCCACTGGCAGTCTTGGGAGCATGGCATGTCCGCCACAATGTCCGTCGTTTCGTACCTCCTGGTGATCGGTGCCGGGGTCAGCGTCGCGTTGCAACAGGTCCTCAACGCCAACCTGCGGGCCGACCTCGGCTCTCCCTGGTGGGCGGGCTTCGTCAGCTACGTCGTCGGGATGCTGGCGATGCTGGCGGTCGCGCTCGTCGCGCCGGGACCCCGCCTTGCCGAAGCGGTGAGCGGGGCCGGATCGTGGGTCACCTGGACCGGCGGGCTGTTCGGCGCCCTGTTCATCGGGACCGCCATCCTGATGGTGCCCCGCCTGGGGGCGGCGACCGTGCTCGCGCTGATCGTGGTCGGCCAGATGCTCGGCTCGCTCGCCTTCGACCATGTCGGTCTGCTCGGCTTGCCGCAGCAGCCGGTGAGCCCGACCCGGCTGGCCGGCGCCGCCTCCCTGATCCTCGGCGTCGTCCTGATCCGGCTGTAAGCGGCCGTTTTGAAACGCTCATGTCCCAGCTCGCCCCCATTCGGCCGTCATCCCCGCGAAGGCGGGGATCCAGCGGACTTCACCGAAAATGGCTGATGAGCCCTGGATTCCCGCTTTCGCGGGAATGACGAAACTGGGGATGGTCACGGAATGGAGGCGTTTCCAAGCGGCTCCAAGCGCTCAAGGACTCCGGTGCAGGGCGAAGCCGGACGCGCCGGGGGCTTCCAGCTCCGGGCGGAGTTCGAGGCTGGGGATCGCATAGTCGCCGCCGTTCTGCCGGCGGAAGGGGATCGGCGTCGTCGTCTCCAGCGTCCGCATCCGCTCCCGCAGTTGCTCCGCCGCCCGCGCGAAGCCGGCCTCGTCGAAGCGGTCCACCCGGTAGGCGACGAAGGGCGGCAGCACGTCGTAGCCGGGATAATGCAGGATGCCGTGGTTGATCGGGAACAGCAGGTCGTCGATCGGGCCGTTGATGCCGCGCGGCGCGTAATGCTCGGCCCAGCCGCCCGTCGTCACCACCAGCATGGCGCGCTTGCCGGCGAAGCGGCCCTCGCCGTAGCGGTCGCCCCAGCGGCGGTCGCTGTGCTCGCCGACGCCGTAGGCGAGGCCGTAGGCGTAGACGCGGTCGACCCAGCCCTTGAGGATCGCCGGCATGGTGAACCACCAGAGCGGGAATTGCAGGATCAAGGCGTCGGCCCACAGCAGCTTTTCCTGTTCGGCCTTCACGTCGTCGGTCAGCGCGTCGGCGGCGAAGGCGGCGCCGGAGGCGGCGGCCACCTTCAGGCGCTCGTCCTCGCCGAGGGTGGGGAAGTCGGCGCGGTCCACCGCCGCCTTCCAGTTCATGGCGTAGAGGTCGGAGACCCGAACCCTGTGCCCCTGCGCCTCCAGTTCCGCGACGGCGGCATCGCGCAGGGCGGCGTTGAGGGAGCGGGGATCGGGATGGGCGAAGACGATCAGCACGTTCATCACAGGCACCTGTTCGCTTGAAACGCTTGCGCCTCAAGCTAAGCGGGTGGAGATTGATCCGGTAGACAGGATGAATGGATAGAACTCTGCCGTAAAATGGATCAATCGAGCGCCTCAGCCGCCAACGTTGCGCCTGCCAACCTCACCCTCGCCAACGTCACATTGGACCGCATGCGGACCTTCGTCCGCGTCGCCGAGCGGGGAAGCCTCTCGGCGGTGGCGCGCGAGATGGCCATCGGGCAATCCAGCGTCACCCGGCACGTCCGCGAGCTGGAGGAGGCGCTCGGCGTCGCGCTGTTCAGCCGCACCACGCGGCGCGTCGCGCTGACCGCGGAGGGCGAGCGCTACTACGCCAACGCCGTGCAGATCCTGCGCCTCGTCGAGCAGGCGGGCGACGAGGCGCGCGACACCGGCCGCGCCTCGGCCGGACGGGTGCGCGTGTCCTGCACGGCGGCGCTCGGCGTCCGGCACATCAGCCGGCTGATCTTCGCCTTCCAGGACCGCCATCCGCACATCGCCGTCGATCTCGGCCTGACCGACGAGCGCATCGACCTCGTGCGCGACGGCGTGGACCTCGCCATCCGCCTCGGTCCGCTCGCCGACAGCACGCTGAAGCGGCGGGCGCTCGGGCTGAGCCGGCGCGTGCTGGTCGGTTCGCCGGCCTGTCTGGCGCGGCACGGCCGGCCGGCGACTCCGGGCGACCTCGCGGGGATCGAGAGCGTCCGCATGTCGAACGTGGCCGGAAGCGACCGGCTGACGCTCGAGGGGCCGGACGGCGCCCTCCACACCGTTTCCCTGGGGGGACGCCTGCGGGTCGATCACGGGCTCGCCGCCCGCGAAGCCTATCTCGCCGGCCGTGGCATCGGGCCGACCCATGTCTGGCTGGTGGACGATCTGCTCGCCGACGGCCGCCTGGAGGTTCTCCTGCCGGACCACGCCCCGCCCTCGGTGCCGCTCAACATGCTGATCGTGCCGGAGCGGGCGGGCATCGCCCGGGTCAGGCTGCTGGTGGAATTCCTGGCCGAGGCCATCCTGGGCGTTCCGGGCATCGAACGGTCGCCCGGGGGCTGACCGGCGCGCGGCGGCACGGCCGGGCGTCCACTTGATGCCGGTCGGCCGCGATCCACATGGCTCATCGCGAAACGAAGGAGGACCCCATGCGCGCGATGGTCATCACACGGTTCGGCGGCCCGGATGTGTTCGAGCGCCGGGACACCGAGCGTCCGGAGGCCGGCCCCGGCGAGGTTCTGGTGCGGGTCGTCGCTTCCGGGACCAACCCGGTCGACGCCAAGATCCGGCAGGCCGGCGCCTGGGCGAACATCCCGTTTCCGGCCGTGCTGGGCTATGACGTCTCCGGCATCATCGAGGTGCTGGGACCCGGCGTCACCGGCTTCGCGGTCGGCGACGCGGTGTTCTACACGCCGGAGATCTTCGGCAATCCCAACGGCAGCTACGCCGAATACACCGTCGCCTCCGCCGCCATCGTCGCGCACAAGCCGGCCAATCTCAGCCACATCGAGGCAGCCGGCATCCCGCTGGCGGGCGGCACGGCCTGGGAGGCGATCGTGCGACGTCTGGCGGTCCGGCCGGGCGAAACGGTGCTGATCCATGGCGGCGCCGGCGGCGTCGGCTCCTTCGCCATCCAGTTCGCCAAGGCGGCGGGCGCCCGGGTGATCGCGACCGCCAGCACGGCGAACCACGCGGCCTTGCGGGACCTCGGCGCGGACGTGGCGGTCGACTACCGCGACACCGCCGCGGCGGAGCGGATCATCGGCGAGACCGCCGGGCGCGGGGTCGACGCCGCCTTCGACACGGCGGGCGGCAACGTGCCCCTGAGCACCCAGGTCACCCGGCCCTTCGGCCGGATCGCCACGATTCTCGACCCGACCGGCGACCTGAGCGCCCTCTACACCAAGAACCAGACGCTGTTCGGCACCTTCCTGACGCGCGAAGGCGCGCGGCTGCGCGAGATGGCGCCGCTGTTCGAGCGCGGTCAGGCCAAGGTCGTCGTGGATTCCGTCCTTCCGCTCGAAGAGGTCGCCAAGGCCCATGAGCGGCTCGATTCGGGCCACGGCCGGGGCAAGGTGATCCTCCGCGTCGGGGATTGATCCGGCCTCGACCTCGGGGCGCCCGTCAGCAGCGCGACGGTTCGCCGGCTATCGGCGGCGCCGGCAGGCAAGGGCCGTCCTCCACGGTCCGGGACACCGCCGGCTTCGCCATGGCCCCGGTCAGCAGCTCGTCGAGGCCGACCCCCTTGGCCATGGCGATGCCGGGCGCCATCATCAGCGGCGCCCAGATGACCGCGGACGTCAGGTTGGCGACCTGGAAGCGGTGATGGGGCATCGCCATCATCCCGGCGGTGAGCGGAACGACCGGACGCAGCGGCCCCAGGAAGCGCGCGAAGAAGACGCTCTTGCCGCCATGGCGGAGGAAGAAGCGGCTGCTCCGTTCCAGGAACTCCGGCCGCCGACGGAACGGCCAGACATGCGGCACATGATGGCCGAACAGCCGGCCGAGCCAATAGGACACGGCGTCCCCCAGCACGGCGCCCAGCGCGATGGCCGCGTAGACCTGCCAGAAGCCGAGGACGCCGGAGGCGACCAGCGCGCCTCCCGCGGTGAGCAGCACGACGCCTGGCACGACCAGCCCGACGAAGGCCAGCGACTCCGCGAAGGCGCACAGGAACAGGATCGCCTCCGCCCAGGACGCGTTCGCCTCGATGAAGGCGCCCCAACGCGCCACGCTGTCGCTCAGCATGGTCCGTGTCGCGTCGTTCATGGAAGCTCCTTTCGAAATCCTGGGTCATGCGTGGACCGGCCGTGGCGTCGCCGGTCAGCCTTCAGGGGCCGCATTTGGAATAGCCGCAGTTCAGGCAGCTGTCGCAGCCTTCCTGCCGGATCAGGCCGGGCTGGCCGCATTTCGGGCATTGCTGGAGGCTGGTCGCTTCCGTCGCGGCGGGTGGGGGTGCGGTGAGCGTCCCGCTGTCCGGCAGCATGTCGATGGCTTTCAGGTGCCGTTCGATCACGTCGCCGATGGCGGCCAGCAGGGACGGCACGTAGCGGCCCTGCATCCAGGCGCCGCCGCGCGGGTCGAAGACCGCCTTCAACTCCTCCACCACGAAGCCGACCTCGCCGCCGCGGCGGAACACCGCGGAGATCATCCGCGTCAGCGCCACCGTCCAGGCGTAATGCTCCATGTTCTTGGAGTTGATGAAGACCTCGAAGGGCCGGCGCCGCCCGTTCTCCACGATGTCGTTGATGGTGATGTACATGGCGTGGTCGCTGTCCGGCCAGCGCACCTTGTAGGTCTCGCCCGGCAAGGTCTCCGGACGGTCCGGTGGCCTGGAGGACGCCATGGCCGCCGGGGACGTGGCGGGAAGGGGAGCCGGAGCCTGGACTGGAGCCGGGACCGCGCCCTCCTTCTTCACCGTCAGGACGGAGCCGGTGACCGCGTTCGGGCGGTAGGTGGTGCAGCCCTTGCAGCCCAGCTCGTAGGCCTGCCAATAGACGTCCTTGAAGGCGTCGAAGGGCAGGTCCTCCGGACAGTTGATGGTCTTGGAGATGGAGCTGTCCACATGGCGCTGGGCGGCCGCCTGCATCACCACATGCTCCGCCGGGGTCAGGGACTGCGCGTCCACGAAGTAATCGGGCAGAGGCTGTTCGGTCCCGAAGCGCGCGCGGAACAGGCGGTGGGCGTGGTCGCTGACCTCCTCCGTCCGGCGGGTGCCGTCGGGCATCAGGACGGTGCGCTCGTAGCTGTAGGAGAAGACCGGCTCGATCCCCGACGACACGTTGTCGGCGAACAGCGAGATCGTGCCGGTCGGTGCGATGGAGGTCAGAAGGGCGTTCCGGATGCCATGCTCCGCGATCAGGGCGCGCACGTCCTCGTCCAGCCCGCGCACCATCGGGGCGTTCAGGTAGGCGTCGCGGTCGAAGAGCGGGAAGGGGCCCTTCTCCGCGGCCAGCCGGGCGGAGGCGCGGTACGCCTCGTTGCGGATCGTTCCCAGCCAGGATTCGGTCAGGGCCACCGCCGCTTCGCCGCCATAACGGGCGCGGCAGAGGATCAGCGCGTCGGCCAGCCCGGTGACGCCCAGCCCGATGCGGCGCTTGGCGTGGGCCTCCCGCGCCTGCGGCTCCAGCGGGAAGCGCGAGGCGTCCACCACATTGTCCATCATCCGCACGGCGAGCGCCGTCAGCTCCTTCAGCCGGCCGGTGTCGAGCCGGGCGGATTCCTCGAACGGGTCGATCACCAGGGCCGCGAGGTTGATCGAGCCGAGCAGGCAGGCGCCGTAGGGGGGCAGCGGCTGCTCGCCGCAGGGGTTGGTGGCGGAGATGGATTCGCAATAGCTCAGGTTGTTCTGACCGTTCACCCGGTCGATGAAGATGACGCCCGGCTCCGCATAGGCGTAGGTGGCCTGCATGATGCGGTCCCACAGGCCGCGGGCCCGCACCTCGCGATGGACCTGACCGTCGAAGACCAGCGGCCAGGGCCGGTCCTCCCGCACGGCGTTCATGAAGGCGTCGGTGACCAGGACCGACAGGTTGAACATGCGCAGCCGGCCGGGCTCGCGCTTGGCGTCGATGAAATCCTCGATGTCAGGATGGTCGCAGCGCAGGGTCGCCATCATCGCGCCGCGCCGGGCGCCCGCCGACATGATGGTGCGGCACATGCTGTCCCACACGTCCATGAAGGACAGCGGGCCGGAGGCGTCGGCGCCCACACCCTTCACAAGCGCGCCCTTGGGCCGCAGGGTGGAGAAGTCGTAGCCGATGCCGCCGCCCTGCTGCATGGTCAGCGCCGCTTCGCGCAGGTGGGCGAAGATGGCGCCGAGATCGTCCTCGATCCGCCCCATGACGAAGCAGTTGAACAGCGTCACCGTCCGTCCGGTGCCGGCCCCGGCCAGGATGCGCCCGGCGGGCAGGAACTCGAAGCGGGACAGCGCCCGTTCGAAGCGCGGCGCCCAGACCTGCGGGTCGGCCTCGGGCGCGGCGAGCGCCGTGGCGACGCGGCGCCAGGTGTCGGCGACGGTCTGGTCGATGGGGTCGCCCGCGGCGGACTTGAAGCGGTACTTCATGTCCCAGATCCGCTGGGATATGGCGGCGATCCCCGTCATGCGTCCTCCCCTTTCGCGGGCGGCCGATTCACGACGCCGGTCCGCCGACAACAGCGTCCGAAGAGTAGGGGCCGTCCGTCCGGGGGTCAACCGTGGGGGCGGTCCAGCCGTTCTTCTTGCGTTCCGGCCTCTTGCGTTCCACCGGTCAGTTGCTGATGCGGTCCCGCTGATCCGGCATGGCCTTGAGCGTCGCCAGGATCCGGCCGGTGTCGGCGCCGGAGCCGCACAGGCCGAGCGCGGTTTCGCCGAAGTCCACCAGATTGTGGTGGCGCGGGGCGGGCGCCCGCTCCAGCGGCACCAGCCACGCCGCGTGCCCGAGCAACGTCAAGGCGTCGAAATAGCCGCGCTGGGTGTGGAACGGGATGTTGGTCTCGCGCGGGTCGCCGATGACGAAAACGCGGCGCTTGGGATCGCGCGGGATGCGGTCCAGCGAGCCGGCGGGGTCAAACCAGCCCTGCGGGCGGGCCAGCACCGTTTGGAGGCCGCGCGCCTCCAGATAGGCCCTGTAGGCCGGCGCGCCGGAGGAGATGACCGCGCAACGCAGGTCGTTGCGGCGGGCGAGGAACTCCGCGGTCAGCGTGCCGCCGGCGCTGTGCCCGCCCAGCGCCCATGCCGCCACGCCGTAGCGGGCCTTCAGGACGTCGAGCAGGGCGTTCATCAGGGCCGCCTCGCGCGGCGTGTGGCGCGTCGTCCAGAAGCGGCCGGAACTGCCATAGGCGCCCGGCCGGGCCAGGAACAGGAAAGGGATGCCGAACCGCTCCGCCAGGGCGCGTTCCTGGTCGATCATGGCGGCGACGCCCAGCCCCTCCTGGTGGCCGACGGAGGTCGGCTTGGTTCCCATGATGTCGCCGTGCATCCAGGCCGCGGCGATGGGGTTGGGGCCGGGGTGCAGGCCCGCCGCGTAGTAGCGCAGGCACTCCCCGCGCCCGTCCACCTCGACCCAGGCGGCGGTGTGCTGGGCCTCCAGCGCGGCGCAGGCCTTGCGGGTGATGGTGACGCCCCCGGTCACCGCGGCGTTGGAAAAATGCTCCCCGCTCGGCTGTGACTGGGCTCGCGCGCCCGTCGCCATCGAAATCGCCAGGGCGAGCCCGGCGAGGATGGCGAAGGCCGCGCCGCGGCGCATCAGGACGCGGTTTCGCTCACCGCGGCGGTGGCCGGTTCCGCCGCCTTCGGCCGCACGGTCGCCGGGCCGCCCGCGGCGACGACCAGCCGGTCGGTGGCGGCCTCCAGCCGCTCCTCCAGCTCCTGCATGGCCTTGGCGCGGCCCAGGCCCGGCGGGATGGGGGGCAGGAATTCCACGATGATGGTGCCCGGCCGCTTGATGAAGCTGTTGCGCGCCCAGTAGAGGCCGGCGTTCAGCGCCATCGGCACGATGGGGATGTCGAGATGGTCGTAGAGCACGCCGACGCCGATCCGGTAGGGGCGGTAGGCGCCGACCGCGACCCGCGTGCCCTGCGGGAAGATCACGATGGGACGTCCCTCGTCCCGCACCGGGCGGGCGTTCCGGACCATCGAGGCGACGGCGCGGCCCTTGGCGCCGCGGTCGACGGCGATCATCCGGGATCTGGCGGCGTACCAGCCCCAGATGGGAATCCACAGAAGCTCGCGCTTCAGGATGATCGCCGGGTCGTTGACGAGGAAGTGCAGCTTCATCGTCTCCCAGGCCGACTGGTGCTTGGCGGCCAGGAGGAAGGACCCGCTTTTGGGGACGTGCTCGCGCCCGCGCACCTCGTATCGGATGCCGGCGAGCGTGCGCTCCAGCCACGAGACGGTACCGAAATACCACGTGATCACGCGGATCATGCTGCGTCGCGGCAGCAGCAGCGACCACAGGATGCCGACGCAGATGACCGCCGTCCACACGTAGAAGGCGACGTTGAAGGCGAGGGAGCGCAGGAAGATCATGGCCGGGAACTTGTCAGGATTCGATCAGCTTCTCAAGCGTGTAGCGAAGCCGGGTCACAAGGTATTTGTTGTACTCGGTCATCAGCAGATTAGCGGTGCCCGGCCACATCCACCAGTCGATGAGATGCACATTGGGAGAGGCGACGGGGTGGGGCACCACCTCGACCTCCGGGATCACCATGCGGAACTCCAGGAGGCTGCGCATCATGTGGTAATTGGCGGTGACCAGCCGCATCGAGCTATAGCCCTGAGCGCGCAGCCAGTCCGCCGTCTCGTAGGCGTTGCCGACCGTGCTGTCCGCCGAATAGCCAAGCGTGATGCAGCATTCCATCTCGCCGGGGAACTGGCGGGAGCGCTTCAGAAGCTCCTGCACCTCCAGCCCCTCGTAGACGCCGGAGACGAACAGCCGGTGCGCCCGCCCGTCGGCCAGCAGTTCCAGGCCGGTGCTCAACCGGCCGCTGCCGCCGGTCAGCACGACGATGGCGTCGGTGTTGCGGGTGGCCTCGGCGCTGCCCGGCGGCGGCGGGGTGCGGGGGATCGAGGCGGCGAACCAGAACAGCCCGCCGAGCCACGCCAGCCCGCCCAGCATCGCCAGCAGCAGCAGCCGTCGGAAGGCCCGCAGGAGACGGGCGCGCCGCGAGTGGACCGCCATCCCTCAGCCTCCGGACGGACGGGTCGGGCGGGCGGTCACGGCATCGACTCCAGCGTGCGCAGCACCGTCCAGCGCGCGGTCAGCGCGGCCAGCAGGCAGGCGGCCAGCGGAACGGCGGCCAGCGCGGCGACGGCCCACCAGGGCGAGGTGGCGAGGTCCGGCAGCAGGCTGGCGTGGAGCCCGGCGGCGGCGTGGCCGATGCCGGCCAGCGTGCCGGCGGCCAGCAGCAGCCCGGTCATCCCGCCGCGCAGGGTCAGGCCGATGACGTGCGATTCGAACTGCCGCGCCACATAGCGGTCGGTGGCTCCCATCAGGTGCAGCAACTCCACCACATGGCGGTGGATGGCGAGGCCGGAGCGCACGGCGAAGATCACCGCCATCACGCCCGCCCCGCCGATCAGCGCCACGATGCCCAGCGCCGCCAGATGCATCGCCCCGGCGAAGCGGCGCAGGTCGGCCAGCCACACCGCGTGGTCGTCCAGCGTGGCGCCGGGGGCGGCGGAGGTCAGGCGCGAGGACAGCGCCGCCGTGTCCACCGGCCCGTTGGTCATCACGTCGATCAGCCGCGGCATCGGCAGCAGCGGATCGGCGGCCTCCTTGCCCAGCCAGGGCTCCAGAAGCCGGCCGACGTCGCCGCTGGACAGGACGCTGGCGGTCGCGATGCCGGGGGTGGCGCGCAGGACAGTCAGCGCGGCCTCCGTCCGCTCCTCCAGCGGGGCGGCGTGGGCGCTGTCGGGCAAGGGCATGATCTGCACCGTCAGCCCACCGGCCAGACCGCTGTCCCAGCGCCGGGTCATGTCGGAGACGAGCAGGGCCCCGGCCAGCGCCAGCGCCGCCAGATAGACCATCAGCGCGGTGAGCCACATGAGGAACCGCGAGGTCGGGTCCTTGGCCAGCGGCAGGTCGGAGTTTCGGCGGGTCAGCGGCGGCAGGGCCATGGCGTGTCTCCTTCCCTCCGCATCACGCCCAGCGCGAGGCGTGCGCCGGCAGGACGTGCAGGCGCCCGTTCTCCAGCATCAGGCGCGGATGCTCGAAGCGGCGGATCAGCGCCTCGTTGTGGGAGGCGATGACCACGGTGGTGCCCAGCTTGTGAAGCTCCTCGAACAGGTAGAGAAGGCGCATGCCGATGCCGTCGTCCACGTTGCCGGTCGGCTCGTCCGCCAGCAGAAGGCGCGGGCGGTTGATGACCGCGCGGGCGATGGCGACGCGCTGCTGCTGCCCGCCCGACAGGGTGGAGGGCAGGGAGTTCAGATGGTTGCCCAGCCCCACCCAGCGCAGGATCTCCGTGCAGTGCTCCACCACGTCCGATTCGCGGGCGCCGCCCATGCGCAGCGGCAGGGCCACGTTGTCGAGCGCCGAGAGATGGTCGAGCAGGGCGAAGTCCTGGAACACCACGCCGATCTGGCGGCGCAGCGCCGGCAGGTCGGCGCGCTTGACCCGCGCCATGTCCTTGCCGAACAGGGTGACCAGCCCGCGCGACGGGCGGAGCGCCAGATACATCAGCTTGAGCAGCGACGACTTGCCGGCCCCGCTCGCCCCCGTCATGAAGTGGAACGAGCCGGGCGGCAGGGTGAAGCTGATGTCGCGCAGCACCTCCGGTCCGGTGCCATAGCGCAGTCCCACATTCTCGAAACGGATCACGGTCCCACCAAAGGCGCAACGGAAGGCCCCGGCGGCGGCCCGCCGGGTGCGCGGATGGACAATGCACCGGCAGGGGCGGGCGCGTCCACCGCTGTCCGCCTCATCGTACCCATTGGCTTGAACGGGGCGGCCGCGCGCCGCGCCCGTGCGTTCCTTGCTTCACACCTCATGACTACCTATAAGGACAGTCTGCAATTTCGGTGACCACGATCGGCATCTATGATCATCACCTGCCCGGCCTGCGCCACACGGTACACTCTTGCCGATTCGGCGGTCGGTCCGCAGGGCCGGAAGGTGCGTTGCGCCCAATGCGGCCACATGTGGTGGCAGGCGCCGGAGGACGACCCCGTCCTCCATCCCGACGAGGTGACCGAATTCCACCCGGTCCCGCCGCCATCCTCCAAGACGCCATCCTCCAAGACGCCATCCTCCAGGAAGACGGCGCCCGCGACGTCCGCGGCGGACCCCGGCGCGCGGCGCCGGGCGCTGGTCGGCTGGGGGGCCTTCCTGGCGGTGCTGGCGGCCATCATCGCCGCCGGCTACGTCGGCCGTGCGACCGTGGTGCGGCTGTGGCCTCCGGCCGCCCTGTTCTACGAGACGGTCGGCCTGCCGGTGGAGCCGCCGGGCAGCGGCCTCCAGCTTCAGAACGTCCGCTCGGAACAGAAGACCGAGGAGGGCAAGAGCGCTCTGCTGGTGGAAGGGCAGATTCTCAACGTCTCCGAGACGGCGCGCACGGTGCCGGCGCTGCGGGTCACCGCGCTGGGCGCCGACCGCCAGCCGCTGCGGAACTGGACCGTGGAACCGGTGCCGACGCAGATCCTTCCCGGCGAGATCGCCACCTTCCGCGATGTCCAGCCGGACGCCGCCGGGGTGCTGGAGGTCATGATCACCTTCGACGGCCGCCGCTGACCGCCGGCCCGTTATGGCGCGTAGCCCCGGATGATCAGGGAGACGGCGCCGTCGACGATCCGCGTCAGCTGCTCCTCCGTCGGGCGTTCGGACAGGCAGAGCATGAAGCGCAGATGCGTGTGCGACTTGACGAGGCCGACGAACTGCTCCGCCGCGAGCTGCGGGTCGGGGATGCGCAGCAGGCCGCGGCGGTCGAGGTCCGTCATGAAGGCGCTGATGTGCTCCATGGTGCGGGCCGGGCCGGCCTCGTAGAAGGCGCTCGCCAGCTCGGGGAAGCGGTGCGCCTCGCCGACCACCACGCGGTAGCCGGCCAGCGCCTGCGGCGACAGGATCAGCGTGACGAAATGGCGGGCGATCAGGCGCAGCCCGTCGGCCATGTCGAGCGCGCGCGCCTCTTCGCAGACGGCGGCCATCGCCTGCCCCTTGCACTCGCGGGCGACCATGACGCGGAACAGCTCGTCCTTGCTGCCGAAATGGGCGTAGAGGGTCGCCTTGGACACGTTGGCCGTCTTGGCGATGGCGTCCATGCTGACGGCGCCGTAGCCATGGTCCAGGAACAGCTTTCCGGCGGCCTCCAGGATCTGCGCGGGCTTCGATCCTGCCTCCGGGGTGGGGGCGACCAGCGTGCTCATGCGTTCCTCGTGTCCTAAAACCGGATGTCCTGAAACCGGGCGTCCTGCAACCGACCCTGCGTCCTGTTGTACCACGGTGCCGGCGGTGCTTGCGGGGCTTCGTGCGCCGAGTCCCCGCTGCCGTAGCGCGTTCCGCATTCAACCACAATCCCAAACGTTAAAACTAGACCGTTCAGTTCACTCTTGACAACAGGTAGGCCCGCGATCATTTTTCCGCAAGACTAAACTGAACGGTTCAGTTCCGGTGAGGCGGCGGGAAAGCCGGCCCAGGGCAGGAAAGAACCGAAACGGGTGGGTTGGAAGACGATGGTCAAGGCCGTGCGGAAGATCGTTCTGTCGGGTGTGGCGGTGGCGGCGCTGGCCGGTGGCGGCTACGCCGGCTGGGACTGGTGGACCGAGGGTCGCTTCTTCGAGTCGACCGACAACGCCTATGTCCACAGCGACATCACGGTGGTGAGCCCCAAGGTCTCCGCTTACGTGCGGGACGTCCGGGTGGCGGAGAACCAGCAGGTGGCCGCGGGCGACGTCCTGGCGGTGCTGGACGACCAGGACTTCCGCGCCAAGGTCGCGGAGGCGGAGGCCAACGTCGCCGCGCAGAAGGCGGCGCTCGGCACCATCGACAGCAAGCTGCAGCTCCAGAAGGCGATCATCGATCAGGCGGCCGCCACGGTCGCCAGCGCCGAGGCCGAGCAGCGCCGCGCCCAGCAGGATTTCGACCGCACCCGCGCGCTCGCCAGCGACAGCTGGGCCAGCCGCCAGAAGTTCGAGACGGCCGACGCCGACCTGCGCAAGGCGACGGCGGAGACCGCCCGCGCCCGCGCCGCGCTGGTGGCGGAACAGGATCAGGTCGGCGTGCTGAACGCCAGCCGCAGCGAGACCGACGCCCGCCTGCGCCAGGTGGAGGCCGCCCTGCAGACCGCGCGCAACGACCTGAACAACACGGTCATCCGCGCCCCGGTGGACGGGGTGGTCGGCAACCGCGGCGTCCAGGTCGGCCAGTACGCGCGTCCGGGCGTGCAGCTTCTCTCGCTGGTGCCGCTGCCCGACGTCTATGTGGTCGCCAACTTCAAGGAGACGCAGCTCGCCCGCATGCGTCCCGGCCAGCCGGTGACGGTGGAGGTGGACGCCTATCCGGACAAGCACCTGTTGGGCCGGGTGGAGAGCTTCGCCCCGGCGTCGGGCTCGCAGTTCAGCCTGCTGCCGCCGGAGAACGCGACCGGCAACTTCACCAAGATCGTCCAGCGCGTGCCCGTGCGCATCGCCCTGCCGCGCGACAGCGCGCTGTCCGGCCTGCTGCGCCCCGGCCTGTCGGTGGTCGCCGAGGTGGACACCCGCGGCGCCGAAGACCAGCCGCATGACGCGGGCACCGTCATGGGCGCTCTGGTCCCCGGCCGCACGGTTGCGTCGAAGTAACCGCACCGATCACCGGAAACCGTTTTCGTTCCAACCGTTTTCGTCCTGGAGAGGGCGACCATGACCGCCATCACCAACGACGACACCCCCACCGCCCGCGACGCCACTCCCCCGGCGGACGCGGGCGGCGAGACCGCCGCGTCCCGGCTCCAAACTCCCCCGCCCCCCGCGGGCCGGGGCGCGGCGGCTCCTTCTTCCCCGCCGGCGGCGGGACCGCGCCCGGTGACCACGCGCGACTGGCTGGGCTTCCTGTCCATGGTCGTCGGCATGTTCATGGCGATCCTGGACATCCAGATCGTCTCCAGCTCCCTGTCGGAGATCCAGGCGGGCCTCGCGGCCAGCGCCGACGAGATCTCGTGGGTGCAGACCTCCTACCTCATCGCCGAGGTGGTGATGATCCCGCTGTCCGGCATGCTGGCGCGGATTCTCTCCACCCGCGTGCTGTTCACCATCGCCGCCGCCGGCTTCACCCTGACCAGCGTCGCCTGCGCCTTCACCTCCAGCATCGAATCGATGATCGTGTGGCGGGCGTTGCAGGGCTTCATCGGCGGCGCAATGATCCCGACTGTCTTCGCCACCAGCTTCTCCCTGTTCCCGCCGGAAAAGCGGGCCGGCGTGTCGGTGATGATCGGTCTGGTCGCCACCATGGCGCCGACGCTCGGGCCGACGCTGGGCGGCTGGCTGACCCAGAGCTTCTCCTGGCACTGGCTGTTCCTGGCCAACGTGCTGCCGGGCATCGCCGTGACCTCGCTGGTCTGGACGCTGGTCGACGTGGACAAGCCCAACCCGGCGCTGCGCAAGGGCTTCGACTTCATCGGTCTGGGGCTGATGGCCGCCTTCCTCGGCAGCCTGGAGTTCGTGGTCGAGGAAGGCCCGCGCCAGGACTGGTTCCAGGACGAGTATGTGGCGATCTTCGCGGTGGTCGCCGCAGTGTCCGCCGTCGGCTTCTTCTGGCGGGTCCTGACCTACGGCAATCCGATCGTCGAGCTGCGCGCCTTTCTGGACCGCAACTTCGCCATCGGCTCGCTCTACAGCTTCATCATCGGCATCGGGCTCTATGGGGCGGTCTACCTGCAGCCGCTGTTCCTGGCGCGGGTGCGCGGGCTGAACAGTTTGCAGATCGGCACGATCATGTTCGTGACCGGCGCCTTCCAGTTTCTGTCGGCCCCCATCGCCGGCGTGCTGTCCAAGAAGATGGATCTGCGGGTAATGCTGGCGCTGGGGCTGTGCCTGTTCGGCACCGGCGTCTGGCTGAACGCCCATCTGACCAACCAGTCCGGCTTCTGGGAGCTGTTCCTGCCGCAGGCGGTGCGCGGCCTGTCGCTGATGCTGTGCTTCATCCCGGTGAACACCATCGCGCTCGGCACCCTGCCGCCGGAGCAGCTCAAGAACGCGTCGGGCCTCTACAACCTGATGCGCAACCTGGGTGGCGCCATCGGTCTGGCGGCGATCAACACCGTGCTGCTGGAGCGGGCCTCCCTGCACATGAACCGGCTGGGCGACAACCTGAACCTCGCCCGCCCGCTGGTGCAGGAAACGCTGGACGGGCTGGCGACCAAGTTCGACGGGCTGGTCGCCGACCCGCAGGCCGCCGCCATGAAGACGCTGGCCCGCATGGTCGAGCGCGAGGCCATGGTGCTGACCTTCAACGACTGCCTGCTGCTGATGGCCGGCGTGTTCTTCGCCGGGCTTCTGCTGATGCCGCTGGTGCGGCGTCCGGGCGGCAAGCCGGCGGCGGCGGATCACTGATCGCGGCGCGCCGTCCTGTTGCGCCGATGAAGCGTCCCGGTGACCCGGAGCCCCTCTTCGTGCTATAGGGCAGGCCGTCGCGTCGAAGGGTCTTATCCGCCGTCATGAGCAAGCGCCAATACACCCGCGCCGAGGTCAAGGAACTGCTGTCCGCGCTGGAGCGCCAGTGCCGGGAGGCGTCGAAGCTCGCCCAGCTGGCCGAGCATGAGGCGAGCAAGCACAGCTTCGGTGCCTACCGCGAATTCCGCGACAAGGTGGGGGAGTTCCAGGCTCTCGTGATCCTGATCGAGCAGCGGCTGCGCAACCTCGTGGACACCCGCTCCGACGACCTGCGCGACCAGTTCGAGCGGCTGGACACGGTGATGCTGGCCCTTCTGGTGCGGGCCAGCATGCGCTTCTTCTTCGTGCTGTCGGCCAACCCGATCCTGCCGATGGGCGCCCGCGAGATCTTCGTGGCGGAGCTGCGCAGCCTGCACGACGCCCACGAGAAGCTGAAGCGCCCCAACTACGCCGGCAAGCTCGGCGCGGACCTGGAGCGCGATCTGGAGACCGCCTCCCTGATCCTGGAGGAGATCATCGACAAGGCGCCCAGCCTGCTCAACTTCCGCGGGGGATGACCGCGCAAGCGGTCAGCGCTGGATCAGCGCGCTTTCCTTGCCGGACAGCACGAACACCTTGGCGTAGCTCTTGAGAAGCGCGTCGATCAGGGCGTTGACCTTCGGGCTGGACATGGCGCGCGGCTTGGCCGGATCGACGTGGAGGACGCAGCTGTCCTTCACATCGTTGAAGGCGGCCAGGGCGTTGATGCGGTCGGGCCGGAACTCGTCGGGGAAATTCTCGTCCATCAGCCAGAAGCACTGGAAGTTCCGGCAGGACTGCGGACGCTCCTCATAGACGGTGCAGCCCTTGCCCTGGTCGCAGGACACGCACCATTTGGCCGACGGCTTCTTGAGTTCGGGCACGCCCATCAGCTTGCAGCACAGCGTGCATTCTCCGCAGTTGCGGTCGGCCATAACGCGAAATCCTGATCTGTCCCGGTGAAAGAGCGCGGACACTCGCACAAAGGGCGGTACCGGGGAAAGTGTCCGTTGGATGGGGCCGGATCGGGAGAAGAGGCGCCCTACGCGAGGCTGGGAAGGACCAGCGGCTCCTCCGCCTCGCGGAGCAGCAGCGCCTCGATGGCGTCGGCAGGGGCCGGGCGGGCGTAGAGGTAGCCCTGCGCGTACTTGCACATGATGTCGCGC
The DNA here is from genome assembly GCF_003119115.1 of Azospirillum sp. TSH58. Lineage (NCBI taxonomy): Bacteria > Pseudomonadati > Pseudomonadota > Alphaproteobacteria > Rhodospirillales > Azospirillaceae > Azospirillum > Azospirillum sp. TSH58. The sequence goes on from NZ_CP022367.1 coordinate 1,348,137, forward strand.
AGGAACTCCGACTCCATCTCGGTCTCCACGCCTTCGGCGACCGCCTCCATGCCCAGGATGGCGGCCAGCGTCGCGATCACCTGCACGATGGCGGCGTTGCCCTCGCCCGACGAGATGGCCTGCACGAAGCTGCGGTCGATCTTCAGCGTGTCCGCCGGGAACTTGTGCAGGTAGGACAGCGACGAATAGCCGGTGCCGAAATCGTCGATGGACAGGCGGACGTCCATGTCGCGGATGCCCTGCATCAGCACCCGGCACTTGGCGGGGTCCTTCATCAGCAGGCTTTCCGTGATCTCCAGCTTCAGGCTGGAGGGCGGGACCCGGCTTTCCTGAAGAACCTCGCTGACCAGCCCGATCAGGTCGTCGTCGCTGAACTGGCGGGAGGAGACGTTCACGCTCATGAACAGCGGGGCGGGGCGGGGGAAGCGGGTCTGCCACTGGCCGAGCTGGCGCGCCGCCTCGCGCAGCGCCCAGCGGCCCATCGGGACGATCAGCCCCGATTCCTCGGCCAGCGGAATGAACTCGCCCGGCGGGACCAGCCCGCGCTCGGGATGTTTCCAGCGCATCAGCGCCTCGAACCCGGCGATCTGGCCCGAGGACAGGGCGACGATCGGCTGGTAGTAGAGGACGAGCTGGTTCTGCTCCAGCGCCGTGCGCAGGTCGGTTTCCGTGCGCATCTGGGCCATCGCCTGACGGCGCAAATTGCTGTCGAACACGTCGATGCGCGCCCGCCCGCCCGACTTGGCCCGGTACATGGCGAGGCTGGCGTCGCGCAGCATCTCCTCCGCCCGGTCGTAGCCGGAGACGCTGAGGGCGATGCCGATGGAGGCCGAGAGGACGAACTCGTGCCCGTCCAGCGCCAGCGGCTTGGCGACGGCCTCGCCCATGCGCTCCGCCGCGGACAGGGCGTCGCCCACGTCGTCGATGTTGTCGAGCAGCACGGCGAACTCGTCGGCCGACAGGCGGGCCAGCGTGTCGCCCATGCGTCGGGTCTCGTCCAGCCGCTCCGCGATGGTCTTCAGCAGCCGGTCGCCGACGCTGGACCCCAGCGCGTCGTTGATCGACTTGAAGCGGTCCAGGTCGATGAAGATGACGGCGAAGGCCTTGCCGCCGGCCCGCCGGTTGCGGTCCAGCGCCTGGCCGATGCGGTCCAGCAGCAGGGTGCGGTTGGGCAGCCCGGTCATGCCGTCGTGGAAGGCGTCGAACAGAAGCTGCTGCTCCGCCCGCTTCTGGGCGGTGATGTCGGTCATCGAGCCGGCGATTCGCACCGACCGGCCCGACCCGTCGCGAACGGCGAGGCCGCGGACCAGCATCCACAGCTCGTCCCCGTCGGCGGCACGGATGCGGAAGACGTGCTGGAGATGCTCCCGCTCACCGGTCAGATGCAGGTCGATGGCGGTGCGCAGCCCGGCCAGATCGTCGGGATGCACGCGCTCGAACCACTCGCCGATGCGGTTGGACAGGCTGTCCCCGGCGAAGCCGAGCATGGCCGCCCAGCGCGGCGAGTAGTAGACCTCGTCCGTGTCCAGCCGCCAGTCCCACAGCCCGTCGTTGGCGCCGGCGGCGGCCAGCGCGTAGCGCTCCTCGCTCTGCAACAGGCGTTGCTCGGCGGTCTTGCGGTCGGTGACGTCGGCCTGGCTGCCGACCAGCCGCACCGGGCGGCCCTGCGCGTCCAGCACGGCGATGCCGCGGCAGGCCATCCAGCGGGTGCCGCCATCGGCGTGGCGCACGCGGTATTCGATCTGGAACACGGTGTCGTCGCCGCCCAGGGCGCCCAGCGCCTCGCGCAACGAGCGGCGGTCGTCCGGATGGACGCGCTCCATCCATTCGTCGGGGCTGCTGCCGACGCTGCCTTCCTCCAGTCCGAGAAGCGACAGCCAGCGCGGCGAGTAATAGACGGTTGCGGCTTCGAGATCCCAGTCCCACAGCCCGTCGTTGCTGGCCGCGGCGGCCAGCGCGTAGCGCTCCTCGCTCTTGCGCAACTGGCGTTCGGCGTGCTTGCGGTCGGTGATGTCGGCGACCGACCCGACGAGGCGGACCGGATCGCCCGATTCGTCGGGCACCGCCATGCCGCGGCAAACCAGCCAGCGCCAGCCGGACTCGCCATCGTCCGGCGATAAGCCGGCCCCGGCGCGGCGGACGCGGTGTTCGATCTGGAAAGGCAGCGAGACGCCGACCATCTGGCCTTCGAAGGACGCGTAAAGCCAGTCGATGTCGTCGGGGTGGACGCGGTCGAGCCAATCTTCCGGGCGATTGACGTCGCCCGGCGGCAGGTCGAGAAACTCCTTGAAGCGGGGAGACAGGAACATCGTATCGTTGCGAAGGTCCCAGTCCCAGACGCCTTCGGAGCCGGCTTTCTCGGCCAGCAGATATCGCTCGATCGTGCTGCTCAAAGCCCCCTCACCGCCGCGGCGCGCCCGCATCCTGTGACTCGCAACATAGTGCCCGAATGGTGAATGAGAAATGAAGCCCCGTTGCGAAGGATTTGCGCCATGCTGGTGGTAAGGACGATAAAACCCGCATTGCGGGCGCCGGGAGGCGCCGTCGGGCGCCATCGGCGAGTCGGATCCAGGCCGTCAATGTGAGGAAGCGGAAGCATGGAGTGGTCCGATCAGGGCGTCGTGCTGTCGGCGCGGCCGCATGGCGAGACCTCGGCGGTCGTCACCCTGCTGACGCGGGACCATGGGCGGCACGCCGGAATGGTGATGGGCGGGCGGTCCAGCCGGACGCGGGCGGCGCTGGAGCCGGGCACGCTGGTGTCGGCGCGCTGGCGCGGGCGCCTGCCCGAGCATCTCGGCAATCTGACGCTGGAGGTGGTGCAGGGCTATTCCGCCGCCTTTCTCGATGATCCGCCGCGACTCGCGGCCTTGACCGCCGCCTGCGCGCTGGCCGAGGCGGCCCTGCCGGAGCATCAGCCGCACCCGGCGCTGTTCGACGGTCTCCTGGCGCTGTTCGGCCTGCTGGGCGGCGACGCCTGGGCCGAGTCCTACGTGCGGTGGGAGGTCGGGCTGCTCGCCGAACTCGGATTCGGGCTGGATCTCGACCGTTGCGCGGTCACCGGGGCGAACGACTACCTCGCCTATGTCAGCCCGCGCACCGGGCGCGCGGTGTCGGCGTCGGCCGGGGAACCCTACCGCGACCGGCTCCTGCCGCTGCCCGGATTCCTCATCGGTCTGGGCGGCGGCGGGCCGCAGGCGGTGGCGGAGGGGCTGCGCCTGACCGGCCATTTCCTGGAGCGCCATCTGCTCAACGGCCCGCTGCCGCCCGCAAGACTGCGATTAAGAGAACGTTACGAGAACACTGTGGCGCGTGGCCGCTAGATTTGGTATCCACACGCCATGACGTCCCGAGATCCCGCCCAAGACCCCGTCCTTGACATCCAGGAGAAGCCGCTCCGCGACGCGCTGAGCGAGCGGTATCTGAGCTACGCGCTGTCCACCATCATGGCGCGGTCGCTGCCCGACGTGCGCGATGGGCTGAAGCCGGTGCACCGGCGGCTGCTTTACGCCATGAGCCAGCTGCGGCTCGATCCCTCGACGCCGCCCAAGAAGTCGGCCCGCGTGGTCGGCGACGTGATCGGCAAGTTCCACCCGCACGGCGACACCTCCGTCTACGACGCGCTGGTCCGTCTGGCGCAGGACTTCGCGGTGCGCTACCGGCTGGTGGACGGGCAGGGGAACTTCGGCAACATCGACGGCGACAACGCCGCGGCCATGCGTTACACCGAAGCGCGCCTGACCGACGTCGCCAAGGCCCTGCTGGAAGGCATCGACGAGGACGCGGTCGATTTCCGCCCGACCTACGACGGCGACGGGGAGGAGCCGGCGGTCCTGCCGGCCAACTTCCCCAACCTGCTGGCCAACGGCTCCAGCGGCATCGCCGTCGGCATGGCGACCAACATCCCACCGCACAACGCCGCCCAGCTCTGCTCCGCCCTCAGGCTGGTGCTGAAGCACAAGCTGGACTGCGTCAAGGCGGCGCTGGCCGGCAAGGAGAAGCCGGCCCCGACGAGGATCGAGGATCTGGTCACCCTGATCTCCGGCCCGGACTTCCCGACCGGCGGCGTGCTGGTCGAGCCGCGCGCCAACGTCGTCGAGGCCTACCGCACCGGCCGCGGCTCCTTCCGCCTGCGCGCCAGGTGGGAGGTGGAGAAGCTGGGGCAGGGCACCTGGCAGGTCGTCGTCACCGAAATGCCCTACCAGGTGCAGAAGGCCCGGCTGGTCGAGAAGATCGCGGAGCTTCTGACCAACCGCAAGCTGCTGCTTCTGGAGGATGTGCGCGACGAGTCGGCGGAGGACGTGCGCCTCGTCCTGGTGCCGAAGAGCCGCAACGTCGACCCCGAAGTCCTGATGGCCTCGCTGTTCCAGACGACCGATCTGGAAATCCGCTTCGCCATGAACATGAACGTGCTGGACAAGGACAACGTCCCGCGCGTCATGAACCTGTTCGAGGTGCTGGACGCCTTCCTCGACCACCGGATGGAGGTTCTGGAGCGGCGGTCCCGCCACCGGCTGGCCAAGATCGACCACCGGCTGGAGGTCCTGGGCGGCTACCTGATCGCCTATCTGAACCTGGACGAGGTGATCCGCATCATCCGCGAGGAGGACGAGCCCAAGCAGGAGCTGATGCGCGCCTTCTCCCTGACCGAGGTGCAGGCCGAGGCCATCCTCAACATGCGGCTGCGCAACCTGCGCAAGCTGGAGGAGATGGAGATCCAGCGCGAGAACGACGCGCTGACCGCCGAGAAGGCCGGCCTGACCGAGCTGCTGTCGGACGAGAGCCTGCGCTGGAAGACCATCGGCAAGGAGACGGAGGAGACGCGCAAGCGCTTCGGCGAGGACCGCCGGACCCTGGTCGCCGAGGCCACCGCCGTCATCGACATCCCCGTCGACGCCATGGTGGAGCGTGAGCCGCTGACCGTGCTGTGCTCGCAGAAGGGCTGGATTCGCGCGGTGCGCGGCCATCTGACCGACGCCGAGCGCCTCGACGTCAAATACAAGGAAGGCGACAAGGAAGGCTTCTGGGTCCATTGCGAGACCACCGACAAGCTCCTCGTCTTCGGCACGAACGGGAAGTTCTACACCTTGTCCGCCGACAAGCTGCCGCGCGGGCGCGGCTTCGGGGAGCCGGTGCGGCTGATGATCGACCTCGGCAACGAGGCGGACATCATCACCCTGTTCAAGCACCAGCCCGACCGCCGCCTGCTGGTCGCGTCGGAGGACGGGCGCGGCTTCCAGGTCGAGGAGAACGAGGTCGTCGCCCAGACCCGCTCCGGCAAGCAGATCCTCAACCCCGACGACAACAAGGACGCCAAGGTCTGCATCCCGGCGGAGGGCGACCATGTCGCCGTCATCGGCAACAACCGCCTGCTGCTGGTCTTCCCGCTGGAACAGGTGCCGGTGATGGCCCGCGGCAAGGGCGTGCAGCTTCAGAAGTACAAGGACGGCAGCCTGTCCGACCTCAAAGTCTTCACCATCGCCGAGGGGCTGAGCTGGAAGCACGGCGAGCGGCAGTTCAACGTCACCAACCTGACCGGCTGGCTGGGCAACCGCGCCGGCGTGGGCAAGATGCCGCCCAACGGGTTCCCCAAGGTCAACCGGTTCACCTGAGCCGCCATTACCTAACGTTGCACGCAAACGGGGGGCTTTCGGCCCCCCCGTTTCACTTTTGGCGGAATTTCCGACGGAAAATTCCCGAATTGGTAGGGCCGAGCCATGCTCGGACTTGAAGTCTGCCCCGCGATTCCGGCATAGTCATCCTATCAAAACGAACTCGGTACCGTCGGCCGAAGCGGTGCCCCGAACGGGGGCATCAGGGCCGGAGGAACACCGGGCGATAGGGGAGGCACGCGCATGGTCACCACAGATCCGTGTGAAGGCACAGCGGCGGCACGGGGGCCCATCGGCTCCGGCAGTCCCGGTCCGTGACCCGCACGGTGACGTCGATCCGGCGTTGCCAGACAACTTCCACAAAACAACAGCCTTTCGGTTCGCACGCCGCGCCCCCTGTCCGGGGGCCGGAACGGCGGTGTGCACCCGCGCCGGGACGAGAGGACCCAAGGAGACCGCCATGAAACGCCGTACCTTCATCACCAGCGCCGGTGTCGGTGTCGCCGCCAGCACGCTGGCCGCGCCCGCCATCGCGCAGAGCAACCCCGAGATCAAGTGGCGCTGCGCGTCGAGCTTTCCCAAGAGCCTTGACACCATCTACGGCGGGGCCGAGCGGGTGGCCAAGCGCGTCGCCGAGATGACCGAGGGCAAGTTCCAGATCCGCACCTTCGCCAGCGGCGAGATCGTTCCCGGCCTGCAGGTGCTGGACGCCGTGAAGGACGGCACCGTGGAGTGCGGCCACACCGTCTCCTACTATTACGTGGGCAAGGACCCGACCTTCGCCTTCGACGCGGCGATGCCCTTCGGCCTGAACGCGCGCCAGCAGAACGCCTGGATGACCCACGGCGGCGGCATGGAGCTGATGCGCGAGTTCTTCAAGGGCTACAACATCGTCCAGTTCGCGGCGGGCAACACCGGCACCCAGATGGGCGGCTGGTTCCGCAACGAGCTGAAGACCGTCGATGACCTGAAGGGCCTGAAGTTCCGCATCGGCGGCTACGCCGGCACCATCCTGCAGCGCCTGGGCGTCGTGCCGCAGCAGATCGCCGGCGGCGACATCTATCCGGCGCTGGAGAAGGGCACCATCGACGCGGCGGAGTGGGTCGGTCCCTACGACGACGAGAAGCTCGGCTTCAACAAGGTCGCCAAGTACTACTACTACCCCGGCTGGTGGGAAGGCGGCCCGCAGGTGTCCTTCCTCGTCAGCCTGCCGCAGTGGGAGCAGCTTCCCAAGCATTATCAGGCAATTCTGGAGGCGGCCTGCGCCGACGCGACCGCCGACATGGTCGGCAAGTACGACGTGGTGAACATGCACGCGCTGAAGCGTCTGGTCGGCGCCGGCACGGTGTTGAAGCCCTATCCGCGCGACATCCTGCAGGCCTGCTATCAGGCGACCTTCGACGTCTACGAGGAGGAGGCCGCGAAGAACGAGAAGTTCCGCAAGGTCTACGAGCAGTGGCGCAAGTTCCGCGACGAGGAATACCTGTGGTTCCGCGTCGCCGAGAACACCTTCGACAATTTCGTCTATTCGGCGCCGACGCCGAAAAAGAAGTCCTGACAAAGCCGGACACGAAAAAGCCCCGCGGAAGCGGGGCTTTTTTTGTTGCCGATGATCCGGCTGTTGTCCGATCCAGGCTCCTCCCCCGCCGGGCGGGGGAGGAGGGAAGGACCGGTCACTTGCCCTGCAACTGCTTCATGAGGTCGGCGTTGGGGTCCTCGGCGGGCTGTTCCGGCGCGCCGAACGGCGGCGGCGGTTCGCCCGAGTCGAAGGCCGGGATCTCGATCTTCACATTGTCCAGATCGATCGGCTCGCCGCGGTCCAGGCCGGAGAAGACCATCTCCGGGAACATGATGACCAGCGCCACCATGATCAGCTGGATGCAGACGAACGGCACGGCGCCCCAGTAGATCTGGCCGGTGGTGATCTTCTTGATGATCTTCCCGGTGATCTTGTCCTTGTAATCTTCCCGTGGAGCGACGCTGCGCAGGAAGAACAGGGCGAAGCCGAAGGGCGGATGCATGAAGGAGGTCTGCATGTTGACGCCCAGCAGGACGCCGAACCAGATCAGGTCGATGCCCAGCTTCTCCGCGACCGGGGCGAGCAGCGGCACGATGATGAAGGCCAGCTCGAAGAAGTCGAGGAAGAAGGCGAGCAGGAAGACCATGATGTTGACGACGATCAGGAAGCCCAGTTCGCCGCCCGGCAGGCCGGTCAGCAGATGCTCCACCCACAGGTCGCCGTTCACGGCGCGGAACACCAGACCGAAGACCGTCGAGCCGATCAGGATGAAGATGACGAAGGAGGACAGCTTCGCCGTCGTGTCCATCGCCTGACGCATCAGCGACCAGCTCAGCTGCCGCTTGATGAGCGCCAGGATCATGGCGCCCATGGCCCCCATGGCGCCGCCTTCCGTCGGCGTCGCGATGCCGAGGAAGATGGTGCCCAGCACCAAGAAGATCAGGACCAGCGGCGGCACCAGCGAGGTCAGCACCCGGAACAGGAGCTGGAAGCCGCGCAGGGAGCGGGCCTCCGGCGGCAGGGCCGGAGCGAACTCGGGGCGGACGATGCTGACGACCAGGATGTAGCCGGCGTAGAGGCCGGTCAGCACCAGGCCGGGGACCAGGGCGCCGGCGTACATGTCGCCGACCGAGCGGCCGAGCTGGTCGGCCAGGATGATCAGCACCAGGGACGGCGGGATGATCTGGGCCAGCGTGCCCGACGCCGCGATGACGCCCGACGCCAGCCGCCGGTCATAGCCGTAGCGCAGCATGATCGGCAGCGAGATCAGGCCCATCGAGATGACCGACGCCGCGACCACGCCGGTCGTGGCGGCGAGCAGCGCGCCGACGAAGATCACCGCGTAGGCCAAGCCGCCGCGCAGCGGACCGAAGAGCTGCCCGACCGTGTCGAGCAGATCCTCGGCCATGCCGGATCGTTCGAGGATCAGGCCCATGAAGGTGAAGAAGGGAATGGCCAGCAGCGTGTCGTTGCGCATGATGCCGAAGACGCGCTCCGGCAGCGCCTGGAACAGCGCCGGGGTCAGCAGACCCAGCTCGATGCCGATCAGACCGAAGAGGAGGCCGTTCGCGGCGAGCGCGAAGGCGACCGGGAAACCCATCAAGAGGAAAAGAACAAGCGCCGCGAACATCAGCGGCGCCATGTTCTCAATGAGGAAGGCGGCCATCGTGTGTGGTTCCCGGTCTCTTAGGAGTGGCTGTGCATCTTCTCGCCGGGCTGGTCAGTGAGACCGGCCAGGAAGGCGATGCGTTTGATCAGCTCGGACACCGCCTGCATGGTCAGCAGGAAGAAACCGGCGGGAACCAGGATCTTGGCCGGCCAGCGGATCAGGCCACCGGCGTCGCTCGACATTTCCTTGGTGATGAAGCTGTCCCAGAACATCGGCCAGGAGAGCCACATGATCAGGATGGCCATCGGGAACAGGAAGAAGAGGATCCCGAAGATGTCCACCATGCATTGGACGCGCCTTGAAAAGCGGCCGAGCACGATGTCGATGCGGATGTGTTCGTTGCGCAGGAACGTGTAGCCCGAGCACAACAGGAAAATCGCGGAGAACAGGTACCATTGCAGCTCAAGCCAGGCGTTGGAGCTGTAATGGAGGCTGTAGCGGATGGTCGCGTTGCCGGCGCTGACAATCACGGCGACCAGCACCAGCCAATAAACGAGTTTGCCGACGCCGTCGTTGACAGCATCGATCAGCCCGCTGATTCGGAGCAGGAACCTCAACGGAGAGCCTCCCTGTTGGTTTGGAACGGGTGTATCCCCGTCCGTTCCTTTTGTTGCCCTGTGAACGGTGGCGCTGGGCGCCTGTTCAATCTTTTATGGTAACACCATGGGGTGTTTGCTGCGGCAATATTCCGCAGGAGGCCCCGGCAGCGCAAGAGCTTGAAAGCCTTTATACGTGATTGCCCCAATAGTCTCCGATCATGGGCAATCCGGCCAGCGGCCCGTCAGTCTTCCGGATCGTTCGGCAGGCGGAACCAGCCGTCGCGGCCCAGCGCCTCCAGGGGGCGGAACTTGGCCTTGTAGGCCATCTTGCGGCTCTGGGCGATCCAATAGCCGAGATAGACGTAGGGCAACCCGTCCGCCTGGGCGCGCTCCAGCAGGCTGAGGATCATGAAGCTGCCCAGGCTGCGGCGGTCCTGGCGCGGGTCGTAGAAGCTGTAGACCGCGGAATAGCCGTCGGTCAGCCGGTCGGTCAGCATGCAGCCGACCAGCCGTCCCTCGGCGTCGCGGGCCTCGAACAGGCTGGTGTCGGCCCGCCCCTCGTCGATCATGGCGGCGAAATCGGCCATCGCCATGCGCGCCATGTCGGATTCGCCGTGGCGGGAATTCTGGTAGAGCGAGAACAGCCGGTACTGCTCGGTCGTGGCGGCGGCGGGCGCCTCCGCCAGGGTCAGGTCGCCGTTGGCCCGGCGGACGCGCTTCTGCGACCGGGTGGGGACGAAGGACCCCACCGGAATGCGGACGGGGACGCAGGCCTGGCAGTTCGGGCAGACCGGCCGGTAGACGATGTCGTGGCTGCGCCGGAAGCCGGCGCGCGACAGGGTGGAATTGACCTCCGCCGAATAGGGTCCCAACAGCCGGGTGAACAGCTTGCGCTCCACCCGTCCCGGCAGATAGGGGCAGGGCATCGGCCCGGACCGGAAGAACTGCTGGAGCGGGCGGAGTTGCGGCTGGATGACCGACATCGGGCTGGCTGACTTCTGAATCACCGGCCCGAAGGTCGGCTGTTGGGGTTTGGCGGCTGGAGAGGATGCTGACGGAACTTGCTTCAACGGAGGCTATTGGGACTGGCTCTGGGTCATGGGGACGGTGTCCTGGCCGAAGAAGGCGCGTCCGATCTCGTTGGTGATTCCACAGAGCTGGGCCTGCACGCCGTCGAGATACTCGTGCAGGCCGAGCTGGATCACGTCCTCGATCGGGCGGGCCAGAAGCGCGCCGAGCAGCTCGTCCACCTTCTCCATCGCCTCACTGCCGTTGCGCAGGGTGTAACGGGACTTCAGGCGGGTCAAGAGGCCGTCGATCTGTCGCACACACATCACAACGGACCGCGGGAACCCCTCGTTGAACATCATGAAGCCGGCGACCGTGGTCGGCGACATGCCGCGCGGGTAGACGCGCCGGAAGGCGTGGTACCCGGCGGCGGAGCGCAGCACCGTCGTCCACTGGCTCATGTCCAGCGTGGAGCCGACCACCACGGGGGAGGGCAGCAGCGTGTGGTACTTGATGTCGAGCAGGCGGGTGGTCTGGTCCGCCCGCTCGATGTACTTGCCGAGCTGATAGAAGTACCAGCCCTGGTCGCGGTAGAAGGTGCCCTCGGTGATGCCGGTGTGGGTCTGGCACTCCTCCTTGATCCAGGTGCAGACCTTGGACAGGTTGGGCAGCGCCACGCCCTTGCCGTTCATCTCCACCAGCTTGTTGTGGAACACGTTGATCTGCGTCCACATCTCGGTGGAGATCCACGGGCGCAGGACGCGGGCGTTCTCCCGCGCCATGCGCAGCATGGACACCAGCGAGTTCGTGTGCTGGGTGTCGAACATGTAGTAGTGGACCACCGCCTCCGCCGTGGGGCGGTCGTGGCGGCTGAAGAAGTCCTTCTCGTCGGCGTTGAGCTGGACGATGGAGAACCAGTTGGTCATCCCCCGCGTGTCGCGCGCGAAGGTCTCATGCACGTCCAGGATCCGGGCGAGATTCTCGGCGCGCTCCATGTAGCGCGCCATCCAGAAAATGCATTCGGCGTAACGGGCCAGCAGATTCACGACGCGCTCCCTTCCTGTGCCCCATCCTGGAGCACCCCGTCCTGGAGAACCCAGGTGTCCTTGGACCCGCCGCCCTGCGACGAGTTGACGATCAGCGTGCCCTTCTTCAGCGCCACGCGGGTCAGGCCGCCGGGCAGGACCCAGGTGTTCTTGCCCGTGATGGCGAAGGGGCGCAGATCGACGTGGCGGGGATCGATGCCGTCGTCGGTCACGGTGGGGCAGACCGACAGGTCGACCACCGGCTGGCTGATGTAGTTGGACGGATCGGCCAGCAGCTTGGCCCGGCACTCCGCCAGCTCCTCCTTGCTGGCGCGCGGGCCGATGGTGATGCCGTAACCGCCGGCCTCGCCGACCGGCTTCACCACCAGCTTGTCCAGGTTGTCCAGCGTGTAGCGCAGCGCGTCGGCCTCGCGGCAGATGCGCGTGTCCACGTTGGGGATGATCGCCTCCTGGTCCAGGTAGTATTTGATCATCCGCGGGACGTAGCAGTAGATCGCCTTGTCGTCCGCCACGCCGGTGCCGATGGCGTTGGCCAGCGCCACGTTGCCCTTGCGGTAGGCCTCCAGCAGGCCCGGCACGCCCAGCATGCTGTCCGGGTTGAAGGCCTTGGGGTCGATGAAGGCGTCGTCGATGCGGCGGTAGATCGAATCGACGCGCGCCAGACCGTTGGTGGTCTTCATGTAGACGCGGTCGTTCTCCACCACCAGATCGCGGCCCTCGACCAGCGGCACGCCCATCTCGCGCGCCAGGAAGATGTGCTCGAAATAGGCGGAGTTGTAGGAGCCGGGCGACAGCAGCACGACCTGCGGGTCGGCCACGTCCTGCGGCGCGATCTCCATCATCGCGTCGAGCAGCTTGTGCCCGTAATTGTCCACCGGTCGGATGCCGATGTCCTGCATCAGGTCCGGGAACACGCGCTGCATCATGTGGCGGTTCTCGACCACGTAGGACACGCCGGACGGCACGCGCCCGTTGTCCTCCAGCACGCGGAAGGTCCCCTCGCGGTCGCGGACCAGATCCGTGCCCATGATGTGGATGTAGGTGTCGAACGGCACGTCCAGCCCGACCATCTGCGGCCGGAAGCAGCTGTTGCCCAGCACGAGGTCGGCGGGGATCACCCCGTCCTTCAGGATCTTCTGGTCGTGGTAGATGTCGTGGAGGAAGAGGTTCAGCGCCGTGACGCGCTGGGTGATTCCCGCCTCCAGATGCGCCCATTCCTTGGCCGAGATGACCCGGGGAATGATGTCGAAGGGAAGGATCCGGTCCACCGCGTCCTTGTTCGAGTAAACGAGGAAGGTGATGCCCAGATTGTACAGTTCACGTTCGGCGTCCTGCGACCGCCGCAACAGATCCCCGAAGTTCAGACCGGCCAGTCTCTGCCGGATCAGCGCCGAGTGCTCGGCTGGATAATCACGGCCTCCGAACAATTCGTCGTAGTAAAGGCCGGGATCGTAGTTCGTCAAAAGGTCAGTCGCCTTGCCTTCGGGTACGCTCACAGACTCCCCCGCAGCTAACGCCCTTGATTGACCGATGCCGTGTGGCAATGGTGTCTGCCGCGAAGTATGAACCATCGCTTCGCCTTTTGAACAGGGCAAACATTCCCCGCGTTGTGCGGCGCATCGACAAAACAAGAAGGGGTACGTTCAAAGGCAAGGAACTAACGCCTTGGTACCGGTGCCGCATCGGCTTTGGTATCAATTCGTGGCGGCGGGCGCGGTTGCGGTCTTGCTTTCGCGCAGCAGCACCATGCTGATGCGGCGGTTGCGCGGGCTGCCCGGCTGGTCGGGAACCAGCAGGTCGCGGTCGGCGCGGCCGATCACGTCCTGGACGCGCTCCTCCGGGATGCCGCCGGCGATCAGGGCGCGGCGGGTGGCGTTGGCGCGTTCGGTGGAGAGGTCCCAGTTGTCGCGCCCGGCCCCGGAGGTGAAGGGGATGCCGTCGGTGTGGCCGCTGATCGACAGCTTGTTGGGCAGCTTGGCCAGCGCCTTGGCCACCTGCATGACGAGCTGGCGGGTCTGCGGGTACATCTGGCCCGACCCGCCGGGGAACATCGAGACGCGGTCCTGGTCGACGATCTGGATTCGCAGGCCCTCGGGCGTCTGGTCGATCATCAGGTTCTGGGCCAGCGGCTCCAGCTCCGGCACGGACTGGATGGCCTGACGGATCTCGGTGGCGGCCTGCTGGAACTGGCGGGCCTCCTTCTGGGCGTCCTGCAGCTTCTCGCCGCCCTCCTTCACCCGCTCCGCGAAGTCGGACAGCCGTTCCCCCGGCTTCTGGCCGGGAATGCCGAGCTGCTTGGCCTGTTCCTCCAGCCGCTTCTGGTAGTCGAGCCGCGACTCGTTGGACTTCTGCTCGGCGGTGGAGGCGGGCGGCGGCGGGGCGGCGTCGGTCGGGTCGTTCGCCTCGTCGTCCTCCTGGGTCGAATGGCCGGGCGGTCCGGAGACCGGAACGTCGGCGGACATCGGGGAGGAGGGGGAGATCTGGGCGCCCGGCGCGGTGATGGTGCGCCCGCCCAGCATGCCGCCTGATCCGGAGCTTTCACGGCTGACCGAGCTGGGCGAGAAATAGTCCGCGATGCCCTTGCGCTGGTCCGACGTGGTGACGTTGAGCAGCCACAGCAGCAGGAAGAAGGCCATCATCGCCGTCACGAAGTCGGCGTAGGCGACTTTCCAGGCGCCGCCATGGTGGCCGCCATGGCCACCCTTCTTCTTCTTGATGATGATCGGCTGTTCGCCGCCGGACGGGTTCGCTGACATGAAGCCTTGCTGAATGGGCCTTGTGGTCGGGAATTCGCGGTCCGTGCGGACACCCGAAGGGTGGAGCGTTATCCTTAAGATCCATTTAATGCGGCGGAGGGCGGCTTCCGGCCGCTTCCGGGCGGGTCGCGGCAGATGCGGCTTGCACCGAGGGTCCGGCTGGGTTAATCCCGCTGTTTCGCCGCCGCACCCTCGCCCCAATAACCGACGAGCCCACACAGGCCGCCATGACCTTCGACTCTCGGGCTTTCCGCAACGCCCTCGGATGCTTCGCCACCGGCATCGCCGTGGTCACCACCGTCGCCCCGGACGGCGAGCCGATCGGCGTGACCGTCAACTCCTTCTCGTCGGTGTCGCTCGACCCGCCGCTGGTGCAGTTCTGCCTGGGCCGGGCGGCCATGTCGTTCGAGGCCTTCACCGCCGCGCCGTCCTTCGCGGTGAACATCCTGGCCGAAGGGCAGGCGGATCTGTCCAACCGCTTCTCGCGCCGCGACCTTCAGGAGCGCTGGGACGGCGTGGGGGTCGAGCGCTGGGACAGCGGCGTGCCGATCCTTACCGGCTGCCTCGCCAGCCTGGAATGCGACCGCGAGCATGTCTATGACGGTGGCGACCACGTCATCATCGTCGGGCGCGTCCGCCGCCTGTCGGGCAGCGAGGACGGGAAGCCGCTGCTCTACTTCCGCGGCGGCTACGCGCAGCTTCACTGAACCGGGCCCCGGGTTGGGCGATACGGGTCGGGCGATACGGCTCAGGAGATATCCGTCATCAGCTCCGTCGGGAAGCCCGCCTCCTCCATGTGGGCGACGAGGCGCTGGACGTGGCTGCGCCCGCGGGTTTCCAGCACCACGTCGATCTCGGCCATGCGCACCGGCACGTCGTGGAACAGGCGCTGGTGGTGCACCTCCACGATGTTGGCTCCGGCCTCGCCGAGCAGGCGGGCGACCTTGGCGAGCGCGCCGGGGGCGTCGGTGATGCCGATGCGCAGCCGCACCATCCGCCCCTCGTAGACCAGCCCGCGCGTCAGCACCTGCGCCAGGATGCGCGCGTCGATGTTGCCGCCGGACACGACGATGCCCACCCGCTTGCCGCGGAACCGCTCCGGATCGTCCAGAACGGCGGCCAGACCCGCCGCCCCGGCCCCCTCGGCGACCAGCTTCTGCACGGTGGCGAGACGGTAGACGGCCTCCTCCAGCCGCGGCTCGCCGACCTCGACCACCGCGTCCACATGCCGGCGGACGAGCGGCAGGGTGACGGCGCCGGGGGCCTTGACCGCGATGCCGTCGGCGATGGTGGCGCCGCCGCAGGTGATGGGCTGCCCGGCCAGCGCCTGGCGCATCGACGGGAACATGGCGCACTCCACCCCGACCACCGCGATGTCCGGCTTCAGCGCCTTGGCCGCCACCGCCATGCCGCCGATCAGCCCGCCGCCGCCCACCGGTACCACCAGCACCTCCAGGTCCGGCGCGGCGGCGAGCAGCTCCAGGGCGGCCGTGCCCTGGCCGGCGGCGATCAGCGGGTCGTCGTAGGGGTGCACGAAGACCAGCCCCTCGCGCGCCGCCAGCTCCTGCGCGTAGGCCGCGGCGTCGCTCAGCGTCTCGCCGTGCAGCTCCACCCGCGCGCCGAGGCTTTCCGTGCGCTCCACCTTGGTGAAGGGGGTGAAGGACGGCATCACGATGACCGAGCGGATGCCCAGCCGCGTCGCGTGGCAGGCCACCGCCTGGGCGTGGTTGCCCGCCGACATGGCGATCACCCCGGCCCGCCGTTCCGCCTCGCCCAGCGACAGCAGCTTGTTGAGCGCCCCGCGCTCCTTGAAGGAGCCGGTGAGGTGCTGGTTCTCCAGCTTCAGCACCACCGAGCAGCCGGTGATCTCCGACAGGCGGGGGGAGGCTTCGGTGGGGGTGACGGGCAGGCGGTCGCCGATCCGCGCGGCGGCGGCGCGGACGTCGTCCAGGGTCAGAAGCGGGGCCAAGGTCGGTGTCGGCTCGGTCATGGCGAACTCCCTGGGCGGGTGGGGGAAAGCGTCAGCAGCGTGGACCCGTCGCGGGCCAGCGTGCCGCGGTCGCCGGCCAGTCGCAGGCCCATCCCGTCGCGCCAGCCCTGCACCAGATCCCCCCAATGGGGCGACAGCGGGTTGCCCGACTGGCCGGTGGCGATGGAGAAGCGGGAGTTGCCGAGGTCCGCCAGATCGTAGACCGCGCGCAGCCCCGGACCGTGGACGTGGGAGAAGGGGTCCTGCGGGTCGCGCACGCGGGTGGTGCCGCGGTTGACGGTGAAGGCGCCGCCGCCGGTCGGGATCGACAGGTCGAACAGTTGGCCGAGCAGCGGCACCCGGCCGAGCAGCCGGTGGTTCAGGGCGGCCTTGTGCTCCGCCCCCCAGCGCCAGCCGTCCATGTCCGTTCCGTGGCGCCGCTCGATCTCGGCCAGCGCCGTTTTCAGGGAGTCGGCCAGCATGGCGGCGCAGTCCTCGCGGGCCGGCGTCGTCCGGTCGTCGCACCACTGCGGGGCCTGGGTCAGCACGCGGTGCAGGGCGCGCGGGCGCAGGTCCCAGTAGCTCTGGAACAGCGGCCCCAACTCGTCGGCGAAGACGCGGCGCACCAGCTCCCGTTCCCACCAGGAGAAGATCAGCGGCTCCGCCCGGTCGCGGTCCATCCGCCCGTCCCAGCCGGCCAGACGGTCCAGCGCGGCGCGGGCCCGCCCGTCGAGGTCGGGGACGGTGCGCAGCGGCTCCAGCATCAGGGGCAGCAGGTCGCGCGCCGGCAGCGACAGCTCGTCCATCTGCTGGGCGGCGACCTCCTCCACCGTGTGCGGGCCGTCGCCCAGCATCTGGACGATGCGCTCGGCGCGGGCGGGGTCCGGCCATTCCGTCGCCAGGGCGTAGGGGTAGCCGGGGCCGACCACCGCGTTGTTGGCGTTGACGAACTGGCCCGACGGCGGATCGACGGCCTGGGGCAGCGCGTCGAAGGGGATGTAGCCGATCCAGTCGTACTCGCCGGTCCAGCCCGGCACCGGAACGCGCCCGTCGCCGCCGCGCCGCACCGGAACCAGCGCCGGCGACAGGAAGCCCAGCGTCCCCGCCGTGTCGGCGTACAGGACGTTCTGCTGCGGCGCCACATGGAGGAACAGCGCCTCGCGCACCGCCGCGGCGTCGGCGGCGTGGTTGAGGCGGTACAGAGCCTCCGCCGTGGTGTCGGCGGCGGTCAGGCCGGGGAAGGCCAGCGCCAGCACATGGCCCTCCGGCGCCGCTTCGGCGGCGTCCGGCGTGGCCAGCACCGGGCCGTGCCGCGTCTCGCGCACCGTCAGCGTCTCGTCCGGCTGGCCGGCGATGCGGATCGTCTCCCGGCGCGTCTCGAAGGCCGCGCTGCCGTCCGGCGTCAGGTAGCGGCCGGGGTCCTGCGGGTCGAGCTTCTCGATGAACAGGTCCTGGGTGTCGCTGTGGGTGGTGGTGAAGCCCCAGGCGACGCGCCCGTTGTGCCCCAGGATGTGAAGCGGCACGCCAGGGATGGTCGCCCCGGCGATGCGGTGTTCCGGCGTCACGATGCGCGCCAGATACCAGAGGATCGGCGCCTCCAGTCCGAGATGGGGGTCGTTGGCGATGATCGGCTTGCCGGTCGCGCTGCGCGCCCCGGTCAGCGCCCATTCGTTGGACGCGGTGTCGAAGCCGAGGTCGGGCAGGGCGGCCAGCGCACCCTGCAGGTCCATGCCGTCGAGCGCCGCCGCCAGGGTCACCGGGGCGGTGGGGTCCGACTCCGGGAACAGGTCGCGCATCTGCTCCGGCGTCAGGCTTTTCAGGGCGCTGGCCCGGAACAGCTCGTCCCGCGAATCGCCGGAGAGCTGGAGTCCCATCAGCTTGCCCCAGACGAGGCTGTCGGCGGGCCGCCAGGGCTCCGGCGTGTGGCGCAGGAGCTGGAACTCGATGGGCAGCGCCTCGCGGCGCGTCTCAATCCAGGCGTTGACCCCGGCGGCATAGGCGTCGAAGGCCGTGCGGGCCTCCGGCGACAGCTCCTCATAGGCTTCCTCGGCCCGACGGTAGACGCCCAGCGTGCGCATGGAGCGGTCGAGCCGCAGCGCCCAGTCGCCGAAGCGCGTGCCGACCAGCTCGGCCAGCCGCCCGGCGCCGCTGCGCCGCATCGTCTCCATCTGCCACAGCCGGTCCTGGGCGTGGACGTAGCCGAGCGCGAAATAGGCGTCCCGCTCGGTGGCGGCGAAGATGTGCGGGATGGCGTTGCGGTCGCGCAGGATCTCCACCGGGCCTTCGAGTCCCGGAACGGTGGCCGCGCCCTCGTAAGCCGGCGTCTGCTGGCGAAGCCACAGCAGGAACCCGCCCGCCCCCAGCACCGGCACCACGGCCACCACCAGGGCGAGAACGGCGACCAGGAAGGCCAGGGGCTTGCGGACGGCGCGGGGAATCATCGGAGGCCAGAACTCGGAAAGGGGGCACGACAGACAGAGATGGGGATGGGGGCCGCCCGCGGCCATGCTCGCCGAACTCGATCGCGGCGGCCCGCAAGCGACGGCCGCAAGCTTGGGCTCAGCGCGCCGTGGCGCCCTTCAGGTAGGCGACCAGATCCCGGCGGTCGGCCGCGCTGGCGATGGTCTGCATCGGCATCTTGCTGCCGGGGGTCATCACGTCGGGGCCGATCTCGAACAGCCGGGCCACCGCCGCCTCGTCCCAGACGATGCCGCTGCCCTTCAGCGCCGGGGAGTAGTGGTAGCCCTCCACCGCCCCGGCGGGGCGCCCGAACAGGCCCCACAGCGTCGGGCCGGCGCGGTTGCCGCCGTCCGGAGTCAGCGTGTGGCAGAAGGCGCAGGCGCGGAACAGCGTCCTGCCGCGCTCCGGGTCGGGCGCGTCGTCGCCCAGCGCGGGGCTGCCGGCGGCCAGCAGGAGGAGGACCGCCAGCGGCACCCTCCCAGTCACGGCATGTCGTCCGGATCGGTGACGGTCAGCGAGACCACCGACGTGTTGATGAGCAGCTTCCCGGCATTCTCGAAATTCACGGTGACGCGGTCGCCGACGGCCGACTGCACCTGACCCAGACCCCAGTCGGGGCGGGCGGGGTGGCGCACCCAGGCGCCGGGAACCAGTGAATCGTCCATGCCGCGCCTCCTGCATCCGCTGGAATTGGTTATCGCTTTCGCGGGATGACCGCGGAAAAGCGGCGGCATCCGCGCCCCTGGAATGATACAAACAGACGTCGCCGCCGGCCATCCCCATGGGGCACCGGCATGCTACAGAATGCCGCCCGGCCGGGGGAAGTTCCTGGACGACGTTCCCCGGGCCGCGCTTTGGCCGGCAGCCGTTTCGCCGACGGTCGGCCATCAACGATCTGGAGACCACCCGTGCCGCTGGACATCCGCGTGATCGAGCTTGTCGCTTCCCGCATCTGCCACGATCTCGTGAGCCCGGTGGGAGCGATCCGCAACGGGCTGGAGCTGATCGAGGAGATGGAGGACGAGCCCGCCGGGGGCTTCCTCGGCGAGGCGGTGAAGCTGATCGAGCATTCCTCCGGTCAGGCCGACCGGCGGCTGCGCGTCTTCCGGCTGGCCTACGGCCTCGCCGGGCGGGAGCAGAAGGGCTTCGGCGACACCCGCTCCTCCGCGCAGGGGCTTCTGGAGGGCGGGCGCACCACGCTGGACTGGCCGGCGGGGGTGCCGAACGACCAGCTCGCCTTCAAGCGCGGGGCGGCGAAGGTGCTGCTCAACGTCATCATCCTGGCCGACGAGGCGCTGACCCACGGCGGCACCATCACCGTCGCGGCGGAGGGGGACGAGCAGGCGGGGCGTTTCACCATCACCGCCGCCGGGCGCCCCGGCGCCCTGAAGGACGAGTCCGCCGCGGCGCTGGCGGGGACGGTGGCCGCCGCCGACCTGACCCCGCGCAGCATCCACGCCTACATGACCGGGCGCTTCGCGGAGGACGACGGCTATCGCGTCGCCGCCACCCCGGCCGGGCCGGACCGGCTGGTCTTCACCGTGGAGTGGTGACGGGATCCCTTCGCCGGGGGGCGAACTCCCGCGTCGACGATGACCTCCTCAAAACCGCCGCCGGTCCGGTGCGCGGCGCTTCGCCATGGCCGCGTGCGGGGCGCGCGACGGTCATAGGCTGCTGCGGCGGCATCGGCCTTGCGGGCTGTGACCTTGGGCCGCGTGGCTCGGCATGACGGCGGAGCCCAAGAGTGGTATCGAAGGAGGTAAGGTTCTCTTAATCAGTGTTTGACAGGCTCCCACCGTAGCTGGAAAGGCCCGTACCGGCGGCGTCGCGCACGCCGCCCTCCGGACGGCCGGCCGGAAACGGATACAATTGCGGGCGTGGGGATCGCGACATGGATGATCTGCTCTCCGAATTCCTGACGGAAACCAACGAGAACCTGTCGGTTCTCGACGTGGAACTGGTCCGTCTGGAGCAGAATCCCAACAATCCGGAACTTCTGTCGAACATCTTCCGTCTGGTGCACACCATCAAGGGCACCTGCGGCTTCCTCGGCCTGCCGCGCCTGGAAAAGGTCGCGCACGCCTCGGAAAACGTGCTGGGCAAGTTCCGCGACGGGGAACTGACCATCAACCCCGAAGCGGTCTCGCTCATCCTTCAGGCGTTGGACACCATCAAGAGCCTGCTGGCGGTGCTGGAGGCGACGGAGGCGGAGCCGCCGGGCGACGACCTGCCGCTGATCGAGCGACTGAACCTGTGCGCCGAAGGCAAGCTGGGCGCCGCCGCTCCGGCCAAGCCCGCCCCGGCCCCGGAGCCCCCGCCGGCCCCCGCGGTCGCGGCGGCGGAAGAGGCGCCGGTGTCCTCCGGCAACGTCACGCTCGACGAGCTTGAGGCGATCTGGAATTCCACCCCCGGCCCGACCAGCACCGCGCTGGCCCCGGTCGCTCCGGAGCCGGCGGAAGATCCCGTCCCGTCGCACGATCTGGTCGTGCCGGACCCCGATCCGGTCCCCGCCGCCGCTAAGATGCCCGCTCCCGCCGCGGACGCCGCGTCCGGCGCCGGTGCCGGCGGCGAGGCCGCGACCAAGGAATCGGCGGTCGCCGCGCAGACCATCCGCGTCAACGTGGACCTGCTCGAAAACCTGATGACCATGGTGTCGGAGCTGGTGCTGACCCGCAACCAGCTCCTCCAGATCCTGCGGTCGCAGAAGGAGAGCGAGTTCGCCGCCCCGCTGCAGCGCCTGAACCATGTGACGTCGGAGCTGCAGGAAGGCGTCATGAAGACGCGCATGCAGCCCATCGGCAACGCCTGGGCCAAGCTGCCGCGTCTGGTGCGCGACCTGTCGCACGAACTGGGCAAGAAGATCGACCTCCAGATGCTCGGCGCCGACACCGAGCTGGACCGCCAGGTGCTGGAGCTGATCAAGGACCCGCTGACGCACATGGTGCGCAACTCCGCCGACCACGGCCTGGAGGTACCCGCCGACCGTCTGCGCACGGGCAAGTCGGAGACCGGCCGCATCACGCTGAACGCCTATCACGAGGGCGGTCACATCATCATCGAGATCCAGGACGACGGTAAGGGCCTGGCGATCGACAAGATCAAGCAGAAGGCCATTCAGAACGGGATGGCCTCGGAAGGCGAGCTGGCGGCGATGTCCGACCAGCAGATCATCCAGTTCATCATGAAGCCCGGCTTCTCGACCGCGGCGAAGGTCACCAACGTGTCGGGCCGCGGCGTCGGCATGGACGTGGTGAAGACCAACATCGAGAAGATCGGCGGCACGATCGAGATCAAGTCCCAGCAGGGCAAGGGCTCGACCTTCGTCATCAAGATCCCGCTGACGCTGGCCATCGTCTCGGCCCTGATCGTGGAATGCGCCGGCGAGCGCTTCGCCATCCCGCAGATCAGCGTGGTCGAGCTGGTGCGCGCCGCCGCCGACAGCGAGCACACCATCGAGCGGCTGAAGGGCACGCCGGTCCTGCGCCTGCGCAACCGCCTGCTGCCGCTGGTCTCGCTGCAGGAGCTGCTGCGGCTGGACGACCAGGAGGGCGGCGAGAAGAAGACCGACGAGACCTTCATCGTGGTCACGCAGGTCGGCACCTACACCTTCGGCATCATGGTCGACCGCGTGTTCGACACCGAGGAAATCGTGGTGAAGCCGGTGGCGCCGATCCTGCGCCACATCGAGATGTTCTCGGGCAACACCATCCTCGGCGACGGCTCGGTCATCATGATCCTCGACCCGAACGGCATCGCGTCGGCGACCGGCGAGATGGCCATGGGCGAGACCATGTCGAAGGAGGCCACCTCGGTCCAGGCGACCCGCCAGGAGGACAAGATGGCCCTCCTGCTGTTCCGCGCCGGGGCCGGCGCGCCGAAGGCGGTGCCGCTGTCGCTGGTCGCCCGCCTGGAGGATGTCGACCTCGCCAGCGTCGAATCGTCCAACGGCATGCCGGTGGTCCAGTACCGCGGCAAGCTGATGCCGCTGGTGCCGATCGATCCGGGCTTCATGATCGGCCAGGAAGGCCGCCAGCCGGTTCTGGTCTTCGCCGACGGCGACCGGTCGATGGGCCTGATCGTCGACGAGATCGTCGACATCGTGGAGGAGCGGCTGGTGGTGCAGCTCACCGCCGACCGTCCGGGCCTGATGGGCTCGGCGATCATCGCCGGCAAGGCGACGGACGTGCTCGACGCGGGCTTCTTCCTGACCCAGGCCTATAAGGATTGGTTCGGCTCGTCCTCGACCGACGGGTACGAGGAGGAGAGGACTCTCCAGCGCGTGCTGCTGGTCGACGACAGCCCCTTCTTCCGCAACCTGCTGACCCCGCTGCTGTCGGTCGCCGGCTACGACGTCACCGCCGTGGAGAACGCCAACGAGGCGCTGGCGCTCTGCGAGGCGGGCGAGGACTTCGACGTCATCGTCTCCGACATCGAGATGCCGGGCATGAGCGGCTTCGACTTCGCCGAGGCGGTCCGCCAGGGCGGCACCCGCTGGAGCGGCACGCCGATGGTCGCCCTGTCCAGCCACGCCTCCCCGCGCGACCTCGACCGCGGCCGTCAGGCCGGGTTCACCGACTATGTCGCCAAGTTCGACCGTGACGCGCTGCTGTACGCGCTGCAGCAGACCCTGTCCGAGCAGAAAGGTGCCGCATGAGCAACGCCAAGCTGCCCGCCACCACCAAGAAGTCCAAGGGCGACGAGATCACCTCCGGTGGCAGCCAGGACTATGTGACCATGACGATCGCCGACCAGCTGTTCGGCATCCCGGTCCTGCAGGTCCAGGACGTGCTGGGGCACCAGCGGATCACCCGCATCCCGCTGGCCCCGCCCGAGGTCGCCGGTTCGCTGAACCTGCGCGGGCGCATCGTCACCGCCATCGACGTGCGCCTGCGGCTCGGCCTGACGTCGCGCCCGAAGGACAAGCCGGGCATGTCCATCGTGGTGGACCTGCGCGGCGAACTCTACAGCCTGATGGTCGATTCGGTGGGGGAGGTGCTGAGCCTCTCCAACGATGACTTCGAGCGCAACCCGGCCACCCTCGACCCGCGCTGGCGCGAGGTGTCCACGGGCATCTATCGCCTGAACGGTCAGCTCATGGTGGTCCTGGATGTGCCGCGTCTGCTGAACTTCACCACGATGGAAGCGGCCTGAGGCGAACCCCCGGTCGGTGTGCAAAGCGAAGCCTGAGGCCTGTTCACCATGAAAGTTTGCCTGGTCGTCGATGACAGCCGCGTGGTCCGCAAGGTCGCGCGGAAGATTCTGGAAGAGCTGCACTTCGCCTGCACCGAGGCGGAGGACGGCAAGCAGGCCATGGAGGCCTGCGCGCAGAAGATGCCGGACGCCATCCTGCTCGATTGGAACATGCCGGTGATGACCGGCATCGAGTTCCTGCGCCGTCTGCGCAAGATGAGCGGCGGGGATTTTCCCAAGGTCGTCTTCTGCACCACGGAAAACGACCTCGCCCACATCCAGGAGGCGCTGTCCGCCGGGGCGAACGAGTACATCATGAAGCCGTTCGACAGCGACATCATCCAGACCAAGTTCCAGCAGGTCGGGCTGCTGTGACGGGCGGGATCACCGCGCCGCGCACCGCTCCGACCCTGAAAGGCTGATTGCGTTATGTCCGATCGTTTCGGCAGACCTCCTCCCCCCGCGCCGGCGGGGCATCCGACCGGCGCGGCCGGCGGCGATCCCGTCCGGGTGATGGTGGTCGACGATTCCGCCGTGATCCGTGGCCTTCTGACCCGCGCGCTGGAAGGCGACACCGAAATCCGCGTGGTCGCGTCGGTCGGCGACGGCCAGATGGCGGTCAACGCCCTGCAGCGCAATTCGCTCGACGTCATCGTCCTCGACATCGAGATGCCGGTGATGGACGGGCTGACCGCCATCCCGAAGCTGCTGGCGGTGGCGCCGCAGGTGAAGATCATCATGGCCTCCACGCTGACGCTGCGCGGGGCCGACATCTCCATGCGCTGCCTGTCGGCGGGGGCGGCCGACTACATCCCCAAGCCGACCTCCACCCGCGAGATCGGCGGGGCGGACGCCTTCAAGCGCGAGCTGGTCTCCAAGGTCAAGGCGCTGGGCGCCGCCGCGCGCCGCGCCGGGTCCCGCACCCGCGGCGAGCTGCGCCCGCTGAACCCGGTGCCCGCCGCCTTCCTGAAGCGCGAGCCGCCGCCCGTCACGCTCCGTCCGGCCCCCGCCGTCGGCTCCGCCGGCCAGATCAAGCCGGACGTGATCGCCATCGGCAGCTCCACGGGCGGCCCGCAGGCGCTGTTCGAGGTGCTCGCCCATCTGAAGGCCGGCGTGACCCAGCCGATCCTGATCACCCAGCACATGCCGGCGACCTTCACCACCATCCTGGCCGAGCACATCACCCGCCAGTGCGGGCTGAACGCCCAGGAGGCGAAGGACGGCGAGCCGATCGTGTCGGGGCGCTGCTACATCGCGCCGGGCGACTTCCACATGCTGGTGACCCAGCGTGGCGGCGCCAACGTGATCTCGCTGACCAAGGATCCTCCGGAGAATTTCTGCCGCCCGGCGGTGGACCCGATGATGCGGTCCATCCTCCGCGCCTTCGGCGGCCGCAAGGTTCTGGCCTGCATCCTGACCGGCATGGGGCAGGACGGGCTGAAGGGCTGCACCGAGGTGGTGAACGCCGGCGGCACCCTGATCGCGCAGGACGAGGCGTCCAGCGTCGTGTGGGGCATGCCGGGGGCCGTTGCCCAGGCGGGCATCTGCTCGGCGGTGTTGCCGCTCAAGGAAATCGGTCCCTACATCCGCAAGTTCGCATCGAGGGCAGCATGAGAGTCGAAGATTTCGACATGTTCTCCACGCTGCTCAAGCAGCGTTCCGGTCTCGTCCTGACCCGTGACAAGGCCTACCTGCTCGAATCCCGGCTGATGCCGGTGGCGCGCAAGTGGAACATGAAGGGGCTGGAGGAGCTGGCCTCCACCGTGCGGACGCGCAAGGACGAGGCGCTGCTGCGCGACATCACGGAGGCGATGACGACCAACGAGTCGTCCTTCTTCCGCGATCAGAAGCCCTTCGACCAGTTCAAGCAGATCGTCCTGCCGAAGCTGCTGGAGGCGCGGGCCGCCAAGCGCTCGATCCGCATCTGGTCGGCGGCCTGCTCGTCCGGGCAGGAGGCCTATTCGCTGGCCATGCTGCTGAACGATGACGCGGCGAAGCTGGCCGGCTGGCGGATCGAGATCGTCGGCACCGACATCTCGGCGGAAATGGTGGAGCGCTCCAAGTCGGGCATCTACACCCAGTTCGAGGTGCAGCGCGGCCTGCCGATTCAGATGCTGGTGAAGCATTTCAAGCAGCAGGGCGACAAGTGGCAGATCAGCCAGCAGCTCCGCCAGATGGCTTCCTTCCGTGAATTCAACCTGCTGGGCGACCTGTCCGTGCTGGGGCAGTTCGACATCGTGTTCTGCCGCAACGTGCTGATCTACTTCGACCAGCCGACCAAGACCAAGGTGCTGGAGGCGATCGCCCGCCAGATGCCGCAGGACGGCGTGCTCTATCTGGGCGGCGCGGAAACCGTTCTGGGCATCACCGACCGCTTCAAGCCGGTGGAAGGCCAGCGCGGCCTCTACAGCCTGGGTGGTTTCCAGGTTCCGAGCGGGCTCAGAGCGGCCGTGTGATTGAAGCGGGCGTGATTGAAGCGGGCGTGATCGAAGGGGGCGTGACGGCGAGGCGGTCGGCGGCGCCTTCCTCCATGATCCAGCGGCGGAAGGCGGCGATCTTGGGCCGGTCGGCGGTCACCTCCGGGCAGACGAGGTAGTAACCGAAGTCGCCCGGCAGGGCGAGGTCGAACAGCCGGGTCAGCCGCCCGCTCGCCAGCTCCTCCAGCACCAGGGTGCCGCGCGCCATCGCGATGCCCTGGCCGTTTTCCGCGGCCTCGATGGCAATGCCGATCTCGTCGAAGACCATCTCGGAACTCGGCTTCAGGTCGCCGAGCCCGGCCATGGCCAGCCACGTCGCCCAGTAGCTGTGGCCGGTCTCCTCGACCAGCACATGATGGCGCAGGTCGGCCGGCTGCCGCAGCGGCGTCGGTCCCTGCAGCAGGGCCGGGCTGCACACGGGAAACACCGCGTCGTCGAGGAAGCGGTCGGCCCGCAACCCTTCCCACACCCCGAGGCCATGGCGAAGCCCGATGTCGATGTCGGCTTCGCGCTCGAAATCGATCTCGTGCTGGCTGACGCTGATGCGCAGATGGATTTCCGGGTGGCGGGCGCGGAAGCGGCCGATGCGGCTCATCAGCCAGCGGCTGGCGAAGGAGGGCGAGACGCTCATCGTCAGCACGCCGGAGCGTTCATGCTCCATCACCCGCTCCAGGCCGGTGGCCAGCCGCGCGAAGGCGTCGCGCACACTGGGCAGCAGGAGCTGGCCGGCGTCGGTCAGAACCAGCGCGTGATTCAGCCGGCGGAACAGACGGATGCCCAGCCGGTCCTCCAGCGTGCGGATCTGGTGGCTGATCGCGCTCTGGGTGACGTTCAGCTCCTCCGCCGCCCGGGTGAAGCTGAGATGGCGCGCCGCCGCTTCGAAAGCGCGCAGGCCGTTGAGGGGAGGGATCTGCATGGGTCCGCATCCGCCGGATTGTTGCCCGGCCGCATGAAATTCTCTCATGCAGGTTAGAGAAAGCATCCTTTGCGGACAAGCCGCTTCCGGGTGCATTTCTAGGGGACGGAATTCATCAAGGGAGTGTCGGATCATGAGCAGGAGAGCGCTGGGCGTCGTTTCCGCAGACCGGGGCATGGTGTCTCCCGGACAGGCTGGTGACGGCGGCGCGCGGCGGTTTGCGAAGCGGGTGTTCGGGGAGGTGCTGGGCATGATCGAGCGCCACCGGCAGCGCCGCTCCCTGGCGGCGCTGGACGACCATCTGCTGCGCGATGTCGGGTTGAGCCGTACGGACGCCCGCCGCGAAGCCGACAAGGCCTTCTGGCAGGAATGACCGTGGAGCGCGGCGGGCCTGAATCCGCCGCTTGTATGTGACGTTCCCTCTCCCCTCTGGGGAGAGGGTTAGGGTGAAGGGGATGCCCTTCTGCCGGACTTTCGGGCCGGACGAAACCCCCTCACTGGCCCTCTGGGCCAATCTCTCCCCAGAGGGGAGAGGGTTATCAGCCGGCCGCTTGTGCCTGCGGGTGCGGGACGCGGGGGATCGGCGACGCGTCCTCGTGCGGGTCACGCAGCACGTAGCCGCGGCCCCACACCGTCTCGATGTAGTTGTCGCCCTGGGTCGCCGCGGCCAGCTTCTTGCGCAGCTTGCAGACGAAGACGTCGATGATCTTCAGCTCCGGCTCGTCCATGCCGCCGTAGAGATGATTCAGGAACATCTCCTTGGTCAGGGTCGTGCCCTTGCGCAGCGACAGCAGCTCCAGGATGCCGTATTCCTTGCCGGTCAGGTGGAGCGGCTGGTTGTCCACCTCCACCGTGCGGGTGTCCAGGTTCACGGTCAGGCGGCCGGTGCGGATGATGCTGTCCGAATGGCCCTTGGAGCGGCGGACGATGGCCTGGATGCGGGCGATCAGCTCGCGCTTGTCGAAGGGCTTGGTCAGATAGTCGTCGGCGCCGAAGCCCAGACCCTTGATCTTGTGGTCCAGCTCCGACAGGCCGGAAAGAATGAGGATCGGCGTGGTCACACGGGCGGCGCGCAGGCGGCGCAGCACCTCGTAGCCATCGATGTCCGGCAGCATCAGATCGAGGATGATGATGTCGTAATCGTACAGTTTGCCGATTTCGAGTCCATCCTCACCGAGGTCGGTAGAGTCGACGATGTAGCCTTCCGACTGGAGCATCAGTTCGATGCTTTTGGCCGTGGAGGAGTCGTCTTCGACCAGCAGAACCCTCATGGCGATATCCCGATGTTAGATGGCGCGTTTCTGGCTTCCGATGCGGCGTTGCTTTCCCGCAGTTCCTTAACCAATTCCCTTAACAGATCCGCACGTCCGTTTACACAGGTTAACAGACGATTCAGCTTAACGCCAGAGGCATAGCACTTCATTTAACGTTAATGTTTTTGGACGAGCATGACGCGGGCGGCATGGCGGCGGACTTTCGGCCCACCGCAAATTGCGCCGTCCGCGCCCGGCTCACCCGTCCCAATTCCGTCCGCTGATCCGCAAGACCGTGCCCGCCGACGTCGCCCGCATCCTTCAGGAAATCGAGTCCGTCTCCGGCTGCAGCCGGTTCGGGCGGGTCACCGCCGTGCTCGGCCTGCTGGTCGAGGTCGGGGGGATCGAGAAGGAGCTGTCGGTGGGCGGCCGCTGCATCGTCGAATCCCGCGACGGCCGGCAGGTCCCCTGCGAGGTGGTCGGCTTCCGCCAGGGCCGCGCGCTGCTGATGCCCTTCGGCTCCATCGACGGGGTCGGGCTGGGCTGCCGCGCGCTGGTCTCCGACAGCCAGCCCATGGTCTTCCCGACGGAGGGATGGCTCGGCCGCGTCATCAACGCGCTGGGCGAGCCGGTGGACGGCAAGGGGCCGCTGCCCAAGGGAACGCACGGCGTTCCCATCCGCAACAACCCGCCCCCCGCCCATTCCCGCGCCCGCGTGGGCGAGAAGCTGGACCTGGGCATCCGCGCCATCAACGCCTTCCTCACCTGCTGCCGCGGCCAGCGCATGGGCATCTTCGCCGGCTCCGGCGTCGGCAAGTCGTCGGTGATGTCGATGCTCGCCCGCTTCTCCGGCGCGGAGGTCGCGGTGATCGGGCTGATCGGCGAACGCGGGCGCGAGCTTCAGGAGTTCATCACCGAGGATCTGGGGGAGGAGGGGCTGTCGCGCAGCGTCGTGGTCTGCGCCACCTCCGACGAGGCGCCGCTGATGCGCCGCCAGGCCGCCTACATGACGCTGGCCGTGGCGGAGGCCTTCCGCGACGCCGGCTGCAACGTGCTGTGCATGATGGACAGCGTGACCCGCTTTGCCATGGCCCAGCGCGAGATCGGCCTGTCGGCGGGCGAGCCGCCGACGACCAAGGGCTATCCTCCCACCGTCTTCGCCGAGCTGCCGCGCCTGCTGGAACGCGCCGGGCCGGGCTTGAGCGGCTCGGGTTCCATCACCGGCCTGTTCACCGTGCTGGTGGAAGGCGACGATCACAACGAACCCATCGCCGACGCCGTGCGCGGCATCCTGGACGGCCACATCGTCCTGGAGCGCCAGATCGGCGAGCGCGGGCGCTACCCGGCCATCAACATCCTGCGCAGCGTGTCGCGCACCATGCCCGGCTGCAACTCCCCCATGGAGAACGAGCTGGTGAACCACGCGCGGCGGCTGATGTCGTCCTACGACAACATGGCGGAGATGATCCGCCTCGGCGCCTACCGCAAGGGCACCGACCCGCAGGTGGACCAGGCCATCCATTTCCAGCCGGCCTTGGAGGCGTTCCTGAAGCAGGGCAAGCGCGAGGCGACCGACCTCGACAACAGCTACGCCCAGCTTGCCGCCATCTTCGGCATTGAACAGTGGCCGCCGCAAGAATGAGCAGTCTGAAGACCATCATCCGCCTCCAGAAATGGAAGCTCGACGAGAAGCGCCGGGCACTGGCGGAATTGCAGAATCTCGCCGACCGGCTCCAGGCCGAGATCGAGCGGCTGAAGGAGGAGATCGCGGCGGAGCGCGACACCGCCCGCGGCAACGTCGAATACGCCTTCACCTACAGCAACTACATCCAGGCGGCGATGGAGCGCGGCAAGCGGCTGACCCAGTCGATGGGGCAGGTGGAGGCGCAGATCGCCGTCGCCACCGACGAGATGGCCGAAGCCTTCCAGGAGCTGAAACGCTACGAACTGGCCGAGGAGGAGCGGCTGAAGCGCGAGAAGGAAAAGCTGAAGCGCAAGGAGGCCACCATGCTGGACGAAACCGCGCTGGTCGGTTTCCGCCGTCGCCAGCAGGAGGAGAGCAGCGTCGAATCCTGACGGTCCGCTCCGACCGGCCCGCTCAGGTTGCCAACACGGTGCCGGTGGAAAGATCCGAATAGGACACCACGCGCGCACGGCCGGCGCGTTTGGCGGCGTACAGCGCCTGATCGGCGTTCTGAAGCGCCAGGGTCAGGTCCGCCGCGTCCGTCGGCCAAAGCGCGATGCCGACGCTGCACCCGATCTGGATGTCGAACCCGTCGGCCGTGATCGGAGCGGAGACGCTGTCGATGATCCGTCTGGCCACGTCCAGAGCATAATGCCTCTGATGGCCGTCCGGCAGGGAGAGCAGCACGACGAACTCGTCCCCGCCGAGGCGTGCGGCGAAATCGCCATGGCGCACGCAACGCGCCAGCCGGCCGCCGATCTCCTTCAACACCATGTCTCCGCTGTGGTGTCCATGCTGGTCGTTGATCGGCTTGAAGCCGTCGAGATCGATGTAGAGGATCGCCACGGCGTTGCGATCCGACGCCGGCTGCTCTTGAAGGCGCTCCACATGGGCCTCGAAGAAGCGCCGGTTGGCGAGCCCGGTCAGGCGATCCTCGAAGGCGATGGCGCTCAGCGTCCGTCCCATCGTCCGCATCGCCAGCGCGACCTGGCTGAATTCGGACGGGTGGACCGGCGCGGGCATGCAGGGGGCGTGGGGATCGAAGAGGTCCGACGACAGGAACGCCGCCGACGCCTTGAGGTCCCGCAGGCCGCGCAGGACCATCACCTCCATCAGCACCCAGACCCCTCCGACGATGAGAAGCACCACACCGGCCATGACGCCGGTTCCCAGCAGCAGGTTCCGGTCGGCCGCCGCCAGGATGTCGTCGCGCGCGACGGCGACGACGATCTTGGCGCCGGTTTCCTCCAGGGTCGAGAAACCGCTGATCCGGGGAACGCCGTCCAGCCCGTCGTCTTCGAT
Organism: Azospirillum sp. TSH58; assembly: GCF_003119115.1. Classification (NCBI taxonomy): domain Bacteria; kingdom Pseudomonadati; phylum Pseudomonadota; class Alphaproteobacteria; order Rhodospirillales; family Azospirillaceae; genus Azospirillum; species Azospirillum sp. TSH58. The sequence continues at coordinate 1,379,534 of NZ_CP022367.1, forward strand.
GATTCCCGCCTCTTCCCGCAGGATCCTGCCGATCATCGGATGATCGGCCATCGATCGCCCGACAAGTCCCTGCGGGTCCGGCACGCGCGCGAGGGTCGTCCCCTGGGAATCGAACAGCGAGACGATCCCGCCGGACTCGCGGGCGATCTCGGCGGACAGTTCCGCAAGCCAGCTCAGATCCACCCCGCCCACCAGCACGCGGATGACCGACCCGTCATCGCCGAGAATCGGCAGGGCGGCGACCACGCGGGGCTGCTTGCTGTTCTGGCCGATCAGGAAGTTGCTGACCGTGAAGTCGCGCGTCGCCAGAGCCTCCTGGAAATAGTCACGCCCGGCGAGATTCGCCGGACGGTTGCCGTTGCTGCTGCACAGCAGTCTCCCATCGGGATTGAACACTCCGAACCCGGACGCCCAGGGATAGAGGTCGGTCGCCTGCTTCAACAAGGTCGCGCAACGTTCGGGGCTCGCCTCCCGGATGTCGGGAACGAGGGTGAGAAGCTGGAGGACGCCGCGGGCCTGCTGCACGATCTGCGCCTGTTGCTGCGCCCCGCGGTCGGCCAGCAGGCGGGTGGCCTCGCGCGCCCGCTCGATGTCCTGGCTGCGCTCCTGAAGCAGAAGGACGACGACCAGACCCACCATCGGAAGAAGGGCGAGCAGGATGAAGGCTTCGAGGCGCGCGCGAAGCCCAACGCGTGCCCAAAGGCTTTGGACGCGCCTCAATATTCGTGTACGTCTCAACGGACTCATCCACGCACCGGCCGACCCGCTTTATTCTCATGCGGGTTGAGGAAATCAAGCGATGAACGCTGTGACTTGGCGCGGTGCTGCCATGCTGTACGGGCGGCGAGGCGGGACCCGATCGATCAGATGCGCCGCAACCGGATGAAAAGATGAGGATTGTCCCAGCTCGGCTGGCGGTCCTCGACGACCACGCGCTGGGGGACGGGCAGGGTCCGTTCCACCGTCACCTCCACCCAGCGCGGGATCAGCTCGTTGTTCAGGTCGTCGAGCACGGCCAGAGCCAGCGCTTCCGGACCGCTGTTTCCCGCGGTCCCGGACAGGGCGCCGAGATAGGCGGCGACGCCGTCCGGCGTGGCGACCGCGCGGTCGGGCACGTAGCGCAGGGTCAGTCGGGTGCCGGGGGCCGGTTCCCCGTGCAGCTCCACCAGATAGTCATGGCGGGCGTCCGGGTTGGCGGCGGTGCTCAGAAACTCGCGGCGGTGCATGGCGTCGTGGCTCGTCAGGCGGTGTAGCTGCTTCCGCCGGCGCCGGTTCGGGTCAGCTTGACCCAGCATTTGGCACCGGACTGGAAGGACAGGCCGCCGATGTAGCCGACGGCGCGGATGCTGTCCGCGAAGATCTGGATCAGGTCCAGGCGGATTTCCGGCGTCAGCGGGGTGTGGCTGCGCAGGATCAGGTCGAACCGGTTGGGCTGCACCAGCCCGTCGAGCTGCATGGGGCCGAGGCGGCTGAGATCCAGGTCGAGCAGGAAGCGGCTGCCCTTGTCGCCGGCCTTGCGGCCCGTCTTGCCGTCTTCTTCCGAATTTATGGGGTGGATGTGCAGCTTGATCGGCAGCAGGCCGTTGGCATCCATCATCGGCAGGGTGTAGGGGCGCCAGTCGCCGGGCAGCGGATCGCCCGCCTGTTGCTGGAGACTGCGGAATTCGCGCTCCAGCTGGGACAGCAGGCTTCCCTGGCCGGATTTCTCCAGGGCGGAGGCGGCGTCCTCCCCCAGCCAGCCGCGGGCGTCGCCGCCGCGGATCGCCGACAGGAAGAAGCTCATCGCCGCGCCGAGCTTGCGGTTCGGCTGCGGCATGACCGTGCCGATCAGCGCCTGCGCCGCGGAGCGGTCCACCCCGGCCAGGGAGGTCAGGAGCTGGCGCATCGCGGGCCAGTCGCGTTCGCTCAGCGGCCCCGGCTCGGCGGTGAGCGGGGGCGGCGCGGTCTGGAGCGCCCTGGCCGGGTCGGTCAAGGCGGCGGTGACGGCGGTGCCCTGCGGCAGGCTCGCCTGGACATTCAGCGCCAGCATGCCCTGCGGCGTGGCGAGGATCGGCTGGCCCTGCGGCGTGCTGCCGGCCACCGTGCCCTTCAGCACCGGCGCGTCGGGGGCCTCCGGGGGTACCGGGGCGGTGCCGGGGTCCGCGCTGGGCGTCGCGGTCGGGGCCGTGGCGATGCGGGGCGAGCCGGGGGCCGATTGCGGCGGCGCCGGAGGGGCGGAAGCGGGTTGGGCCGGCGTGCCGTCCTTGCGGGGCGGGTTGCCGGGGCTCTGCCCGTCCGGCGGGAGAGAGCCGTCGTCCGGTGGTGCGGCGGCCTGCGGCTGGTCCGGCGGCGGGGTGACGGTCAGGATTTTGAGTGCGACGGTGCCGCCCTGGGTCAGCACCGGTTCTCCGGCCGGTTTCGCGGGGGCAGGCTTCGCGGGGGAGGCGGGCTCCGGGATGTCCCCGCCGGGATGCGCCGCGTCGCCGCCGAGGTCCACCGTTGCGTCGAGCATCGGCTTGCCGGGAAGCGGCGTCGCGCCCGACGGTGTGGGCGGCGCCTGCGGAGGAGCGGGCGCGGCGCTGGGCTGGCCGGCTGGCGCCGGTGCCGGTGCCGGGCTGGCGGCGCCGTCCATCGCGGGAGAGGGGGACGGCGCCGCCGGTGTGGCGGTGGGCTGGCCGGGCAGGGCCGGGGCCGCACCGGGTGGGGCCGGAGGCTTGGGCGCCGCGGCGATGACCAGCGCCGGAACGATGGTGCCGGGCAGCAGCAGGGGAAGCGGCTGGCCCGCCGGTCCCGTTGTCGGCGTGGCGGACGCCGGGCTGGGCAGGATCACCACCGGCGTCGCCGAGCCCTGGGGCGGCGTCGCGCCGGTCTGGCCGGGGACGGTCTTCGGCGGTCCGCCCACCGTCGGCGCGGTCGGGACGCCCGGCGTGGTGACCGGGTTGGTTCCCTGGGTGCCCTGGGTCAGCACCAGCACCTTCGCCGCGAGGCTCTGGGTGGGGGAGGCCGCGGCGGGGTCGGTCGATGCCGCCTGCGCCTGCTCCAGCAGGACCTGCGCCGGGGTGATCTGGAGCGTCACCGGCCTGTCGGCCGGCAGCGGCGTCGGGGTCTGCACAAGCAGCTCGCCGGCCTGGGTGCGCACGCGGGCCAGCCCGTCCGGCGTGGTGCCGACGACGGTGCCGGTCAGCACCACCGGGCGGGCGATGTCCTGCAACCGCTCCGGCAGGGCCTTGACCGTGCCCTCGGCGACCGCCACCGGGGCGGGCGCGGGGGTGGCCGCCGCCGGCGCGGCGGGCGCGGCGGCGACCGGGGGTGGAAGGGCGCCCCCCATCCCCGGACTTACTGGCCGGCGAGAAGCCGCTGGGCGATGGCCAGCACGTCCCGCGCGGCGTCGGAGGCGGGGGAGCGGGTCAGCAGCGGCGACTGGTTGCGGATGGCGTCGCGCACCTTCAGGTCGCGGCGGATGATGCCGGCCAGGGCGGGCTTGTACTTCAGGAAGTTCTGGCAGGCCTTCAGGATGGTGCCGTAGGTGCGCTCGCCGTCCTTCACGCTCTGCGCCATGTTCACCACGACGCGCAGGTCGGCGGTGGGGTTGGTGGCGTGGGTCAGCTTGATGAAGGCGTAGGCGTCGGTCAGCGAGGTCGGCTCGTCCGTCGTCACCACCAGCGTCGTCCCGGCCGGGCCGGACAGGGTGCGCACCGTGCGGTCGACGCCGGCGCCCATGTCCATGATGACGCAGTCGTAGCGCCGGGCCAGCTCCATCAGGTCGTTGCGCAGGCCGGACAGGCGCTGGCTCGGCAGCTGGGCGAGCGTCCCGGAGCCGGAGCGGCCGGCGATGATGTCGAAGCCGCCCTCGGTGTAGCGCTGGGCCGCGCGGCCCAGCGTCACGTCGCCGTTGATCACCGCGCCCAGATCGTTCTTGGGCTGGAAGCCGAGCTGGATGTCGACGTTGGCGAGGCCGAGGTCGCCGTCGAACAGCAGCGAGTTCTTGCCCATCTTGGTCAGCGCGTGGGCGAGCGTGATCGAGAACCACGTCTTGCCGACGCCGCCCTTTCCACTGGCCACGGCGATGACGTTGGCACCGCGCAGCGGGTGAACGTTCTTGAGGGCGGCCGGAAACACCGGATCGGTCATGGGATGGTCCTCGACGAAGAACGAACGGCTTTGGTCTTGGCAGGAGCCACCGGCTTGGGCCGGTTGCGCGCCGCCTTGTCCTCGGCGGGCATCATCAGGCGGGCGAAGGCCACCGGGTTCAGCGGTGTCAGCCCCTCGGCCACCTTGGAGGAAACGCTGGCGTTGCAGAAGGCCATCCGCGCGCGGTGCGCGGTGCCCAGGAGACTGCCCAGCCGACGCGCCATGTCGAGCCGGGTGATCAGCATCCGCCGCACGCCCAGCGCCTTGAAGGATTGGGCGATGTCGGCGGCTTCCATGGCGTCCAGCCCGGCGGGGAGCACGAGGATCGGCTCGGCCACCCCGGCGGACAGCAGGGCCTTGAGGTCGGCCATGTCTTCCCGGTTGTAGGGGTTGCGCCCGGCGGTATCCACCAGGACGACGTCGGCGCCGCGGCTGACCTCGAACGCGCCCGCGAGCGCGTCGGGGTCTTCCACCGTCGCCAGTTTGATTTTCATCAGACGCGTGAAGGCGGCCAACTGTTCCATGCCGCCGGCGCGAACCGTGTCGGTGGTGATCACGCCGACCGAGCGTTTGCGGAACACCGCCTGGGCGGCCAGCTTGGCGACGATCAGCGTCTTGCCGCTGCCCGGCGGGCCGACCAGGATCAGCGGCTTGTTGCCGCCGCGCCGGTCCTGCAGCGGGCTGAAGGTGAACATGGAGTCGAGCGCTGCGCCCAGCGCCAGCGCGGGGTCGTCGGTGTCCAGCCCGGCGGCGGCGTCGATCAGCTGCTCGGCCAGCGCTGCGGGCACGCCGTGGCGGTGCAGCACGTCGGCCACCACCTCGCCCACGTCGATCTCCGGCTCCTCCTCGACCACCACCACGGGGCGGGCGGTCCGGGTCGGCTGGGCCGTGCGCGCCTGGGCCATCAGCAGATCGTCGTCCTCCACCGCCGCGGTCACGCGAACGCCGCCGCCGTCCTCCTCGCGCGTGGCGACGATGATGGCATCGTCGCCCAGCGTCTGGCGGACCATGCGCATGGCTTCGGACATGGACTTGGCGTGGAACGACTTCAGCCGCATCGGCCCGCTCCCCGCCCGTCACACTGGTTCGTCATGGCCTGCATCAGATCTGCCCCAGGGTCTTGATCCGCGCCTTGGGGTGGATCTCGTTCTGCGACATCACCACGGTGGCCGGCCGGAACCGCTCGACGATCGAGCGGACGAAGGGACGGATCAGGGGGCTGGTCAACAGGACGGGGGTCTCGCCCATCATGGCGTGTCGCTCGAAGGTTTGGCGGACCGAAGTGATGAATTGCTGAAGCCGGCTTGGCGCCATCGTCAGTTGCCGGTCGTCGCCATCGCCCACCAGCGATTCCGCGAACGCCTGCTCCCATTCGGGAGACAGGGTGACGAGCGGGATGACTCCCATCTCGTTGATGTTCGCGTCGCAGATCTGCCGCGCCAGGCGCGTGCGCACATGTTCGGTGATCTGCGTGATGCTGCGGGTTTGGCTTGCCGCCTCGGACACGCCTTCCAGAATGGTCGCAAGATCGCGTACCGACACCCGTTCTGCAAGCAGGTTCTGCAACACCCGTTGCAATCCGCCCACAGTGATCTGCGCCGGCACCACGTCGGCGATCAGTTTCTGGTGCTCCTTGTCCAGCTCGTCCAGCAGCTTCTGGGTCTCGGTGAAGGACAGCAGCTCGGGCATGTTGTCCTTGATCAGCTCGGTCAGGTGCGTGGTGATGACCGTGGACGGATCGACCACCGTGTAGCCCTTGAACAGCGCCTCCTCGCGGTAGCCCGGCTCGATCCAGATGGCCGGCAGGCCGAAGGTCGGCTCCACCGTCTGCTCGCCGGGCAGGCTCATCGCCTCGCCGCGCGGGTCCATGACCAGCAGCATGTTCGGGCGGATGTCGCCGCGCCCCGCCTCGATCTCCTTGACGCGGATGATGTAGGAGTTGGGCGGAAGCTGGAGGTTGTCCTGGATGCGCACGGCGGGCATGACGAATCCGACCTCGCCGGCGATCTGGCGGCGCAGGCCCTTGATCTGGTCGGTCAGCCGGTGGCTGCCCGCCTGCGGCTGGTTGATCAGCGACAGCAGGCCGTAGCCCAGCTCCAGCCGGATCAGGTCGATGGCCAGCGCCGTGGCGATCGGCTCGTCGGCCACCGGGGCGGCACCGCCGCCCGGCCCGCCCATGCCCGCGGCCTCGGCGGCGGCGGCCTCCGCCTCCTCCGCCTCCTTTTTGGCGCGCATCTTCGGCAGATAGTAGGCGGCGGCCCCGACGACGGCGATCACCGGCAGGAAGGGCAGCATCGGCATGCCCGGCATCAGGGCCAGCAGGGTCATGGCCCCCGCCGACAGGCCGAGCGCGCTGACATGGTTGGTGAGCTGCCCGACCACCGCCTTGTCGGTGGAGCCGCCGGTGCCGGCCTTCGACACCAGGAAGCCGGCGGAGATGGAGATGACCAGCGCCGGGATCTGCGAGACGAGGCCGTCGCCGATGGTCAGCTTGGTGAAGGTGTCCAGCGCCTGCAGGATCGGCATGTCGTAGCGCAGGACCGCCAGCGACACGCCGCCGATGATGTTGATGAACATGATCATCAGGCCGGCGACGGCGTCGCCCTTCACGAACTTCGACGCACCGTCCATGGAGCCGAAGAAGGCGCTTTCGTCCTCCAGCTCCTTGCGCTTGGCGCGGGCGGTGGTCTCGTCGATCATGCCGGCGGACAGGTCGGCGTCGATGGCCATCTGCTTGCCGGGCATGGCGTCCAGGGTGAAGCGCGCCGCCACTTCGGCGATGCGGCCCGAACCGGCGGTGATCACCTTGAAGTTCACGATCGTCAGGATCGCGTAGACGATCACGCCGATGATGAAGTCGCCGCCCATGACGAAGCCGGCGAAGGCCTCGATCACATGGCCCGCCGCCGACGTGCCTTCATGGCCCTGCGTCAGGATCAGGCGGGTGGACGCCATGTTCAGCGACAGGCGCAGCAGCGTGGTGATCAGCAGGATCGTCGGGTAGGCCGACAGCTCCAGCGGCTTCTCGATGAACAGCACCACCATCAGGATCAGGACCGAGATGGTGACGTTCAGCCCGAGCATCATGTCGAGCAGCATCGGGGGCAGCGGCAGGATCAGCCCGACGACGATCAGCATGATGCCGGCCGCCATCACGATGTCGCCGCGCTTCAGCGCGCCCTTGGCGACGGCCACCATGTCGGTCAGCGCGGACATGTTGCCGCCGCCCGCGCGCGCCCCCGGATTGTGTTCGGTCAGTGCCATGCCGCCGCTCCTCCGCCCTTCGTCCGATCAGCGGATCAGTAGGCCGCCCGTTCCTCGGTGCCCGGCGGCGGCACCGGCACCCCCTCCTCGCTGTACTGCTTCAGCTTGTTGCGCAGCGTGCGGATCGAGATGCCCAGGATGTTCGCCGCGTGGGTGCGGTTGCCCAGGCAGTGCGACAGCGTGCCGATGATCAGGTCGCGCTCGACCTCGGCCACCGTGCGCCCGACGAGTCCCTGGACGGCCGGGGCGCCGGACGCCGCTCCCGCGTTGCCGTAGGCCGCGGCCCCCGCGGCGTGGCCCTGAGGCGGCGCGTAGGAGGTCGGATAGCCGGGCGCCGGCTGCCCATAGCCGCGCGGCGCCTGCGGGACGGTGCCGCCCGGCCCGGCGAAGGGGTTGGCGACCGGCGAGTTGGTCGGGATCGACGCCTGCGCCGAACCTTCCGGGGCGAGCAGCTGGCTGGTCAGCATGATCGCGTCCGGCCCGACCGTCTCCGACTTGGAGAGCAGCACGGCGCGGTGCATGGTGTTTTCCAGCTCGCGCACGTTGCCGCGCCAGTGGTGGGCGCGCAGCATCAGCAGCGCGTCGTCCGACAGCCGCTTCTCGCCCAGCCCGTTGGCCTGCGCGTATTTCTTCAGGAAATGGTCGGCGATCATCGGGATGTCGGCCGGCCGTTCGCGCAGGGACGGGATGGCGACGCTGAAGACGTTCAGCCGGAAATAGAGGTCTTCGCGGAAGTTGCCGGCGCGGACCTCGTTCTCCAGGTTGCGGTTGGAGGTGGCGATCAGGCGGACGTTGACCTTCACCGGCTGGGACGAGCCGATGCGGTCGATCTCCTTCTCCTGGATGGCGCGCAGCAGCTTGGCCTGGAGCCGCGGGTGCATCTCCGACAGCTCGTCGAGCAGAAGGGTGCCGCCGTTGGCCTCCTCGAAGCGGCCCAGCCGGCGGGCGACGGCGCCGGTGAAGGCGCCCTTCTCATGGCCGAACAGCTCCGATTCCAGGAGGTTCTCCGGGATGGCCGCGCAGTTCACCGCGACGAAGGGCGCGTCGGAGCGCCGGCTCTTGCGGTGGATGTAGCGGGCCATCAGCTCCTTGCCGGTGCCGCTCTCGCCGGTGATCAGGACCGAGGCGTCGCTGGGCGCCACCTGATCCGCCAGCCGCAGGGTCGCCAGCATGGCCGGGTCCTGGCAGACGATGGCGTGGCTTTCCTCCGCCACCGCCTCCAGCACGGCGGCGATCAGCTCCGCGTCGGGGGGCAGGGGGATGTATTCCTTGGCGCCGGCGCGGATCGCCTTCACCGCCGCCGCGGCGTCGGTGCCGATGCCGCAGGCCACCACGGGAATGGTGATCCGTTCCGCCTTAAGGCTTTCGATGAAGGTTGCGATGTCGAGTTTGACGTCGATCATCACGAGGTCCGCCCCCGCCGCCGCGCGCAGGGCGTTCAGGGCGCCCTCGATGCTGTCGGTGTGGGACACCTTCGCCCCGCGCTGCATGGCGATCTTGCCAGCGGCGGTGATGTACCCTTCCAACGTTCCAACGATCAGCAGACGCATCTTACGCTCCCCTCGGAGAACCCCGGTCGGAGTCCCGGTCGAAGTACTGAATCCGCTTTGCAGGCGGAAGAACGGCGTTCAGGAGCATCTCCAGACGCCGCGGATTTTCCTGGCGCGCGATGGATACCGCGCCGATGGTGTAGAGAGTCTTGACGAGCGCGTCCTCCTCCGCCGTCCGCTCAACCTTTGCGGCCAGCGGGGCGAGGGCGACGTTGCCCAGCACCGCCCCGTAGAAGGTCGTCAGCAGGGCCAGCGCCATGGCCGGGCCGATGCTCGACGGGTCGTTCAGGCTGCCCAGCATCTGGACGAGGCCGACCAGCGTGCCGATCAGCCCCATGGCCGGCGCCACCTCCGACGCGCGGCGCAGGACGCCGGCGCTCTTGACCTTGCAGGCGCCCGACGCCTCGACCTCGCCGATCAGCATCCGCTCGATGTCGTCGGGCGGCAGCCCCTCGGCCACCAGCGTGACCGAGCGGTGCAGGAAGGACTCGTGCTTCAGCTCCGGCAGGACGTTGCGCAGCGTTTCCGGCGCGCGGCGCGCCGCCTCGGCCAGCAGGAGGACCTGCCGGGCCACGCCGCGCGGGTCGCTGGTCCGGTGGATCAGCACCGCCCCGGCGTCGCGCCACGCGATGGCCACGTCGGACAGCGAGAAGGAGGCGGTGGTGACCGCCAGCGTGCCGCCCAGCACGATGATGAGCGACGGCGGATCGACGAAGGCGCGCAAAGACCCGCCCGACGCCATGGCGACGAAGATGACCACGGCGGCGGCGGCCAGGCCGACCAGCGTAGCCATGTCCACCCCGCCGCGCGGCCGGGCGGAGCGCCCACCCCGGCGGGACGATTCAGCGCTGTCTCGTGTGAGGCTCATCCGCGGTCCGACTTGATGATTTCGGTCATGGTGATGCCCAGCCGGTCTTCCACGACCACGACCTCGCCGCGGGCGACCAGACGGTTGTTCACGTAGATGTCGATGGCCTCGCCGACCTTGCGGTCCAGCTCCACCACCGCGCCGCGCCCGAGCTTGAGCAGCTGGCTGACCTGCATGGTCGATTTGCCGAGCACGGCGGAGATCTGGACGGGGATGTCGTAGACCGCTTCCAGATCCTTGGCTGGACCCAGGCCGGTCTCATACTCCGCAATGTCGCTGCGGCCACCGCCGTCCAACTCGTCGAGGGAGAAGCTGTCCTTGGCCATCGAAGTCTCCAGAAGCCCTTAGAACCTGATAAGAATCCACACCGCAGCCGTTTTACCCTGGCGGCGGCGCCTCCAGCAGCCCGGCCATCCGCCGTTCGATCTGGGCGAGCAGGCCGGCGGTGTCGCGCTCCACCCCGCCTTCGGCCCATTCGATCCGGCAGCTTCCCGGCGCGAGGCCGGAATCGCCCACCACCATCAGCTTCGCGCCGAAGCCGCGGGCCGCGATCACCTGATCCAGATGCTCGCGCACCGCGTCCACCATGTCGTCGGCGACGCGCACCACCAGGCGCGGCTCGTCGATCAGGTCGGTCAGGCAGGCGCGCACCAGCCCTTCCACCTCCAGCAGCCCGCCGCGCCGCGCCAGCTCGGGCATCAGCTTGCGGACGATGGCCAGCGCGATGTGCACGGGCTGGTCGGCCCGCTGGGCGCTGGTGGCGTAATGCTCGTTCAGCAGATGCTGCACGCCGTTGCCGACGGTTTCCAGCGCGTTGGCGATCCGCGCCTGCACCGTCGCCTCGATCTCGACGCGGGCGTTCTCGTAGCCGTCCTTGCGGCCGGCGTTGTTGCCGTCGACGAAGCCCTTGCCGTAGCCCGCCGACTTGCCGGCGGTCTCGCCCTCCGCGAAGCCGGCGGCGCGGGCGGCGGCCAGATCGGCCTCGCCGAACACCGGGGGCGGCGGCTCGGGCGGCAGTTCCGGCTCCGGTTCGGGCTCCGGTTCCGGCAGGGGGATGTTGTCGAAATAGTCGTCGTCCGCCTGAAGCTGCCGGCGCGGCGGCGCATCCACGTCGAAGGACTCGTCGAACAGGAATTTGCGGACCGAACTCATCGCGTCAGCTCTCCTGATACAGCCAGTTGCGCAGGATCGACACCGCTTCCTCCGGATGCTTCTCCACGATCTCGCCCACCTTGCGCAGCGAGGAGGCGCGGACGCGGCCTTCGACGCGGTTGATGTCGATCATCTGCTCCAGCTCCTCGTCGGCCTGGGCGGCTTCGAGGGCGAGATCCTGGGCCAGCGCGCCGGTCGGCGCGGCCAGCGCGGCGGGCATGCCGCTCTGGTCGGCCAGCAGGCGGTCCATGTCGTCCTCCTCCTGCTGGTCGGCCTTCTCGAAGGCGCGGGTGATCAGCGGGCGGATGACCAGCAGGATGATGAGGACCGCGACGATGCCCAGCACGACCATCTCCGCGATGCGGAACAGGTCGTCCTTGGTCATGCCGAGGAACAGCTCCTCCGGCTTCTGGACGTCGTCCTCCGGCGACCAGAAGCGCATGTTGATGACTTCCAGCGTGTCGCCGCGCACGGCGTCGAGGCCGACGGCGGAGCGGACGAGCGCCTTGATGCTCTCCAGCTCCTGCTCCGGCCGCGGCTGGTAGGCCGCCGGGTTGCCGTCCCTGGGCAGGCTGTAGGTGCCGTCGACCAGCACCGCGACCGACAGGCGGCGGACCTGACCGGACTCGCGGACGTGGTTCTTGGTGGTCCGGCTGATCTCGTAGTTGATGGTCTCTTCGCTGCGGTTCTGCTTGTTCTGCGAGATCGGCCCGGCGTTGTTGCCCGACTGCGCGGTCGGCAGGTTCTGGTCCACCGTGACCGGAGACAGCGGGTCGCGGTCGTGGCTCTCGTTCGCCTCCGTCACCGTCTGGGTGGAGCGGACGACCTGGCTTTCCGGATCGAAGATTTCGGATTGCGTGGTGATGCGGTCGAAGTCGAGATCGGCCGAGACCTCCGCCCGCACCTTGCCGTAGCCCACGGTGCGGCCCAGCAGATCCTCGATGATGCGGGCGACGCGGCTCTCGTAGGCGACCTTCTTCTCCTCCGCCGAGGCCAGCATGGCGTCCGCGCTGTCGTTGCCGGTGCCGCGGGCGAGCAGGGTGCCCTTGTCGTCGACGATGGAGATGCGGCTGGGGTCGAGGTTCGGCACGGAGGCGGCGATCAGGTGCTGGATCGCCTGGATGTTCTCGCGCGACAGCTGGGCGCCGGGGCGCAGCTTCAGGAAGATGCTGGCCGTCGCCGGGTTCTGCTGGCGGGCGAACAGCTCGCGCTTGGGCAGCACCAGATGGACGCGGGCGCTCTGCACCCCGTTCAGCGTCTGCACCGTGCGCGCCATCTCGCCCTCCAGGGCGCGCAGATGGTTGATGTTCTGCATGAAGCTGGTGGCGCCGAAGCCTTCGCCCTTGTCGAACAGCTCGTAGCCGATCGAGCCGCCCGACGGCAGGCCTGCGGCCGCCATCCGCATGCGGGTCGGCCCCACCTGCTCGGCGGCAACCATGATCTTCGTGCCGGTCTTGTCGACCGTGAAGGGGACCTTCGCCTCCTCCAGCTTCTTGGCGATGGCCGCGGCTTCGGTGGGCTGGAGTTCGGCGTAGAGAAGCTCCATCTCCGGGGTGGAGAGGCGCGTCATCAGATAGACGAAGAATCCGATCAGGAGCAGGCCGACGCCGCCGATGGCGGCCAGGCGCGCGGGACCCAGGTTGCGCAAGGTCTGCAGAAGGTTGTTCACGCGCTAGTCCCCGATCGGATGCCCCGGTGGATCTCCGGGAAGTTCTTGATTTCGCAGACGCAAAAAAGGAATTTGCAAAAACCGCGCCGGTCCTTGCTTTAAGCGCGCATGCTGGGCTGTCTTGATGAAGAGAGCGTTAATTCGTGGGCAGAAATTGCCCAGTGCTCGGCAAAATGTGCCTACCGGTGCGCGCCTGCAACGCTCCTTTGCCGACCAGTGAGCGAGAAGCGGACGAGCGGCTCTCCGTAAAAGCGCGACGATTCGATCGTTTCCGAGGCAAGCAATTAAAAATTACCTCGAAAGAAAGAATGATGTGCGTGCATATACCCATTCTCTTTCTAGGGTTTGTTTGGACGTAGGTAGTAAATATCGCAGCGGTGGTTGACTTTGCGTCGCCGACGACATAGCTGAGTTGCAATGGTCGCTTGTCCGATACCAAAAAGATCGTGGCACAAGCACGTCGGAATCTTTCCAACGCAGAACCGAATGTTGCTTCGCGCGACATAGGGCTTTGCCACCGTTGTCGATGGGGGAATGCCGTGAAAAGACGTGGACGTGAGAAGAAGGAAGGCCTCAACGAGGTCGATGTGTTCGTTGGCCAGCGCCTGCGCGAACTGCGCATGCTCGCCGGTCTGAGTCAGAGCGATGTCGCGTCGGCACTGGGGCTGACCTTCCAGCAGCTTCAGAAGTACGAGCGCGGTTTCAACCGGGTTTCGGCCAGCCGGCTGTTCAAGCTGGCTCAGTTCTTCCGGGTCCCGGTCTCCGTCTTCTTCGAGGGGCTGGAGGAGCGTCACGCCGCCCAGGAGGCCGGTATCGCCAGCCCGCAGGCGGAGGAGTCGGAGGGCACGCTGCGCTCCCGCGAGGCGCTGATGCTCGCCCGCTACTTCCAGAACATCCGCGATCCCGAGATCCGCGGGGCGATCCGGGAGCTGGCCGAACGCTGCGCCGACCAGACCGACGGCGCCGGCGACCCGGCCCTTGGCGCGGACGTCGGGGTGGTCGAGCCGTCCGCCGTGCGCGGCCGCCGCGGGCGTGGTGCCGGCCACAGCGTCGGGCAGGCGTGAGGCAGGGGCGGGGGTGGCCCAGGGTTTGTCCCGACGCGGCTCCGCCCGCCCGATTCCCAGGGCCGCCCGATTTCCGGGACCCGCCCGTTTCCTGGGAAATGACCGGCCCCGCCGACGATGGCGGGTCCATGCGCGGACCGTGCAGCCGTTCCGCCTCAAGCCCCCTGTGAGGCGGCCGGACGCGCGGGCCGTCGCGTCGTGATCGGCCATGGCGCCTTGGCCAAAAGGAAAAGCCGGCAACCCGTCGAGGTTGCCGGCTTCATGATGGTGGAGCCAAGGAGGATCGAACTCCTGACCTCTACAATGCCATTGTAGCGCTCTCCCAGCTGAGCTATGGCCCCACTTATGATCAGACCAACACAAGAAGTGTTGGTGCGCTTGGAGGGACTCGAACCCCCACGGCCTTTCAGCCACTAGGACCTGAACCTAGCGCGTCTACCAATTCCGCCACAAGCGCATCGTCTGCTCTTTGTCCCGCGTCCCTTGGGGCGACGCGGGAGCGCTGATATAGCCGCGCCGCCGCCGGCGCTCAAGCGGAATCTTTCGAAGCCGCCATTTTTTCGGGGAGGGCCTTCACCCCTTCGGCGCACTCCGGACACGCCGGACGCTACGACTTTCACCCTTTCGCGCGGGGAGGGCGCGGTTGCTATCTTCATCTTGCCCCAAGGGCGTGTGCCTCCCTGTTTTGCACCTCAAGAGCCCGCCGTTCGTCAGGACGGCGGGCCGCTTTCTGATCCGGGGGCCGCGAAACCTCCTACAGTGGGAAAGGCTCGCCCTCCGCGCCGGTCATGGCGTCCGCGGTCTTCGCTTGCTTCGCCATGGCGCGCTCCAGAACGCGCCGGAGTTGGCGCGGCGTCACCGGCTTGCGGACCACCTCCAGCCCGTGCGCGGCGGCGTCCGTCTCGCATTCCGGGCCGGCTTCCCCGGTCAGGATCATGGCCGGCACGTCCCATCCGGCCATGGCGCGGACGCGCACCACCGCCTCCGTCCCGACACGCCCCTCGCGCAGGCGGTAATCGACCAGCATCACGTCGGGCATCCGCCCGTCCGCCTGGATCTTCGCCACCGCCTCGTCGGTGGAGCCGGCGATCCGCACCTCGTAGCCCCATTCGCGGAACATGTCGCGCAGCCCCAACAGCACGATGGCGTCGTCATCCACCAGCAGGGCGCGCGGCGCCTCGCTCCCGCCGGTGAAGGCGGAGGCGGTCATCGGCGGCGGGACCGGCGCCGCCTCCACCGCGGCCAGCGGAACGGTGATGGCGAAGACGGACCCGCGGCCCGGCTGGGATTTCACCTCCACGGGATGGTCGAGGATCGCCGACAGCCGCTGCACGATGGCGAGGCCGAGGCCGAGACCGCGCGCCCGGTCCCGCTCCGGGTTGTTGATCTGGTGGAACTCCGTGAAGATCCGGGTCAACTGGTCGGGCGGGATGCCGATCCCGGTGTCGCTGACCTCGATCCGCACCCGGGGGGGTGACGTTCCGCCTCCCGGCGTCCTGCCGTCCTGCGGGCGGACGGCGATCTGCACCGCCCCGCGCTCCGTGTACTTGACGGCGTTCTCCAGAAGGTTGCGCACCATGCGGCCCAGCAGGACGCGGTCGCTGAGCACCGTCGCCGCCTGGTCCAGCACGATGCGGAAGGCCAGATTCTTGCTCTCGAGGATCGGCGCGTAGGAGGCGGCGATCTCGTCGAGCAGGCTGTTCAGGGCGAAGGGCTCGACGCGCGGATCGACCGCTCCGGCGTCCAGCCGCGACACGTCCAGCAGGCTGTCCAGCAGCCCTTTCAGCGTGTCCAGGCCTCGCTCCAGCATCTCCAGGCTGCGCTGCCCCTGCTCGTCGCTGATGAAGCGGTGCAGGATGCCGGTGAACAGGAACATCGACTGCATCGGCTGGCGCAGGTCGTGGCTGGCCGCCGCGAGGAACTTCGATTTCGCCCGGTTGGCCTCGTCGGCCTCCTCCTTGGCGCGCTGGAGCGCGCGTTCCATCGCCTTGCGCTCCCCGACGTCGCGCAAGGTACAGATCGCCAGGGTCACCCGGCCATCGGCGTCGTGGACCGGGGTGGCGCTGACCGACAGGGTCATGGCGGTGCCGTCGGGGCGGGTGTAGGGCAGGTCCTCCTGCTCCACCGCCTCGCCCTTTAGCAGGGCGCGGGACAGCGGGCAGCGTCCATCGCCGAAGCAGGCGCCGCCGCTGCAGGCCCGCGTGCCGTCGCAGCCGCAGCCGGCGGCGGGCGGCGGCGGGCCGCCGAGCAGGCGGAGCGCCGTGTCGTTGACCTTGACGATCCGGCCGGACGGCGCCTCGGCCACCAGCAGCCCCGAGGGCAGATGATCCAGGATGGCCGTCAGCAGGCTGCGCTCCGCCTCCAGCTGCCGGGTCAGCAGCGTGCGCTCGTCCTCCAGACGCCGGCGCTCCGTCGCGTCCCGGAAATAGAGGGCCAGCCCCTTGCGCGAGGGAAAGGCGCGGACGGCGAACCAGACGCCGCTGCGCGGCCCCTGCGTCTCGAACTCCACCGCTTCGCGGTGTTCCATGGCTTGTTGAAGGGTGCGCCCGGACTCGCCGGCCATCAGTTCCGCGAAGGCCTGACGTCCGTTCCGGCCCACGACGCTTCCGGAATCGGGCAGCAGGGCCCGCGCCCGTTCGTTGACGAAGACCACCCGCCAGGACCGGTCGAGTTCGGCCACGGCGTCCGTCGTGCTCTCCAGGACCGAGGCCTTTTCGACCACCGTCTCCAGCATGCGGTCACGCACGCGCAGGAATTTCCGCATGCCCCAGGCGGCGCCCAGGCAGGTGAGGAGGAGCACCCCGCCGAACAGCGCCAGCGAGAAGACCATGGCGTCGCGGACCGGGCGCAGGGCCGCGTCACGGTCGATCCCGATGGCGATCGTCGATTCACGTGTGCCGGTGTCCAGGGGGGCGGAGACCACCATCCGCTCCGCTCCACCGGAGTCGAAGACGGCCACCGACCGTGTCCCCCGCGCCGCGTGCATGGCCTGGAGCATGGCGGTGGGCAGGGGCTGCCCGATGGCGTCGGGCGCTTCCGGCAGGCGCGCCACCACATGGCCCTGGCGGTCGGCGATCACCATCTCCATGCCCGGCGGCAGGGGGCGATGGCCCAGATTCTCCTCCAGCCAGCGGGCGTCGAGAAGCACCGTGACCACGCCGCCCGGAGGGGCGTCCGGCGTGCCGTCCGGCGCCGGGTAGGCCAGCCGGAAGGGCAGGATGGGGCGCTGGTTGGGATAGCGCAGCCCGTACTCGCCCGTCGTCAGGGCGCCGGTGGCCAGCGCGCTCTGGAAGGTGCGGATGCCGCCGAGGTCGACGCCCAGCGAGACCAGGTCGGTCGCGCACCACACGCGGCCCTGCCGGTCGGCCACCTCCACCGAGAGATAGGCGGGGTAGCGGGCGCGCAGCCGGTCCATGGTCTCCTGACAGGATGGCGGTCCCGCCTGCGGCACGCCCGATTCGACGATCGTGGCCAGCACCTGCCGCGCCTCCGCGGCGATGCGCTGCTGCTCGGCGTCCAGCAGGTCGAGGAGGCGCAGGGTATCGTTGCGCATCTCGTTCTCCCGATCCTGCCGCAGGCTGTGCTGCGTCATGAACTGGAGCGCCGCGAGCGGCACCACGGCGGCCACGATCAAAAGAAACAGACGCAGATAATGAGGCATCGCCAAGGAGATCTGATGAAGGAGGACGGCCACCCTGGCGTCCGAACGGGCCGAATCGTCGTGGGTGGCAGCCGGAACCGGGCCGTCGGCGGTGGATGTTCTTCAAACTCCACGGGGCGTTCATGCCACATGGGGGCGCAGATGCAATGATTAACGGGCCGGATAACTCCATTTTGCTTCGGCGCCGGCGCGTCCCTCACCGGCCGTCCGATCACAGCGCGCCACCGCCGGCTGGGAGAGGGCGGCCACAACCATCGACGCGCCGGTCGTGACCGCCGGCGCCGCTTCTCCCAAAGCCATCCGCGCCGGCTGGCCAGGGTGCGCGCCATGCGTCGCGACGGCGGCGAACGTAACCGATCCGAGCAATCCAGGGTCCCGGTCACAACGAATCATTTTCATGGCGCCGCTCGCATTCCCGTAATATTTCTCGATTGTAATGGGGGCCCCCACCACCGTCTTTCCGCGCGAGCCGACCATGCCGTGGAACCACAGTCCCTCCTACCGAGCCATCATCCTGCTGCGCCGGCACAGCCGGGAGTGCCGCGGGCTCGAAACGCGCGAGTATCTGGTCGCCGTGGAGCGCCGGATGGTCGAACTCATCGATCTGGAGCGGCGGGAAGCCCGCGACGGGACCGCGTCATCGCTCCGTCAAGCGGCCGAGTGACCTCGACATTCGTCATATTTCAGAACGGTAACGTCGTAAGCCGCTCCTGAAATACAACCGACACAGATCGGTGTTAAAGGCCAAAGTGTCTTTCATTGACACGAGGCCGCCGCGTTCATGGCTCTCCGGACCGAAATGGCCGGCAACGGCTCCGCCGACGGTAAGGAGGGTTGCGACGTCGCCCTTTGCACCGTGCCCGCCGAATCCATTCACAGCCGCATCCGGCGCGTTCACCAGCGCGCCACGGCCATGCTGAGCGATGCGTTGACCAACTTCAACCTGACGGCGCCGCAATGGGCGGCGCTGGCGGCGCTTCACCAGCATGGGCCGATGTCGCAGATCGACCTGGGCCGCAGCATCGCGATGGACCCCGCCACCATGCAGGGGGTGGTGGTGCGGCTGATCGACCGCGGCTATCTCCTGCGCAGCCCCGACAGCCTGGACCGCCGCCGCAACCTCGTCAGCTTGGCCGACAGCGGGCGCCGGGTGGTCGAGACGGCGGGGCCCGCCATCGCGCGGGCGGAGGCCGAGCTGACCGGGCGCCTGTCCGCGGACGAACGGAGCCGGCTGGCCGATCTGCTGGCCCGCCTGTGCGTGTGAGGCTTGGAGCGTCCCCGGCGCTCCGGTCGAAACGGTGGGGCAGGCCAATGGTCCGGGTTAGCCCGAGTTATGCACATTCAGCTGAACGGCGTCCTTGACTCTGCGAATGTTGCTTTTTTGTTTTTCCAGACTCGTTTGGAACCGTGGAAACCCACAAAAGCCGGGCAATTCCACGCTCTCAGGCGTGCCTGAAATTTAGGCAATTTGGTCGGGGCCGCGGATTCACGGCCATGCTCACAGGTTGCTCCCGGATTCGCTCACAGAGTTACCCACAGCTTCTGGGGATATCCCGATATTGCGGATAGAGTTGCCCGTCCTCGGCCCCCGCTTCAACCGATCACCCGCCACTGGCCATCCGGATCCAGGCAGGCGGTTCCGACCAGAGTCGCGGGGCGTCCGCCGACCACGCCGGGCATCTGGAAATCGCGGCAGGAGCGCCCGCCGGGGCCGAGATAGGTGGGGGAGGTCCGGGTGGCCAATGGCGCCGCCGGAACCGGCTGGGGGACCGGCACATAGACCACGGGCGGTGGCGGCGGAACATAGAGGGGCGGCGGAAAACCGAAGGCCAGCGGCAGCGAGATGCTGAAGCCGAAGAAATTCCCTCCATGCCAGCCACCGGCGAACACGGGAGCCGGAGCCATCAGAAGGGCGGGCAGGAGCAGGGCGCACAACCGCGCCGAAGCCGGGAAGGGGATCATGACGCACCTCCGCCGCGGCGCGGGACGGGGCGCCGCCAAAAGATAGATGGGTACGAAAAAAGGCGCCGTCGAGACGGCGCCTTTTCCACGTTCCGCAAAGCGTGCTCCTGCGCGGCGGCGTCACATCGCCGTGCGGACGGCCTCGGCCCCGTTGCGCGTGTCGGCGGCGCGGGCCGGGGTGGTCGTGGAGGAGGACTGGGCGGGCGCCGGGGCCGGCTGCGGAGCGGCGGCCGGAGTCGGGCGGGCCGGCTTCGGCTCCACCCGGCGCGGGGCCGAGACGGTCCCCACGGCGGCGGGAGCCTGGGTGGCCGACGGAGCGGACGAACTGGTCGGCACATCGTCGTAGATGCCCGGATGCACCCGCACGGTGCCGTCCGTCTCCACCGTGGAGGTCCAGTAGACGAAGCGGACCGGCACGGCGTTGGGCAAGGAGACCGTCTTGGTCTTGCCGCTGTCCAACTGACGTTCGATCGCCGCGGAGTCGAGCTTGGCGGGGCGCAGCAGCGTCTCCGCCACCATCCGGGCGTCGGCCAGCCGCACGCAGCCGGAGCTGGCGGCGCGCAGGTCGCGCTCGAACAGCCGCGGGTCGTTGGTGCCGTGCAGGAAGATGCCGTCGCCGTTGGTCAGGTTGAAGCGGAAGCGGCCGAGGGCGTTGTCGTCGCCGGGCTTCTGGACGATGCGGATGCGCTCCGGCGTCACCTGCCACCAGTTGATGCTTTCCGGCACCACCTCGACCCCGTCCAGATAGACGACGGCGTCCTTGATGCCGGTGTTGCCCTTCTTGCGCAGCACCGGCAGCTTGTCCTCGACCAGCACGGTCGGCGGCACGGTCCAGGTCGGGTTGATCGTCACGCTGGTGACGCGGTCCTGGAGCAGCGGGGTCTGGCGCGACGGGCGGCCGACCACGGCGCGCATGGTGAAGTTCAGCTTGCCGCGCTCGATGTAGGTCACGGTCTGGCTGGGCAGGTTGACCAGGATCACCGTGTCCGGAACCGACGCCTGGAAGGCGCGCATCGACGCGGTGGCGCCGCGCATCAGCTTGGCGGCCTCCTTGGGCGTGCGGTCGAGCGCCTGGCGCGTGACCTCGCCGACCTTGCCGTCCTGCATCAGCCCTTCGGAGAGCTGGAAGGCGCGGACGGCGGTCTCGAGGTTGTCGTCGAAGGTCTCCGTCCACTGCTCCTGGTTCAGGAAGCCCAGTTCGATCAGCCGGGTGGACAGGCGGCCGACGCGGTCGGCGGCGCGTGCCCGCACCTGGATGGTCAGGGCCGGGGGCGGGGGCAGCACCTCCACCACCGTGCCGGGCGTCGCCGTCCCGCTGAGCGCGTTGCCCGGCGTCGCCGACGGATCGGCCTGCGGGACCGGTTCGGCGGGCGGCGTCACGACGACCGTCGGAACCGCTCCGGCGGCGGGGGGCGTGCCCTCCGGCACGTCGGACGGGCGCACGGGTCCGGGTGCGACCACGTCGACCATGCCGCCGTCGCCCTTCTTCAGGACGGAGCCATAACCCACGCGCGTCTGCTGCACGCGGGGCATGGCCTCCAGTTCGGCGGCGCGCTGGTCGATCCGCGCGATCCAGGTTCCCACGACATCCCGGCCCGTGGAGGTGCCCGAAGCGGTGGACGGCGCGGCCTGCGCGGGCAGGGCGAGCAGCCCGGCGAGGAGGCACGCGGCCACCCTCGATCCGAGGGCGGGCCGGGCGCAGGTGCGAATGGTCGTCAGCATAATCGAAGCATCCCACGCGGCGATGAACAGACGGCTAACGAAAGGCCCTGTCCATACGTGAGGTCGCACGGACGACACGCGGGAACCAGCGCCCTTTCGGCATAAGACATCTGACGCCCGCGGCGGCAAGGCACAAGTGACATCGCGCCGGATGATGCTTCTGTGCCACAATGTGCACAGCAGAGTTGCCGCTGCGACACAGGCAACGGTGGAGGGTGCCCGATCGATTGGTAAATGGCCGCAGGGCTCCGGAAACCGCAAAATCACACAAGGCGCCAGAGATTCGACACATTTTTTGTTAACCGCTTTCAGGGTACAGGAGGCGACCATCTCTCCATCCGGTCGCCATCATGCCGCGTTCGCCGTACGGTTTCGTCCTGCCGCTGCTTCTGTCCCTGGCCGTTGCCACGCCCGTCGCCTTCAACCCTGCGGACGCCCTCGCCAAGGCGGCCCAGGAGACGGTGCGCAAGCAAGCGCCCAAGCCCGCCGCCAAGACGGTCGCCAAGACGGCGCCTCAGAAGGCCGCGGCGTCCAAGACGGCGGCGAAGCCCGCCGCCGTCCGGACCGTGCACAAGGCCGCCGTCCACAAATCGGCCACCCAGAAGGCGGCCGTCCGCAAGGCCGCCGTCCACCGCACCGGCAAGGCGCGCCGTGCGGGACGCGTCGCCGCCGGGGCCGCCGCCGGCACCGTGGCGGGCGCCGCCGTCTTCCGCCCGGTCCATGCCTATGTGCTGATGGACGCGCAGTCGGGCCGGGTCCTCGATTCGGAGAACGCCGACACGCTGACCTACCCGGCGTCGCTGACCAAGATGATGACCCTGCTCCTGACCTTCGAGGCGCTGGAGCGGGGCACGCTGCGGCTGGACCAGGAACTGCCGGTCTCGCGCCACGCCACCAACCAGAAGCCGTCGCGCCTGAACCTCGCCGTCGGCTCGACCATCCGGGTGGAGGACGCGATCCTCGCCCTGACGGTGAAGTCGGCCAACGACGTCGCCGTCGTGCTCGCCGAAGCGCTGGGCGGCAGCGAGGAGCAGTTCGCCGAGATGATGACGGCCAAGGCGCAGGCGCTGGGCATGACCAGCACCACCTTCCGCAACGCCTCGGGCCTGCCGCACAAGGAGCAGCGCACCACCGCCCGCGACATGGCCCGCCTGTCGCGCGCCATCGTGTCCCGCCCGGCGCGGGAATACGCCTACTTCTCGCGCACGCGCTTCGACTGGAACGGCACGGTGGTGCCCGGCCACAACCGGCTGCTCGGCCGGGTGGAAGGGTACGACGGCATCAAGACGGGCTTCATCAACCTCAGCGGCTTCAACCTCGCCGGCAGCGCCAGCCGCAACGGCCAGCGGCTGGTCGCCGTCGTCCTGGGCGGCACCACCGCCGCCTCCCGCGACCGCGAGGTCGCCGAACTGCTGGAGCAGGGCTTCGGTTCCGCGCCGCCCAAGCAGACGGTGGCCGTCACCGACGTGAAGGCCGTCCGCTAAGCGTTTGTCCTCATGGCTCCGCCGGCCGCTTGCGGTCGGCGTGGCCCAGGGGCTTGTCCGGAGCGATGTGGTCGCGCACCCGCTGCTTCAGCTCGGTGATGTCGGGGAAGCGGCCCTCCTCCTTGCGCGACCAGATCACCGCCGCGCCGTGCCGCACCGCGAACACGCCCCCGGTGCCGGGCATCAGGGTGACACCGCCCAGCTCGTCCTCGAAGGTGGTCAGAAGCTCCTGCGCCATCCAGGCGGCGCGCAGCATCCAGCGGCACTGGCGGCAATACTCGATCTGAAGGATGGGCCGGTCGGTGGCGTCGCTGGTCACGGTCCTTGCTCCTGTCGCTTGGGCTGTCGCCCGTATAGGGTGCTGCCGAACGGCTTGTCTTCCAAGCCCTTCGCGCGGTTCCGTTCGAAGAAGGGGCGTCGCCGCCTCCCCACAGAGCGGTATCGCCAAAGACGCTTTGCCTCGCGGGCCCCTCCGGCGCTTTCCTGAAGCCGGAGCAACGAGGTGGAGCATGCCGGTACACACCGCGAAGCGCTTGTGGCGCCAGGAGACGGGCTGCGGATTCTGCATGCGGTCGGAAACCGGCGCCCTGTGGTGCCGTGGCCTGTGCCGCGACATCTCGCTGGCCGAGCTGGTCCACCGCGTGCACGCGGTCCGCGACAACGCCATGCGGCTGGAAGTCTCCACCCTGCTGGTGACCAAGCCGGCGCCCCTGCGCGCCGTGCCCGACGACAAGGATGCGCCCGCCGCCCGCGCCGCCCAGCTCCGCGGCGCTGCGGTGGACAGCATGGTGCGCAGCCTGTACCGCCTGCGCACCAGCGCCACCGCGGTGGCGCGCTCCACCGACCGGCTGGAGGCCACGCGCACCGCGCTGGGCCTCCGCAGGGAGGAAACCGCGTCCGCCGATCCTTCCCCCGCGGGGCGTCCCCTTTCCCTGAGCCGCCTCAATCGGGTATGACGCTGAGAACCGTCCGGAACGGTCGCCGTCACGTGGCTGTCATGGTTCTGGCGTAAACAAGGGCCTTCGTTCGCATACCGGGGCACTCCAATGGGGCTCCGGACCGGCGGAGACGACCAGAGAGGGAAACGGGAGACATGAAGGCCAAGCGCACACACCTCGCCGCGGCGTTCGCCGCCATCGGAACGACAATCGCCGCCGCCGCGAGCGCGCTTCTGCTGGCCTTGCCCGCCCAGGCCGCCGCCCAGACCACCATCGGCAAGCCCGCCGGCAAGCTGGTGCTCTACACCTCGCAGCTCGAAGCCGACGCCAAGCAGACGGTGGACGCCTTCAAGGCCAAGAACCCCGGCGTCGAGGTCGAATGGGTCCGCAGCGGCACGACCGAGCTGATGAACAAGCTGCGCGCCGAGATCGCCGCGGGCAGCCCGCAGGCCGACCTGCTGCTGATCGCCGACGCCGTGACCATGGAGTCGCTGAAGGCGGAGAAGCGCCTGCTGGCCTACAAGGACGCGCCGGTCCAGGGCTACCGCCCCGGCACCCACGATCCGGACGGCACGTGGTTCGCCACCAAGCTGATCACCACCGGCATCGCCTACAACACAGCGGCGCCGATGAAGCCCTCCTCCTGGCTCGACCTGCTGAAGCCGGAGGCCAAGGGCACCACCGTGATGCCCAGCCCCCTCTATTCCGGCGCCGCCGCCATCCACATGGCCGCCGTGAAGGAGCAGCCGGACCTCGGCATGGCCTTCTACGAGAAGCTCCAGGCCAACGGCACCACGGCCGCCAAGGGCAACGGCGGCATCCTGAAGTCGGTGGCCAGCGGCGAGAAGCTGTACGGCGTCATCGTCGATTACCTGCCGATCCGCGAGCAGGCCAAGGGCGCCCCCGTCGCCTTCGTCTTCCCCAAGGAGGGCGTCAGCGCGGTGACCGAGCCGGTCGCCATCCTGAACACCAGCAAGAATCCCGACGCCGCCAAGGCCTTCATCGCCTTCCTGCTGAGCAAGGAGGGGCAGGAGCTGGCCTCCCGCCAGGGCTTCCTGCCGGCGCTGCCGGGGGTGGCGCCGCCGGCGGGGTTCCCGGACACCTCCTTCATCTCGCTGATGCCCTATGACCCGGCCAAGGCGCTGAAGGACGACGAGGCCAACAAGAAGGACTTCGCCGACCTGTTCGGCGGCTGAGCCCATCCGGCGGATAAAAATGAGTCTTGCCACCCTCAACGACCGGCGGCCTTATCGGGCCGCCGGTGGTTTTTCCGTTTCCGGGGCGCCGCTGCTGTTCGCGCTGGCCGGACTGATCGTCCTGCTGCCGATCCTGCGGCTGGTGTGGGAGGTGGCCGGGCCGATGGCGTCGGGCGACCTGACGGCGATGACCCGCGTGCTGACGTCCAAGATGACGTGGCGCGCCACCGGCAACAGCGTCGCCATCGCGGCGGGGGCCACGGTCGTGGCGGCGGCGCTCGGCGTGCCCTTCGCTCTGCTCTGCGGCATGACCGACCTCAGGGGCAAGACGGCGCTGGCCTTCTGCCTGATCCTGCCTTTGATGATCCCGGCCCAGATCGTGGCCCTGTCGTGGATTCACCTCGCCGGGTCGGGCAGCCCGCTGCTGAAGCCGTTGGGCCTCGCCCCGGCGCCGGGCACGCCGAACCCCGTCTATTCCTCCGCCGGGATGATCCTGGTGATGGGGATCGAGCACGCGCCGCTGGTCTTCCTGGCGCTGCGCGCCGCCCTGCGCGCCGTGCCGCGCGATCTGGTCGAGGCGGCGCAGGCGGCGGGCGCCCGGCGCGGGCGGGTGCTGCGCA
Organism: Azospirillum sp. TSH58; assembly: GCF_003119115.1. Classification (NCBI taxonomy): domain Bacteria; kingdom Pseudomonadati; phylum Pseudomonadota; class Alphaproteobacteria; order Rhodospirillales; family Azospirillaceae; genus Azospirillum; species Azospirillum sp. TSH58. Next base: position 1,404,794 of record NZ_CP022367.1, read on the forward strand.
CCATCGTCCTGCCGCTCAGCCTGCCGGGGCTGGCCGCCGGGCTGGCCCTGTCCTTCGTCGCGGCGCTGGGCAATTTCGGGGTTCCGGCGCTGCTCGGCATCCCGGCGGGGATTCCGGTGCTGCCGACGCTGATCTACCGGCGGCTGGCCGGCTTCGGCCCGTCGGTCCTGCCGGAGGTGGCGGTTCTGGCCGTGCTGATCGGCGCCA